>JAFEDF010000125.1 GCA_018241785.1 Pseudomonadota bacterium | reverse complement strand
GTATCGCGGCCGATCGGAGACGTGCTCGTCGAGGCCGAGCGTCTGTTTCGTGCCGGCGTGCACGAGCTCCTCGTCGTCTCGCAGGATACGAGCGCCTACGGCGTCGACCTGCGCTACCGAACCGCCTTCTGGCAGGGCCGACCGATGAAGACGCGCGCCGCCGAGCTCGCGCGCGAACTCGCGGCCCTCGCGCGCGACCACGACGCGTGGGTGCGGCTCCACTATGTCTATCCGTACCCCCACGTCGACGAACTCCTTCCGCTGATGTGCGAGGCGCCCATCGACCGGGGGCTCCTCGCCTACCTCGACATCCCGTTCCAGCACGCGAGCCCGAGGATCCTGCGGCTGATGAAGCGGCCGGCCGCGCCGGAGAAGGTGCTGGAGCGCATCCGCGCTTGGCGCCGGGAACGGCCGGGAATCGTGCTTCGCAGCACGTTCATTGCGGGTTTTCCCGGAGAGACCGACGCCGAGTTCGACGAGCTCCTCGACTTCCTGCGCGAGGCGGCGCTCGATCGGGTCGGCTGCTTCGCCTACTCGCCCGTCGAAGGCGCCGCGGCCAACGCGCTCCCCGGCGCGGTTCCCGAAGCGCTGCGCGAGGAGCGCCGCGCGCGCCTGATGGCGCTGCAGGCGACGATCAGCACTGCGCGCCTTGCCGGCCGCGTCGGACACATCGAGGACGTGCTCGTCGATCGCGTCGAGCGCGACGTCGCAATCGCACGCTCGGTCGCCGATGCCCCCGAGATCGACGGCATCGTGCGCATCCGCGATGCGGGGGGGTGCTCGGCGGGCGAGTTCGTGCGCGTCGCCGTCACCGGCTCGGGTGCGCACGACCTCGAAGCCGAGATCGTCAGCGGGAGGGAAGCTTCGCCTGCGCGAGATCGCCCGCGAGCTCGCCAACGATCGCTCCGAAGCCCGCATTGAGCGCCGCTGCGTAGGCTTGCGGCGTCGCATCGCGCATCGGCGTTGCCTGCCGGTATGCGCGCGTCCAGACCGGCGTGCGCGCGCGGCCGTCGGTCCCCGTCAGGTACCAGGTCACGTCGAGCTCGGCCACCGGGTGCGTCGGGTCGCGCACATCGGCGTAGAGCGCCGACACGAAGGCGTCGAGGCGCCAGTCGGCGTCGACACCCGACCCCGCGCCGACGACCTCGGCGAACGGCCGTGCAGCCTCGAGGGCGCGAGCCGTTTCGTCGGCGATCATCGCGGCGGGATCGACGAGGAACTGGAAGTAGTAATTCGATTCGAACTTGAGCGCCTCTGTGCGAAAGACGAAGTCGCGCCCGCGGTACGGCGCCGCGACGCGAACCGTGCCGACACGAAGGCTGCCCGGGTGCGGCGCGGCGACGGCGGCAGAGGGAAGCTTCGGCTGCAGGAGGTAGGTCTCGCGCAGCGTCGGCGGCCTCGAAAACGGCGAGCATGCGGCGAGCGACGCTGCGAGCGCGAACGCGGCAAGTGCTCGCACGTTTCGCGTGACGCGCGAAGCGCCCACGCGCGAAGCAGCCGGATCTCGACCGGGGATCGGGTTCGTCATGGATGGGCCCCCTGGGAGCGCGTCGCCGGGCCGAACTGGATCGGCGGCGGCGGGGCGCCGAACAGGACGTTCGATGGATAGCGCTTGGCGTCGTCGGTCAGCTCGCGAAGGTTGTCGGTGATCTCGCGCAGGTTGCGGAAGGTTGCGCCGAGATCGGCCTCGCCGCCTCCGAAGATCTGATCGAGGCGCCCCATCGTCCGCTCGAGGTGGTTGATCGACTGGGCGAGCTTCGGATTGTCGACGAGCGCCCGCACGCTCGCGAGCGTCGCGGTGGTGTTCTCGGGAAGCTTCTGCAGCGCGTCGCTCGCAAGCAGGGTCTTCAGCTCCGCATTCGTCGAGCGAAGCTCGGCGATGAGCCCGATGGCCTCGTCCGAAAGCTTCCTGCTCTGGATGCCGTCGAGCGTCTTGTCGAGCTTGCCGAGCGTGCGATCGGCGTGCTGCGACAGCGCCCCGGTGTCGACCGCCGCGATGCGGTCGTTGGCCGTCACCAGCAGCCGGTTCAGGTTGGCGATCGTCCCCTCGATGTCGAGCCGATGCAGCCGGTCGACGATCTCGGTCGCGGCTGCGACGAAGGTCTCGACCGTCGAGGGTGTGCTCGGGATATAGATGTTGTCCGGGGTCCAGTCGATCGGCAGTTCCGGCGCCGGATTGTCGACGTAATCGAGCTCGAGATAGCTGGTGCCGGTGATCCCCTGCGGAGCGAGGTGCACGCGCAACCCGCGTGCGACTTCGAGCTTGGTCGCCTCGGGAGTCGCGATGTCGCGAGCCACCTTGCCGCCGACGAGCCCGGGCTCGATCTGCGCCTCGACCAGAACGTAGCGCCTGCGCTTGCTCATCGGCTCGTTCTGCTCGTACTTCACGTAGGTGAAGCTGATCTTCGTCACCGCGCCGATCGTCACACCCCGATACTTCATCTTCGAGCCGACGTCGAGCCCCTGCACCGACTCGTTGAAGTACGTCTCGATCGTCGTGCGCGAGCGGAAGAACGCGCCGGTGCCGACGATGAGGAGGAGCGCGATGGCGACCGCGATGCCGGCGATGACGAACAGGCCGAGCTTGAAGTAGTTGGCTTCGCGGCTCATGCGGGAAGGGGCTCGGCTTCGCGGTGGAAGAAGCGGCGCACCCATGGATCGGGCGAAGAGTCGCATAGCTCGCGCGGATCGCCTTCGGCGACGATGCCGCGCCTCGCGCGGTCGACCATGATCACGCGATCGGCGATCGCGAAGATGCTCGGCAGCTCGTGGCTCACGATGACGAACGTGACGCCGAGCCCGCGCGCGAGCCTTCGCACCAGCGCATCGAGCTCGGCCGAGGTGATCGGATCGAGTCCCGCCGAAGGCTCGTCGAGAAACACGATCTTCGGATCGAGCGCGAGCGCACGGGCGATCGCCGCGCGCTTCTGCATGCCTCCCGAGACCTCGGCGGGAAGGTGCCCCGTATACGCGTCGAGGCCGACCATCGCGAGCTTCATCCGCGCAATGAGCGCGATCTCGCCGTCGTCGAGATCGGTGTATTCCTCGAGCGGCAGGCGCACGTTCTCGGCGAGGGTCATCGAGCCGAACAGCGCGCCCGACTGGTACATGACGCCGAACCTGCGCAGGATCGCCTGGCGCAGGTCGCCCTCGGCCGTGACGATGTCGTCGCCGTCGATGAGGATGCTTCCCGCGAGCGTCGGCTCGAGCCCGATCATGTGCTTCAAGAGCGTGCTCTTGCCGCTGCCCGAGCCGCCGAGGATCACGAAGATCTCGCCGCGGCGGACGTCGAAGGTCACGTGCTCGAGGATCGCCGTCTCGCCGTAGCCCGCGGTCACGTCGCGCACGCGAATGATCGGATCGTCCGGCAGCGCTGCGGCCATCGTCAGATGCCGAGCAGGTAGTAGACGACGGCGAAGACACCGTCGACGATGACGAGCAGGACGATCCCCGATACCACTGCGCTCGTCGCCGAGTCGCCGACCGACGACGCTCCGGCGCGCGCCTGCAGGCCGCGCAGGCAGCCGATGCCGGCGATGAGGACCGCGAACACGAACGACTTCACGAAGCCCGCCATGAAATCGCCGAAGTCGACGATGCCGTTGATCTCGCGGATGTAGGTCACGAACGGGATGGAGAAGGCGTGCATCGTCACCGCGCCGCCAAGGAGCCCGACGAGGTCGGCGAAGAGCGTCAGGAGCGGAGTCATCAGGAGCGCCGCGATGATCCGCGGCGTGACGAGGAAGCGCACCGGGTCGAGGCCCATCGTCGTGAGCGCGTCGACCTCCTGGTTCACCGTCATCGTGCCGAGCTCGGCCGCGAACGCCGCTCCCGAGCGTCCGGCGAGCAGGATCGCCGTCATCAGCGCACCGAGCTCGCGCAGCATCGCAATGCCGATCAGGTCGGCGACGAAGAGTTCGGCGCCGAAGCGGCGCATCGGTACGGCCGATTCGAATGCGAGGATCACGCCAAGCAGGAAGGAGATCAGCGCAACGATCGGAAGCGCGTCGACGCCGACGCGCTCGCAGATCATCCAGACGTCCTTCCAGCGCACCCGGTCCGGCCTGCGCACTGCCCACGCGAGCGCCGCCGCGGTCTCTCCCGTGAACACGATGAGGCGCTTCAGGTCCGCCCAGATCGTCGCCGCGACGAGCCCCGTCTCCTCCACCGCCGGGCGCCGCGGCGGTGCCGGATCGAGGTCGCGCGCGAGCCTCTCGGCGTCGAACTGGCCAAGCAGCGCGGCGAACGCCGGGGCGAGATTGGCGACCTCGACGCGGTCCGGGCCGCCCTGCTGCATCAGGCCGATCAGCATCGCGACACCGGCGCCGTCGCAGTAGTCGACTTTCGCCGCGTCGACGACCACGCGAGCACCCTGCGCAGCGGCGACGGCCCGCCGCCCCTCGTCCCACAGCGGCCGGATCGTCGACGCGTCGAGCCGGCCCGCGAGTGCGAGCACCCGGCCGCCGTCGGCAGTCTCGGAGATGGCCAGTGTCGCCATCGCGTCGCTCAGGAATCGGCTCCCCTCACCTTCGTCGCGGCATCCATGCGCAGCGCATGGCCCGCGCCACGCGGGCGACGAAGCTTAGCACGCGATGGCGGGAATCCCGGCCTCGCGACAAGGTCTAACCGGCATCGGGTCACCAGGAGGGTACTTCGATGAAAGACGTGACAAGACAGCAACGCTGGCAGGACTGGATCAATCTGCTGATAGGCATATGGCTATTCATCTCGCCGTGGGCGGTCGGCTTCGAAGGCAGCCAGATGGCGGCATCGTGGAACGCATGGATTCTCGGCGTCGCCGTCGTCGTGTTCTCGGCGATCGCGGTGTCGATGCCGCAGGCGTGGGAAGAGATCATCAACCTTCTCCTCGGCGTGTGGATGCTGATCTCTTCTTGGGTCATCGACGTCACCAGCCGCGCCGCACAGACCAACGCGGTGGTCGTCGGGCTGCTCGTCATCCTGTTTGCGATCCTCGCCGTCGCGATGAGCCACGACGGGCACCGCAAGGCGCCGATGACGTCCTAGGCGGTGAGGCGCGAGAGCCAGGCGAGGACGCGTTCGAAGCGCCGCCCGTACGGCGGGTAGAGGAGTGATCCTGCGGCAATCCGCGCCTGGCGGAACACCGGCTTCACGTGCGAGAACGTCGTGAAGCCGTGTTCGCCGTGGTAGACGCCGGTTCCCGACGCTCCGACGCCTCCGAAGGGCAGGCCGTCGTGGATGAAATGCCATAGCGTGTCGTCGAGCGTGACGCCCCCGGCAAGGGTCTCTTCGAGCATGCGGTTGCGGCGCGCACGATCGGCTCCAAACCAGTACAGCGCGAGTGGATGCGGACGTGCGTTGATCCGCGCGATCGCGTCGTCGAGCGACGCGTAGGGCTCGACCGGCAGCAGCGGGCCGAAGATCTCCTCGCGCATGATCGCCATGCCGTTGTCGACCCCGACGACGAGCGTCGGCGGAAACCTGCGAGGCAGGCCGCCGGGCGCCGCTGCACCCGTGTGCGCATCGCCGCGCGCCATGCCATGGGCATCGGCGCGTGCATCGGAAACATGCGCATCGTCGAAGGTCACGATTCGCGCGCCGCGCGTACGTGCGTCGTCGACGAGTGCCTCGAGGCGAGCGTAATGGCCGGCATTGACGATCGACGCATAGTCGCGGTTCGCAAGCGCGTCCGGATACATGCGGACGATGGCGCGCCCGATCGCCGCCTCGAACGCTTCGACCCGTCCGGCCGGCACGAGCGCGTAATCCGGCGCGATGCAGGTCTGCCCGGCGTTCAACAGCTTGCCCGCGAGCAGCCGCGGCACCGCGACGTCGAAGTCGGCAGTTTCGTCGAAGAGCGCGGGCGATTTGCCGCCGAGCTCGAGCGTCACCGGAGTCAGGTTTGCGGCGGCCGCCAGCGCGACCTTGCGCCCGACTGCGGTCGAACCGGTGAAGAACAGGTGGTCGAACGGCAATGCGGTGAACGCGGCGCCTGCCTCGGCGTCGCCCAGCACGACGGCGAACTCGTCTTCGGCGAACGACGCGGCGACGAGATCGCGCAGCAGCGTCGACGTCGCCGGCGTCAGCTCGGAGGGCTTCAGCATCACGCGATTGCCCGCGGCGAGCGCGGCAACCGCGGGAGCGAGGGCGAGCTGCACCGGGTAGTTCCAGGGGCTCACGATGCCCGCGACCCCTTTCGGCTGCGGCATGACCCACGCCGAGCCGGGAGCCAGATGGAGCGGCGTCGCGACACGCTTCGGGCGCATCCAGCGCGCGAGATGCGTGCGCGTGCGGCGGCACTCGGCCGCGACGACATAGAGCTCGGCGAGCCGCGTCTCCTGCTGCGGACGATGCCCGAAGTCGCGATCGATTGCAGCGGCGAGCTCGCCGCCGTGCCGGGTGACGGTCGCGGCGAGCCGCGCGATGCGCTCGCGACGCACCGTGAGCGGCGGAAAACGCTCGGCCGCAAATGCGGTGCGCTGGCGGTCGAACAGCCGCCGAAGCCCGGCGGTGTCGCGAAGATCATCCGCACCGGCGGCGCGGCTCACGATGCCCATTGCGGCGCGCCTACGCGACGCGTCGCACCGCGCCGGCCGCAGCGCGCGCCTCGAGATCGAGGAGCATCCGCTTGCGCTCGAGGCCGCCGGCGTAGCCGGTCAGCGACCCGTCGCTGCCGACGATCCGGTGACAGGGGACGATCACCGTCATCGGGTTGCGCCCGGTCGCCGCACCCACTGCGCGGATCGCCGCGGGCTTGCCGCAGCGGCGCGCAAGCTCCGCGTAGCTGATCGTCGTGCCCGCCGGTACCGCGGCGATCTCGCGCCAGACCTTGCGCTGGAACGGCGTTCCGGCGGGATCGAGCGGGAGGTCGAACCGCGTTCGCGTGCCGGCGAAATATTCGCGCAGTTGGCGCACGGCCTCGCGCAGGATCGGCAGCCGCGGATCGTTGTGCCACAGCGAAGGCACGGCCGGGTGGTACTTCTGGCCGGCGAGGTAGAGACCGGCGAGGGCGTCGCCGCGCGCATTGGCGACGAGCAGGATCTCTCCGAGCGGGCTTGCCGTCCGGCAGATCGAGCGCGCCTCGCGCACGGCGGACGTTGTCTTGGCTTCAGGCATGTCGACTCCACAGGTGAATGACTGCATAGGCGCGCCACGGGCGCCAGGCTTCGCTGCGCCGGCGCGCCTGTGCGGCGCTCGTTTCTCCGAGCGCCTTCAGCACGCCGAGATCGCTTTCGAGGAACGCGTCGGGCCAGCCGAGCGCGCGCATTGCGATGTAGCTCGACGTCCAGCGCCCGATGCCGCGAATCGACTCGAGTGCCGCCATCGTGCGCTCGACGCCGGCGCCGGGAACGAGGGCAATCGTGCCGCTCGCGACGCTCCGGGCAAGATCGGCGAGCGTCTGGGCGCGCGACGCCGGCAGCCCGATTGCCCGCAGCTCGGCGATCGGGCGCGCGGCGATCGCCGCGGGAGCCGGGAACACGTGCATGATGGCGCGGGGGACGTCGCCCGCGAGCGGCTCGCCGAACGCCGCCGCAAGGCGTCCGAGCAGCGTTCGCGCCGCGGCAACGCTGATCTGCTGGCCGATGACCGCGCGCGCGGCGACTTCGAAGCCGTCGCAGGTGCCGGGTACGCGCAATCCCGGCATCGTCTGCGCGAGGTCGCCGAGCCTCGCAGCGATCGGCGCGGGGTCGCAGCCGAGATCGAACGCCTGCCGGACGCGGCCGATCACCGCCGGAACGACGCAGGCGAGGTCCGGCGACACTTCGAGCTGCACTGCGCTGCGCCGCCTCGCGTGCGCGACGGCGATATGACCGGCGGCGCGTTGGCCGCGGTGGGCGATCGCAAGCGTGCGCAGGTAGCGTCCCCGCTCGACGTGCTCGACGCCTGGAATCGCGCGTGCAGCGAGGAACGCGAGCAGCGCATCCCAGGCGAACGGCGGCCGGTAGGCGAGTTCGAAGCGCAGCACGCCGGGCGCCGCTGCAGGCGCGGTCGCACGGCGCAGGTGCGACGGCGCCATCCGGTAGCGCGTGCTGAACAGCGCATTGAAGCGGCGCAGGCTCTTGAAGCCGCTCGCGTACGCGACGTCGAGGACGGGCAGCGACGTGTCGGTGAGCAGGCGCTTCGCGAGCAGCAGGCGTTGCGTCTGCGCGTATTCGACCGGGGAGACGCCGAACTCGGCATCGAAGATGCGACGCAGGTGGCGGCTCGTGACTCCGATCCGCGCAGCCAGCGCATCGACGCCGCCGTGCTCGAGCACGCCCTCCTCGATCAGCCGCACGGCCGCCTGAGCGAACTGCGCCGACGCATCGACGCTCGCAAGACCGGGAGCGAGTTCGGGGCGGCAGCGCAGGCACGGGCGATAGCCCCCGGCTTCGGCCGCGGCGGCGCTCGTGAAGAAGCGGCAATTCTCGCGCCGCGGCAGCCTTGCGCCGCACACGGGGCGGCAGTAGACGCCGGTCGTGCGCACGCCGACGAAGAAACGGCCGTCGAAGCGGCGGTCGTGCGTGGCGAGCGCGCGGTAACAGCTTTCGGAATCGAGCGGCATGGGCCGATTATGCCTCGCGGGCGCGCAGCCGACTCGCCGTTTTCGGACTGGGGATCGGGATCGGCCCGGCGCAACGCCTGCGCTGTCGCATAATTCGCCTCGCCCGCCGGGCCTCGCGCTGCGGTGGCGGGCGCGCCTTCATGCAGCGAAACCACCGCGCGTCGTCATGCCGGAGAAAGTGAACGTGCTTCGACGGATCCTGTGCATCGCAGCCCGCGTCGCGCTCGCCGCAACCTGCGCAGCGGGGCTTGCGCACGCACAGCCGCTCACGCGCATCGTGCTCGCCACCGACTGGCTCGCCGAGGCCGAGCACGGCGGCTTCTACCAGGCCGAGGCCGAAGGCATCTACCGCAAGTACGGGCTCGACGTGACGATCCGCATGGGTGGCCCCCAGATCAACGGGCTGCAGCTCCTTGCGGCCGGCGAGATCGACGTCGCGATGTCGGATGCGCTGCAGGTGATCTCCGCCGTCGAGCACGACGTGCCCGTCGTCGCGATTGCCGCCACGTTCCAGAAGAACCCGACTGTGCTGATCGCGCACCCTGGAATCGAGCGCATCGAGGACCTCGCCGGCCGCCCGATCGCAATCGGCAGCGCGAGCAACATCACGTTCTGGCCGTGGCTGCGCAACAAGTACGGATTCACCGACAGCCAGAAGCGCCCGTACGCGTTCTCGGTGCAGCCGTTCCTCGCCGATCCCGCGCTGTCCCAGCAGGGCTTCGTCACCTCCGAGCCCTATTCGATCGAGAAGGGCGGCGTGAAGCCGGTCGTGTTCCTGCTCGCCGATTACGGCTACCCGCCGTACTCGGAGACCCTTTCGGTCACCCGCGCGACGCTCGCGCATCGCGCCGATGCGCTCGAGCGCTTCGTCCGCGCCTCGGCCGAAGGCTGGAAAAGCTACCTCGCGAACCCGGCGCCGGCCAATGCGCTGATCAGGAAGGCGAACCCGGCGATGACCGACGATCTTCTCGCCTACGGCCTGCGCGAGATCCGCAACCACGACCTCGTCACCGGAGGCGACGCGCGAGGGCTCGGCCTGCTGACGATGACCGACCGGCGCTGGAAGGCGACGTTCGCGTTCCTGCGCGAGGCAGGACTGACGCGCTCCGGCGTCGATTATCGGCGCGCGTACACGCTCGACATCGTCAGGGCCGTACGCGTGGTGCCGTGACCGGATTCGTCGCCGGACCGGCGGTCATCGAGCTCTCCGGCATCGCGAAGACCTGGCCGAACGGCACCCGCGCGCTCGCCGGCATCGACCTTGCCGTCCGGCGCGGAGAATTCCTGACGCTGGTCGGTCCTTCGGGGTGCGGCAAGTCGACGCTGCTGAAGCTGATCGCGGGCCTCACCCACGCGACCGCGGGACGCATCGCAACCAGCGAGGGACGCCCGCGCATTGGCTTCGTGTTCCAGTCGCCGACGCTGATGCCATGGGCGCGTGTCGACACCAACGTGCGGCTGCCTCTCGACCTCGCGCGGATGCCGCGCGCGCGGGCCGACGCGCGGGTCGCCGACGCGCTCGCCCTCGTCAACCTCGCGGCGTCCGCCGGAAGCCTGCCGCGCGAACTCTCGGGGGGCATGCAGATGCGCGCGTCGATCGCGCGCGCGCTCGCGGCCGAGCCCGATCTCCTGCTCATGGACGAGCCGTTCGGCGCACTCGACGAGTTCGCGCGCGAGCGCCTCGACGGCGAGCTCCTCGCGCTGTGGTCGGCGCAGCGCTTCACGGTCGTGTTCGTCACGCACAGCATCCAGGAAGCGGTGTTCCTGTCGACTCGCGTCGTCGCCATGGCCGCGCGCCCCGGACGCATCGTCGACACGTGGGAGATCGACGAGCCGTGGCCGCGGAGCGCGGCCTTCCGGCTGTCGCCCGCGTTTGCCGCGCACGCGCAGCGGCTTTCGCTGCGCGTCGCCGAAGCCGGCGGCGGCGAACCCGGCGGCGCCGTCGCCCAATGACCGCGCAAGGCGGCCGCCGCGGGCAGTGGCTGCGCATCGTCGCGCCGGCTGCCGTCGGCGTCGTCGTGCTGGCGGCGTGGCAGGCGCTCGTCGTCGTCTACCGCGTGCCTGCCTACCTCGTCCCCTCGCCGCTCCTCGTCCTGCGCACGCTCGTCTCCGACCGCGTGCTGCTCTTCCATGCGCTCGCGTCGACGCTCGGCGTCGCACTCGCGGCGCTCGTCATCGCAGTCGTCGCGGGGGTCGCGGCGGCGCTCGTGTTCGCGCAGAGCCGGTGGATCGAGACGAGCTTCTTTCCATACGCGATCCTGCTGCAAGTCACGCCGATCGTGTCGATCGCGCCGCTCATCATCATCTGGGTCCACGACCTGTGGGCAGCCCTCGTGCTGTGCGCAGTCGTCGTGGCGATCTTTCCGGTGATCTCCAACACGACGCTCGGATTGCGCAGCGCCGATCCGGGCCTCGTCGACCTCTTTCGGCTGGCCGGAGCGTCGCGCTGGCAGACGCTGTGGCGCCTGCGCGTGCCGGGCGCGCTGCCGTATTTCTTCGGCGGCCTGCGCATCGCGAGCGGTCTCGCGCTGATCGGCGCCGTCGTCGCCGAGTTCGTCGCCGGGACCGGAGGCGCATCGGCCGGGCTTGCCTACCAGATCCTCCTCGCCGGCATGCAGCTCAACATCCCGCGGATGTTCGCCGCACTCGTACTGATCGCTGCGGCCGGTGTCGCGCTCTTCGCCGCGAGCGGCGCGCTCGCGCACGCAGCGCTCGCCCGGTGGCACGAGAGCGAGCTGCCGCGCGATTCCTAGCGAGGCCGGGCATGCGCTGGGACGTGTTCTGCCGCGTGGTCGACAACTACGGCGATGCCGGAGTGTGCTGGCGTCTTGCGCGCCAGCTCGCACGCGAGCATGGGTTCGACGTCACGCTGTGGATCGACCGGGTCGCGACGCTCGCGAAAATCGAGCCGGCGATCGACCCGCGGCCGGCCCGGCAGGTGCATCGCGGCGTCACCGTCGCGGCGCTCGATGCTCGCGCCGGCGATGCCGTCACCGGCGCCGTCCGCGCCGCGGCGGACTCGGCGGGCGCGGCCTTCGACCCCGGCGACGTGGTGATCGAGGGCTTCGGCTGCGGCCTTCCCGCCCGCTACCTCGACGCGATGGAGGCCCGCAAGCACCCCCCGCTGTGGATCAACCTCGAGTACCTGTCGGCCGAGCCATGGGTCGACGGCGTTCACGGCCTCGCGTCGCGGCATCCGCAGCGGCCGCTCACGCGCTACTTCTGGTTCCCGGGCTTCACCGCGAAGACCGGCGGCCTGATCCGCGAAGCAGGACTCATCGAAGCGCGCGATGCGGCGCAGCGCGAGCACTCGCATGCGTGGCCCGCATCGGGCGAGCACGCGGCTGCGGGTCGAGCCGACGGCGCTGCGCCCGTTTCATTCGCTGCGCCAGAACTCTCGATCGTGCTCTTCTGCTACGCGAATCGCGCGCTGCCCGCGCTCTTCGATCTTTGGGCGCGCGGCGATCGGCCGATGCGCTGCATCGTTCCGGAGGGGATCGCGTCCGCGGAGCTCGCCGGCTGGCTCGGCAGCGCGGTGCCGCCTGCGCCGCGACGGCTGACGCGGGATCGGCTGACGATCGAATGGCGCCCATTCACCTCCCAGGATGCGTTCGATCGTCTGCTGTGGGCGTCCGACGTGAACTTCGTCCGCGGCGAGGATTCGTTCGTGCGCGCGCAGTGGGCGGCGAAACCCTTCGTCTGGCAGCCCTATCCGCAGGAGGGCCGCGCGCAGGCCGCGAAGCTCGAAGCATTCCTCGCCCGCCACCTGCCGGACGCGTCGAATCCGTCGCAGCAGGCGCAACGGCGCCTGATGCGCGCCTTCGATGCCGAGGATCCGGCCGGAGTCGCCCGGGCCTGGCCCGGCTTTCACGCGGCGCTGGAAAGCGCGGGCGCCCGCGCGCGCGAATGGGCCGCGACGCTCGCCGGCGAGCCCGACCTCGTCACCCAGCTTGTCGAATTTGCACGGACGAAGCTATAATTTACGGTTCCCCGCACCTCAATCCACGATGCCGGCCGCGGCCGGCAAGGCAACCGACGATGAAGATCGCCCAGGAAGTTCGCGCCGGCAACGTGATCATGATCGGCGCCAATCCGATGGTCGTGCAGAAGGCCGAGTTCAGCAAATCCGGCCGCAACGCGTCCGTCGTCAAGATGAAGCTCAGGAACCTGCTCTCCGGAAGCGGCACCGAGACGGTTTACCGCGCCGACGAGAAATTCGACGTGATCCAGCTCGAACGCAGGGAAGTCAGCTACTCGTACTTCGCCGATCCGATGTACGTATTCATGGATCAGGAGTTCAACCAGTACGACGTCGAGAAGGAGAACATGGAGGCTGCGCTCCCCTACCTCGAGGATGGGCTCGCGTGCGAGCTCACGTTCTACGAAGGCAAGGCGATCTCCGTCGAGCTGCCGACTTCGGTCGTGCGCGAGATCATCTACACCGAGCCCGCAGTGAAGGGCGACACGTCGGGGAAGGTCACCAAGCCCGCGAAGATCGCAAGCGGTTTCGAGGTGCAGGTTCCGCTCTTCGTCAACACCGGCGACCGCATCGAGGTCGACACGCGTACCGGCGAATACCGCCGCCGCGTCTGATTCAGTGAACCTGCGCGGTGCGGCGCTCGTCCTCGGCGGCGAGGGTGTCGCGCAGGCGATCGAACAAGTCGGCGATCGCAGGGGCGGGGGTGCCGCGCTCCCCGCGAAACGTCGTGCCGAGCACGGTCGATGCCTCCACCGCCGCCGGCAGTTCGTCCGGCGAGATCGCCGCCATCGGCGGCTGCAGCGGGTAGTCGAAGCCCGAGCGGCGATCGGACTCCCAGCGCGCGGCATGCTCGAGCCACGCCTGGAGCGCCGGCATCGTTCCCTGCAGGCGATCGAGCGCCACGATGAACGCTCCAAGCGTACCGTCGTCGATTGCCGCCAGCAGGACCGCGAATTCGATCATCGAGCCTCCCCGCGCAGGTCATCTTAGCGCGAAGTCGACGCGCGTCGCCACACCCTTGCCCCCGATGCCCTCCACGCCGGGCTTCGGCGCGACGACGAAGATCCTCGCAGGCGCAATCTTTCCTGGACCGGTCAGCCACGCCTCCACCGCGTCGGCGCGCAGCGTCGGTGCGGACGCGCGGTGCCGGCGCTCGGCTCAGCGCAGATAGTCGTAGACGACCTTGCCGAGCCCCAGCGTGAGATCGGTCAGGATGTGCACGCCCGAGACGACCTCGAGCACGGGGAGCTGCGCGACCGGGGCGAGCGCGTGCTGGAAGAGCTCGAGCGCGGCCGGGCCGCTCCACGCGCCCTTGATCGTCACGTCCTCGCAGTAGTAGCGGACGATTTCGCAGACGCGCGCCTTGCCGTCGACATCCGGCATGATCTTGAGCAGGAACGCAGGCGCCTCGACTGCCGCCTTGATCGGCGCGGGGTCCAGCGTGTGGTGCTTGTAGCCCATCGTCGCAATCGCCACGTTCACGCTGCCGTAGGCGAGCACGCCGACCAGCGTGTCCTTCTCGATCCTGAGCGACGGCGACGCAAGCTTCTTGGGAAAGCCCCAGATCTCGCGGCCGCCCGCGATCGGCGCCTCGTCGTCGAGGTACATCGCGTGGACGTAGCCCCCGGTCTGGCCCTTGAAGCGCACCGGAATCACCTGCCCCGACTCGGTGTAGTTGCCAAAGCCGGTCGAGTCGGGCATGCGGATGAACTCGTACTTGACGACTGGCTCGGCGACTTCGAGCGGTTCGGGAACGACGGCGCGCAGCGCGTCGGGATCGGTGCGGTAGGTGATGGTGAAGAATTCGCGGTCGACGAACCGGTACGGGCCCGGCGGGTAGCCGGGGTTGGTGAGGGGCATTGCAAAAGCGCGTTTCCTGACTTCTTCGATCTTCATCGGCGATGTCTCCCAGGGGGTTGCAACCAAGAGGAGGACAACGGCCAGCCGGCAGGGTTCACGCGCCGGAGGCGATGACGTCAGTGCAGGCGCTTGCGCCCGGTGAACATCGCGCGCACCAGATTCTCGCGATGGCGAACGCTGCTGTACAGCACGCCGGCGACATGCAGGCCGACGAGTGCCAGCGTGCCGTTGGCGAGCGCGCCGTGCACGTCTCCCAGCGCTTCGCTCCCCCAGAATGCGTCGGTGGTCAGCAACCAGCCGGTGACGCCGGTGCCGGTGAGCGCGATGAGCAGCGCGATGATCATCACCGCCCCGGCCGGATTGTGGCCGAGGTAGCGCTTCTCACGGAATGCGGCAAGATCCTTCACGTACGCGACGAGGCGAAGCGGCGACGGCACGAAGCTCGTGAAGCGCGCATTCCGGCTGCCGACGACGCCCCACACCGTCCGAACGGCCACGAGTCCCAGCACCGTGTAGCCAAGGGCCTGATGCACGCTGCCGCCGTTGTCGCCGAGCACCCAGGCACCGAAAAAGGCCACCGCCAGCGTCCAGTGGAAGGCTCGCACCAGCGGATCCCAGACGCGGACGGTCCCGGCGCCGGACACGCCGGCGCCGGACACGCGGGCGCCGGGCGCGCCCGCTGCGGGTACGCCCGTCCTCCCGACGGCAGGTTTCATCATTTGGCCGCCTTGCCGACCACGGACGCGTCGACCGGATTGACGAACAGCTCGACCTTGCCGCCATCCTTGTCCTTCGCGTAGACCTCGTAGCAGCTGCCGCCGGTCTTCACCTTGCGAACCTCGTAACCTTGCGATTCGAAGCGCGCCTTGACGTCGGACGTGCTCATCCACCTGGATTGCGGCTGGTTCGTGCATTCGCCATCGTAGGTGGAAGCGAACGCAGCAAGCGGCAGTGCGGCAAGTGCGAGTGCGGCAGGTGCGAGTGCGGCGGCGATCCTGAATGCATGGACTTTCATGACGTTTCCTCTCGGTGAGTCGTAGTGGACCCGGTCAGTGCCGGGATGCCTTTCGGCACGGGCGTAGAGTGCGTGCAACTGCTGAAGCAAGTCTTAAGAAGGCGGCGGTTTGCTGCCGCCGCGCTTCAGATCCGCTTAAGCTCCGCAGTCGATACGATCGACGGGCCAACGCGGGAAAGGGCGATGCGCATACTGCTGGTTGAAGACGATCCGATCCTCGGCAACGGCATCGAGGTCGGCCTGAAGCAGGCGGGCTTCGCCGTCGACTGGGCGCAGGACGGCCGCAGCGCGCAGCTCGACCTCGAAACCACCGCCTACGAGCTCGTCGTGCTCGACCTCGGCCTGCCGCGGGTGACGGGGATGG
>JAFEDF010000124.1 GCA_018241785.1 Pseudomonadota bacterium | reverse complement strand
TCGAGCATCAGATACGGATCGAGCCTTCGCTGCAGCGGCTGCGTCAGCACGCGCGTCAGCTTCACGCCGGCGCCGTCCGAGGTCCGCTGCCCGGTGACGAGCTGCTCGACGCCACGCGGGTTCGCGACCCGTTCGCTCGACGCGCCTTGCGCCATCGGCGCCGCAGTATGGCGCTCGATCGTGTTCTCCTGAGTCGTGGTGGACATCGTCATCTCCTTGTCGGCTTGCGGTGCCGGGGCAAGACGCCCCGTCATGCCGCCTCAGCTTCGAACATCGGCGCGCCGCGCCCGAGCACCCGGTCGATTTGCCCGCTGGCGTCAGCGTACGCCGCCCGCTCGGCGTCGGGGCCCATCGCGAGTCCCTCCGCGTACACGAACTCGATGTCGGTGAGGCCGAGAAAGCCCAGCACCGTCTTCAGGTACGGCACCTGGCTGTCGGACGGCGTGCCGCGATAGCGTCCGCCGCGCGCCAATGCGACGTAGACCTTCCTGCCGGTGAGCAGCCCCTCGGCTCCGCGGTCCGTGTAGCGGAACGTGACACCGCGGCGCGCAATCGCATCGATCCAGTTCTTCAACTGAACCGGGATGCCGAAGTTGTACATCGGCACGCCCAGCACCACGATATCTGCGGCCTGAAGTTCGGCAATCAAGCCGTCGTCCTGCGCGACGCGCGCCGCCTGCTCGGCGGTGCGCTGATCGGCGGGCGTGAAGAGCGCGCCGACGGCCGCTTCGTCGAGCGCCGGGTGCGGAAATTGGCCGAGGTCGCGGATCGTGAGGCTCGCGCGGGGATTGTCGGCGCGCAGCGCGGACGTAATCCGGTTGGCGAGGCGCGTCGAGTGGGAGTCGCGTCCGCGTACGCTGGAATGGATCTGCAGGATGTTCATCGTCGTCTCCATCGAGTGGTCGGTCATCGTGGAGTCAATGTAATTGTTTCTATACACTCGATAAATCTAGTGCAATGAGTAACATTGTCTCATCAATGATACAATAGATCGGACCGCAACGTCCTCCCCACTCGACGATCTGCGTTTCTCGATCACGGCTTCACGTTCCCCTACGATCCTGACTCCTCGCCTTCATGTCCCCGCCGAGCCCACGCCTGCATCCCGCGCAACTCGACCCCGCCGACCTTTTGATCTTCGCGCGCGTCGTCGCCGATGGGAGCTTCTCGCGTGCGGCCGAATCTTTGCACCAGCCCAAGGCGACGGTGTCGCGTCGCGTGATGGCGCTCGAATCGG
>JAFEDF010000123.1 GCA_018241785.1 Pseudomonadota bacterium | reverse complement strand
GGGCGAGTTGCAACGTCACCCCGGCGACGAGCGCAAGCGGCCACGGCTCGCGCACGCCGAAGGCGTCATGCAGCGCGCGCTCGGCATCGCCGTTATCAGCGCCGGCAGCATCGGCGCCGTACCCGCGCGCAGCGTCGAGCATCACGATGAGGCGACGTGTACGCCTTCCCTTCGGATGGAGCGCAAGCAGCTCCTTCGCCGCATCGGCGGCCTCGTCGAGGCGACCGAGCATCGCGAGAGCGTCGGCAAGCGCGCGCTGTGCGGCGAGACCGCCGGGAACCGTGCCTTCGCTGCCACGGCCGGCGACGGCCCGCCGCCACAGCGCAAGCGCATCGTCCACGTCGCCGAACTGCCAGGCGATGGCGCCGAGCTGGAACTGCGCCTCGGCGCCGTCAGGGATCTCGCGCAGCGCCAGCCGGTAGCAGATCAACGCATCGATCGTGCGCCCGGCCGCACGATGCACACTGGCGCGCTCGACCCACTTCGTGTAGCCGGTCTCGCTCATCGACCGTTCGCGGTGGCGGCGACCGCCGCGGCACGCAGCGCGCAGGCATAGTGCCCGGCGGTCGCTTCGGCCATCCGGCGGGCGTCCGGGAGGATTGCCCGCCTTGCCGCAGCAAACGGCGCCGGCGTCACGCCGGCGGCGGGTGCAGGCGCGAGTGGGCGCTCGCTCGCACCTGCGGCGAGCTCGATGATGCGCGCAAGCAGCCGCGCGTCGTCGCGCCATTCTTCGTCGCGCATGATCCACCCGGCGCCGGTTGCCTTCACGCGCTCGGCCAGCGCGCCGATCGGCGGCACCAGCGCCGGCAAGTGCGCCGCCCAGGCCTCGGACAGCGTGTAGGAGAAGCTCTCCGGTCCCTCGGACGGAAAGCAGGCAAAGCGTGGGCGATAGTGCGCAATCAGCGCGGGCAGATCACTCCGCAAATAGCGGCCGTGTACGGTCAGGCGCGCGTCGTCGCTCTGCCACGGCTGATGACGCGTATCGAGATAGCCGATGACGACGAAACGCACCGCCCGTCCCTCGTCGCGTGCGAGTGCGGCCAGCCGCTCGATCCTGCGTGCACCCTTGTCGGGACCGATCGCGCCGAGGCAGGCGACAACCGGGGTGCCGTCATCAGGAAGCGGCAATCCGGCGTGCCGGTCACTGTGGGCGCGCATCGAGGCCTGCCGCTGCGGCTCTATCCCTGCACCGGGGTGCGCCTCCGGCGTGGCGTCGGAATCCGGCATGGGGTCGAGAAGCCGGGAGGGCGGCAGCGCGTGCGGAACGACGTGCGTGCGGCCGGCGAGCGCCGGGAAATACCGCAGCGCCATGTCTGCCGCCCACTGCGACGGCGCAATCGCGAAGGACGCTCCGCCCAACAGCTCGCCATGCCGGCGGCGCCATGCACCGATGTCGATCGATGCGAATGCGGGCTGCGCTGCGAGGCAACGCCGGCACTCGTCGAGCGCAGTCTCTCCCCCGCAGTAGCGCCCGTCGTCGCGTATCAGCGTCACCGTCGGGCAGGCAAACCAGAGGTCGTGGATCGTGACTCCGTACGGAACGCCAAGTGCCGGCAGCGCCGACGCGAGACTGAACGGCGATCCCGCAAGATGGTGGACGTGGATCAGCGAAACGTGAAACGCACCGATGATGCTGGCAAAGAGATCACGCCACGATTCTCCCGGCGATCGCTCGATCGCCGCGCGATCGGGCTGGTCCGGTACGCCAATTCCGCGACGCGGCGCAGCCGCTCCGGCGGCTGCGAACGCGCGCAGCTCGATCCGGTCGCCGGCGATCGACGCGACGACGTGGCGCCACCCGTGCAGCGCCGCGACAAGCCCGCGCACGTGCACTCCGGTGCCTCCACCGCGATCGTGGAGGATGTGCATGATGCCGAATGGCTCCAACCTCACGCCGAGTGGATGCGTTCCCACGCACGGCGTATGCGCAGCCACGGCAGCACGAGCCACCAGCGCGCCGACTGGCGATACGCGATGATCCGCTCCTGCGCGACGAGCGCCGCCTGCTGGCGCTCATGCTCGGCTGCAAGCTCGCCCGCGCGCCGCTGGTGCCGGGCGAGATCTGCTCCGAGTGCTTCGATGCGCCGGCGCGCATCGTCGAGCTCGCGCTCACGCGCGATCACGAGCGCGTCGAGGCGCAGCGCTTCGCTCGCCTCATGGTCTGCGCGGGCCCACTCGCTGTCGGCGGCGTCGGCGTAGATCGAGAGCGACGGAGCAGCATCGGCCGCGGCGGCGAGCGCCTGGTCGCTCGCCGCCGCGATGACCACGAAGTAGGTCGCTTCGGGGGGAACCATGGCACGTGACGACGACGCGTCGCCGGTCAGCGCTTCGTACGGCCCTGCGCCCTCCTCCGCCCAGAGCGCTGAGCCAAGGTACCTGCGCTGCCGGTACCACCGCTGCGCGGGAAAAGCTTCCCCCAGCAGCAGCGCCAGCTCGTCG
>JAFEDF010000122.1 GCA_018241785.1 Pseudomonadota bacterium | reverse complement strand
ACGGCCCGGTCGGCATCGGCATGCGGCGGCTCTCCATCATCGACCTCGCCGGAGGCCACCAGCCGCTTTCCAACGAGGACGGCACGCTGTGGCTCGTCGCCAACGGCGAAATCTACAACTATCGCGAGCTCGCGCGCGGACTCACCGCGCGCGGACACCATCTGCGCACAGCATCCGACTGCGAGACGCTGCTTCACCTCTATGAAGAGCGCGGCGACGATTTGCTTGCCGACGTGAACGGCATGTTCGCGTTCGCGCTGTGGGATGCGCGGAAGAAGCGTCTCGTCCTCGGCCGCGACCGGCTCGGCGTGAAGCCGCTCTACATTCGCGACGATGGCCGAAAGCTCGTGTTCGCGAGCGAAGCGAAGGCGATCCTCGCCTGTCCAGGCGTCGGCGCCGAGGTCGACCGCGCCGCACTGGCAAGCTACCTCACCTTGGGCTACGTCGCCGCGCCGCAGTCGATGTTCAAGGGCATTCGCAAGCTTCCTCCGGCGACGCTCCTCGTCATCGAGGGTGGCAAGGCATCGGAGCGACGGTACTGGCGTCCTCCCGAGCGCGTCGACCGCAGCGTCGACGAGGCCACGTGGGCCGCGCGGGTGCGCGAAGGCATCGAGGCTGCGGTGCACCGGCAGATGGTGAGCGACGTGCCGATCGGAGCGTTCCTCTCGGGGGGCATCGACTCGAGCGCAGTCGTCGCGTTCATGGCGAAGCACAGCGCGCGGCCGGTCAAGACCTACGCGATCGGCTTCGAGGGCGGCGACGCCGAGGCGTACTACAACGAGCTTCCATACGCGCGCCGCGTCGCCGGGATGTTCGGCACCGACCATCACGAGATCCTCGTGCGGCCCGACGTCGTCTCGCTGCTGCCGCGTCTCCTGTGGCACATGGACGAGCCGATCGCCGATTCGGCGTTCGTCACGACCTGGCTCGTCTCCGAGTTCGCGCGCCGCGAGGTGACGGTGATTCTCTCGGGGGTCGGCGGCGATGAGCTGTTCGGCGGCTACCGGCGCTACCTCGGCAACCATTACCAGCAGCGCTTCGATCGTCTGCCGGCACCCCTGAGGAAGGCGATGTCGTCGCTCGGAGCGAGGCTGCCGTCCGACCGCCACTCGCGCCTCCTCGACACGCTGCGGCTCGCCAAGGGCTTTCTCGCGAGCGCAGGGCTGCCGCTCGACGAGCGCTACCGGTCGTACGTCGAAGTGTTCGACGAGGCGGCTGCAGCCGAAGTGCTCGAAGCGGCGCTCGTTCCGGGCGACGACGCGCTCACCCGTGCGTTCGCCGCGAACGCGTCGGACGACGACCTCAACCGGATGCTCGCCGTCGACGCGGCGACGCAGCTTCCCGACGATCTCCTGCTACTCACCGACAAGATGAGCATGGCGGTGTCGCTCGAATGCCGCGTGCCGCTCCTCGACCACACGCTGTTCGAGCTCGCCGCGGCGATTCCCCAGGAATGCAAGCTTCGCGGCGGCGAGTTGAAGCACGTGATGAAGGCGGCGCTCGCCGACGTGCTGCCCGCCGACATCCTGACGCGCAGGAAGCGCGGTTTCGGCACGCCGATGGGAGCGTGGTTCAAGGGTGCGCTCGCGCCACTCCTGCGCCAGGTGCTGTCGCCGGAATCGATCGAGCGGCGGGGGCTCTTTCGCGCCTCGGCGGTGTCGGCGCTGATCGCGGCGCACGACGCCAACCGCGTCGACGGCACCGACCGGCTCCTCGCGCTGATGAACTTCGAGGTGTGGGCGCGCCTCTATCTCGACGGATCGACCCCCGAGGCGGTGGTCGACGAACTGAAGGCGGCCGCCTGAGGTTGCCGCGCGCCCGATGAAGATCCTCTACGTCTGTCACCGTTTTCCTTACCCGCCGAAGCGCGGCGGCAAGATCCGCCCGTTCAACATGATCCGGCACCTCGCGGCATCGCACGAGGTCGTCGTCGCGTCGCTCGCGCGCTCGCGCGAGGAGGCGGACGAGGGCCGCGGGCTCGCCGCGCACTGCGCCCACTATGAGATGGTGACGGTGACCAATCCGCTGCAGGTCGCGCGGATGGTCGCGAGGCTGCCGACGCCCGAGCCATCGTCGTTCGGCTACTTCCATTCGCCAGCGCTCGCGCGGCGCATCCGCGTGCTGCTCGCGACCGAGGAGTTCGACCTCGTCTTCGTGCACTGCTCGTCGGTCGCGCACTACGTACGGCACGTGCGGGGCATTCCGAAGATCCTCGATTTCGGCGACATGGATTCGCAGAAGTGGCTCGAGTACGCCCGCTACAAGCCGTTTCCGCTCTCGCTCGGCTATCGGCTCGAAGGCGTCAAGCTCGTGGCTGCGGAGAAACGCCTCGCGCGCGACTTCGACCTCTGCACCGCGACGACCCGCGCCGAGTGGGAGACTCTCGAGAGCCTCGGGACGGGGGTTGCGACCGACTGGTTTCCGAACGGCGTCGACAGCGGCTATTTCGCACCCGCCGCCGAACCGTACGACGCCGACTCGGTCTCGTTCGTCGGCCGCATGGACTACTACCCGAACCAGGAGTGCATGCTGCGCTTCTGCTCGGAAGTGTGGCCACGGGTCCGCGAGCGGCGGCCGCAGGCGAAGCTCGCGATCGTCGGCGCCGATCCCAGCCCCGCGATCCGCAGCCTCGGCGAGGTTCCGGGGGTGACCGTTACGGGCTCCGTGCCCGACGTCCGGCCGTGGTTGCGGCACTCGGCGCTGATGGTGGCGCCGCTCGCGATCGCGCGCGGGACGCAGAACAAGATTCTCGAAGCGATGGCCTCGGGGGTGCCCGTCGTGACGAGCCGCGTCGCCGCGGGCGGCGTCGACGCCGTGGCGGGCGAGCACCTGCTGGTGGCGGATTCCCCCGCCGAGGTCGCCGACGCGGTGCTCGGCGTGATGGACGATGTCGGGCTTCGCGCAAGGCTCGCGCGCGCGGGGCGCGAGCGGATGCTGTCGCATCACGCATGGGATCGCTCGATGGAGCGGCTCGATGCGATCATCGAGCGCTGCACCGCAACTCGATCTTCGCGCGCGACCGCACCGCACGAAGCGGCCCAATTGGAGTCGATCGCGTGAACATCAGCATTTTCGGTCTCGGATATGTCGGCGCGGTCTCGCTCGCGTGTCTCGCGCGCGACGGGCATCACGTCATCGGCGTCGAGGTCGACCAGGCGAAACTCGACCTCATCGCCGCCGGCAAGACCCCGGTCGTCGAGGAGGGCATGGTCGAACTCGTGCGCGACGTCGTCGCGAGCGGGCGCGTCACCGTCACGACCGACGTCGGCGCTGCCGTCGAACGCTCCGACCTGTCGCTCATCTGCGTCGGCACGCCGTCGGCGCCCAACGGCAGCCAGGATCAGTCGGCGATGCTTCGCCTTGCCGAGGATCTCGGGCGCGCTCTCGCCCGCAAGACGGGATCGCACGTCGTCGTGTTTCGCTCGACGCTGGTGCCTGGCACCGTCGAGGACGTGCTGAAGCCGATCATCGAGCGGTCATCGGGCAAGCGCGAAGGGGTTGATTTCCACGTCTGCTTCCAGCCCGAGTTCCTGCGCGAAGGTACGTCGATCCGCGACTACGACAAGCCGCCGTTCACCATCGTCGGCGCCAACGCCGAAGCGCCACGCGCCGCACTGCGCGCGCTGTTCGGGCACCTTCCGTGCGAGTTTCACGCAACGTCGGTGCGCTCTGCCGAGATGGTCAAGTACTGCTGCAACAACTTCCACGCGCTGAAGATCACCTTCGCGAACGAGACCGCGCGCCTGTGCGAGGCGATGAAGGTCGATCCGTTCGAGGTGATGGATCTCGTTTGCAAGGATCGGCAACTCAACATTTCACCCGCGTATCTGCGGCCGGGCTTCGCGTTCGGGGGCTCGTGCCTCCCGAAGGACCTGCGCGCAACGATGCACTTCGCCAAGACGCGAGACGTCGACCTTCCTGTCCACGGCGCGATCCTCGACTCCAACCGGCGTCATGCCGAGCACGCGATCGCCAAGGTGATGGAGACCGGCAAGCGGCGAATCGGCATGATCGGGCTTTCGTTCAAAACCGGCACCGACGACCTGCGCGAAAGCCCCCTGGTGCTCCTCGCCGAGCACTTCATCGGCAAGGGGCTTTCGCTTCTCGTCTACGATCCGGAAGTCGAACTGTCGCGCCTCCTCGGCGCCAACCGGCGGTTCATCGAGACGCATCTGCCGCACATCGGTTCGCTGTTGAGGCACGACCTCGAGGCCGTCGTCGAAGGGTCCGAC
The DNA here is from genome assembly GCA_018241785.1 of Pseudomonadota bacterium. GTDB lineage: Bacteria > Pseudomonadota > Gammaproteobacteria > Burkholderiales > Casimicrobiaceae > VBCG01. The sequence continues at coordinate 1,992 of JAFEDF010000122.1, read as the reverse complement.
GTGCTGGTACTGGGGTCGAGCGATCGCGGCGTTCACGAGCGCCTGGCGGGCTCCCTGCGGCCCGGGCAATCCGTACTGGACGTCGTCGGCGCGGCGGGCAACGGCCCGCTTCGCGGCCGGACGACCGGGTTGTGCTGGTGAAGCGGGTGAAGTGACGATGGTCTCGAGTCTGCGCGTGGCGATCGTCGGACCGCTGGCCCCTCCGGCCGGGGGAATGGCGGCCCAGACGAAGCAACTCTGCGACAGGCTGATCGCCGAGGGAATTGACGCCGAGGTCGTGCGCACCAATCCGCCGTGGCGTCCTAGGTTCGTCGCGGGCGTTCGCGGAGTCCGCGCGCTCTTCCGCTTCATCCCGTACCTGTGGCGGCTTTGGTGCGCGAGCGGGCGCTGTAACGTTGTCCACGTGATGGCGAACTCGGGCTGGGCCTGGCACCTCTCGGCTGCGCCGGCAGTGTGCATCGGCAAATTGCGCCGCAGGCGGGTCGTCGTCAACTATCGCGGCGGACTCGCCGAGCCATTTCTGGAGCGGTCCGCAGCATGGATCCGCCCGACGATGCGCATGGCCGACGCCATCGTCGTGCCGTCCGGGTTCCTGCGCGCCGTGTTCGCCCGCTTCGGCATCGAGACGATGATCGTTCCGAACGTCGTCGATACGGCGCTGTTCTCGCCCGGCGGGTCAGCTCCCGGCGAACGCGCAAAGGAAAGTCCGCACGTCGTGATGACCCGAAATCTCGAGCCGATCTACGACGTCGCGACCGGCCTTCGCGCGTTCGCGAAGCTGCGCGAGTCCAAGCCGGCAGCCCGGCTCAGCGTGGCCGGCGACGGTCCCGAGCGCGCGGCGCTCGAGACGCTCGCACGAGAGTTCGGAGTGGCGAATTCGGTCGTCTTTCGCGGCAGTCTTTCGCGCGACGAAATCGCAGCACTCTATCGGAGCGCGACACTGATGCTCAATTCGAGCGTCGCCGACAACACCCCCAATGCGCTCATCGAGGCGATGGCCTGCGGCATCCCGATCGTCAGCACCGACGCCGGTGGCATTCGTTTTCTCGTTCGCGACCGCGAGACCGCGCTCCTTTGCCCCACGCGCGATGTGGATGCACTCGCGCGAGCGATGCTCGAGGTTCTCGATGATCTCTCGCTCGCGGCGGGCCTCGCGGCGAACGGCCGGGAAGCAGTGCGTGGCTGCACTTGGGACGCCGTATTCCCGCTGTGGATGCGGGTGTACCGGCCCGACGGAAGCGCGACGGCCGCGGTCGCGGAGGCCGTCGGTATCGGTGCGGGGCATCGACCGTGAGCGGCTATACGGCCCTCTGTTCGCGCGTGGTGTTCCCACTGCACGAGCGCGTCAAGGGACACGACAGCGTCGCGCGCCTGCATTCGCTGGAGGAGAGTCAGTGGTGGACGGCCGAGCGTATCGAGGAAGCGCGCTTCGCGCGCCTCAAGGCATTCCTCGAGCACGCCCGAGCGCACGTCCCGTACTATCGCGAGAAGTTTGCCGTGCACGGCTTCGAACCCGATCGACTGCGATCGACGGCGGACCTCGCGCTCGCACCGTTTCTCACCAAGGCGGATATCCGCGCTGCGGGCGACCGGCTCCGCAGCGACGATGCCGGCGTGCTGACGCGCTACAACACTGGCGGGTCGAGCGGCGAGCCGCTCGTGTTCTACATCGGCCGTGCGCGGAAGGGCCACGACGTGGGGGCGACGTGGCGCGCGGCCCGCTGGTGGGGAGTCGACATCGGCGATCCGGAGCTCGTCGTCTGGGGCTCTCCGGTTGAGCTAACCCGGCAGGATCGTATTCGGCAGTGGCGCGACCGCCTGCTGCGAACGGAGCTTCTGCCGGCCTTCGACATGTCGCCGGCGCGGCTCGATGGCTTCGTCGCCCGATTGCGCGAGGCCAGACCGAAAATGCTCTTCGGGTATCCGTCCGCGCTCGCGCTGATCGCACAGCACGCGGAGCGGCGTGGAGTCGCGATGGCCGGGCTGGGGGTT
>JAFEDF010000121.1 GCA_018241785.1 Pseudomonadota bacterium | reverse complement strand
TTCCGGCAGCGACGAAGACCGCGCGCGCAGGCAGCACGACTGCGCCCGCGCTTGCATCGGCGTCGGCATCGATGCCGGTCGTGCGCGCGAACCTGACGGAGCGGGCCGCGCCGTAGTCGTCGACGTCGACGCCGATCGGCGTCAGTCCTTCGGCGAAGACGATGCCCTCCTGCAGCGCCTTGCCGATCTCCTCGTGATTGAGCGTGTACGCGGGGCTGTCGACGAGCCGTCTCCGGTAGGCGATCGTCGCCCCGCCCCAGTGGGCGAGCAGCTCGGCAACGTGTGCCGGACGCCCCGCGCGCGCAGCTTCGTGCCGCTCGCTGCGGATCGCACGCGCGTGCGACAGGAACTCCTCGGCGCTCTCGCGCTCCTCGGCGTCCCACTTGCCGCGGATCGCATCCTCGCCGATCTTCGCGGCGAGGCGCCGGTAGCGGTCGAGGAACTTCTCGACCTGCACGACGTAGTAGGCGAGGGCCTCGGTCGCCGTGTCGACCGCGGTGAGCCCGCCTCCGATCACCACGATCGGAAGCCGCAACTGCATGTTGGCGACCGAGTCGCGACGGGCGGCCCCGGTGAGCTGCAGCGCCATCAGGAAGTCCGACGCGGTTCGCACGCCGCGCGCGAGTGCGTTGGGAATGTCGAGCACGGTCGGCCGGCCGGCGCCGATGCACAGTGCGACGTGGTCGAAGTCGAGGCCGCCGGCTTGCTCGGCTGCGAAGGCGTCGTCGAGCGAGAGGGTGCCGCCGAAGCGCACGCCGCCGTACAGCGCGAACCGGTCGCGCCGCTCGATGAGCAGCCGCACGAGCTTGAGAAAGTTCTTGTCCCAGCGCACGGTGATGCCGTATTCCGCCACCCCGCCGAATCCCGCCATCAGCCGCTCGTCGAGCGGTTCGTACAGGCGCATCGCGTCGCGGATCGGCTCGAAGGGAACGCGCGTGCCGTCGGTGCCGACCCCCGACAGCGACGCCGGCAACGGCTCGATCTTCAGCCCGTCGATGCCGACGACCGTATGCCCGTCGTTCATCAGGTGATGCGCGAGGCTGAATCCCGCCGGTCCCATGCCGACGACCAGCACGCGGTAGCCGGTGCGCGGCCGTGGCAGCGGGGCGTGCAGGTTGAGGGGATTCCACCGCGTCAGGAGGCTGTAGACCTCGAAACCCCAGGGCAGCGCGAGCACGTCGCGCAGCGTGCGAGTCTCGATCTGCGGGGTGTCGACAGGCTCCTGCTTCTGGTAGATGCACGCCTTCATGCAGTCGTTGCAGATCCGGTGTCCCGTCGCCGCGCACATCGGGTTGTCGATGCAGATCACCGCCAGCGCGCCGATCGCATAACCGCGCGCCTTCAGCGACTGGAACTCCGAAATCTTCTCTTCCAGCGGGCAACCCGCGAGCGTCGCGCCGAGCACGCTCTTCCTGAACGCGTTCCGGTCGGCTGCGGCAGCACTGGATTTCTCGCGCAGCCCCTTCGAACACGAGTCCTTGCCCTGCTTGTGGCACTCGATGCAGTAATTCGCCTGGTCGAGCGCATGGACGAGCGTCGTGCCCGGATCGGTCAGCCGGAAGCCTTCGCGGCGCCTCAGGTGCCGAGGGTCGATTCGATAGGCAGCCGCGCCCTGGACGGGGAACCGCTCGACGTGGTCGATCAGGTTCGCCGGATCGAGCCTCGCCGGGGCCTTGAAGAGAACCCCGCCGCGGGTGTGCTCGCGCCCGGCCTCCGAGTGCAGCGCCCATGCGGCATAGCGCAGGGCGACGTCGAGCTCGCGCGCATGGCGGGGCTCGTCCTGCAGCCAGCGAGCGACGTGGCTCGCGTAGGTGAGCTCATCGAAGCGCCCGCCGAACGCATGGCGCAACTCGCGCTCCAGCGCAGGACCATCGAGCGCTTGCGCCTCGTCGGCTCCGATCCTCGCCGTGCGGCGCTGGACGAACTGCCGCTTCACGACGAAGAGCGGCGCCTGCTCGTCGTGCCGATGCTTCAGCGCCGCGACGTCGTCGACGATCCCGAAGAGCACAGCGACAAAGCGCTCGACGTGCGGTGCGAGCTCGAGGATCAGCGCGGATTCTTCCTTCGCCGACAGCGCACCGGGATCGGCGCGCGCCGCGACGAGCGGGTCGCGAAGCGCGGGGTCCGCCGCGGCTGCGAAATCGAGAAACGCGCGATCGACGCCTTCCAGACCCTGCTGGCGGTACAGGTCGGTGAACCCGAAGCCGAAGGCGAGGGCGAGCATCGGCTCGCCCGCGGCGCCGGATGACTCCAGAACCGGTGCATCGGCTTGCGCGGCGGAAGTCGAGGATGCGTCCAACGATCAGGCTGCCGCAGCCTCGAGCTGCCGCACGAGATCCGGCGCGTGGTCGCGGAGGGCATGGTCGAGCATCGGGTACATCATGCTCTCCTCCTTGACGTTGTGCTGCTGCAACAGCAACTGCAACGCCCTCGACGCCTCGAGGTAGGGCGCCGCGTCCTTCGTCCCGGCGGCCCTGCGCATCTCGGCGAACAGCCCGCGCATCTCCTCGTGCTCGCTGCGCATCGTCGCCGTCGGTCCGGCGGTCATCCCGGTCGCCTCCTCGAACGCCGGAAAGAGCAGTGTCTCCTCGAGCTCGATGTGGCGTTCGATCTCGCGCAGGAAGGCGCCGCCTTCGCGTTCGACGCCGTCCCAGTCCGGTGCCGCGGCGAGATCCATCGCGCGCGCGAACAGCGCATCGCAGTGTCGGTGGTGCTCCGTCATGTAGTTGCCGATCGCTCCCATCATCCCCCCATCTCAGGCGACCGCTTCGAGCGGCGGTTGCACGTCTTTCTCGGTGATCGCGCACACGCCAGTCGCCCGGCACGGCTCGACGCGCTTCTTCGAGACGATTGCCGACCAGCGCCGCACCGCCGCGCCCTGGCCTGCTCCCTGCTCCATCGCGGTCGGCGGGACCGGCTTGTTCTCGGCGACGAGCTG
>JAFEDF010000120.1 GCA_018241785.1 Pseudomonadota bacterium | reverse complement strand
GAAGCGGCGGGATCGGGCGCGATGCGGCGGGATCGGGCGCGATGCGGCGGGATCGGGCGCGATGCGGCGGGATCGGGCGCGATGCGACCGAGCCCGCCACGCTCGGAGTCCGCAAAAGCCTGCCGGCGGGTGCCCGGCGCGACGGCGCTCGAGAGAATCTTGCTGATCATGAGGCGTGCGGGCTCGCTTGTCGCGCCACCCGCTGCGGCAGGCGCTCCCACTCGCGTAGCCGGCTCGGTCGCACCGCGTCCGATCCAGCCACGTCGCGCAGGGCTGCGTATCCACGTCGCGCTTGCGGCCCCGATCGCAGCCACACCGGCCGTGCGACAGGTTGCGCCCGTGCAGCGCCTGTGGCGCAGTCGGCGCAGGCGGGTGGCGCGGGCGAGCACTGCGAAATCGCGTCGATCTGGATCGCGCACACCTTGCGAAGCCGCGCCGGGACCCGCTCGCCGATGCGCATTGCGCCACCGAAGCGCAACGGGCGCACCTTGCCGCGCGGCGAAAGCGCGCACGACGCTCAGCCGAAGCCCGCGGCGTGCGACGCGCGGTCGAGGCGCTTGGTGCATGATGCGCGGATGAGCACGCCGGCTCCTTCGCGCTCGCGCCTGCCGCTCGCCCTCGCGATCCTCTACGGCACCGCCATCGTCTACGCGTCGCTCGCGCCGTTCGCGCCCTGGCTCGCGCCGACGCCGGGGACGCCGTTCTTCCTGTTCGGGGGCTGGCCGCGCTACTGGACCCGCTACGACGCCGCATTCAACGTCGCCGCCTACGCGCCGCTCGGGCTCTTCCTCGCGCTGCTTCCGCGCGGTGCACCCGTGTGGCAGCGCATCGCCACCGGGCTCGCTGGCGGAGCCGCACTCTCGTTCGCGATGGAGACGCTGCAGGCGTACATCCCGCCGCGCGACTCGGACGTCTTCGACCTCGTGATGAACAGCGCGGGCGCCCTCGTCGGCGCAGCGATCGCGGCGTGGGTCGCGCGGCCAGGGACCGTGCGCGACGCGCTCTACGATCTTCGCACGCGCACGGTCCTCGGCGGCCGCCTTGGCGACGTCGGTGCGGCTTTGCTGCTGTTCTGGCTGATCGCGCAGATGAATCCCGGCATCCCGCTGTTCGGCCTGACCTTCGATCCCGATCCGCTGTCTGCCGCCGCAGCCGCATCGCCGAGGGCCGACGGGGCAAGCCTCATCATCCAGGCGGCTGCGAGCGCGTTCCACGTGCTCGGCGTGGGTCTTTTCGTGTCGCTG
>JAFEDF010000011.1 GCA_018241785.1 Pseudomonadota bacterium | reverse complement strand
GCGGTACCGTGACGCGCGAGTTCGGCTGCGGAACGCAGCCGGTGTTTGAGCCCGTCACGGTACCGCGCTCCCTCGGCCTTCGCGGTCGAACTCGCGCGCCGGAGCATCCCCGCCGCTTCCCGGCGCGACCGGTCGCTGAAACAGGGTCCGTTCCCGTTTCGCGGAGCTTCCCTGGGGTGGTTCGCGGCCGGAACTGTCCGCCAGGCGCGCTGCACCGAAGCACGCGAGGGCGGCGTCGTGATCCTCGGGTGCGAGGGCGTAGATCAGCGCCGCGAACACCAGCCCGGCGACGAGCACGCCGGCGCCCCAGATGCGCAGCCGCGCGGCGCGGGATGACGGCGGGGACCCGGTCACGTCCCCGATTGCCCCAGCATGTCGCGCCAGATCATGTGCGCCCACGCCATGCCGTTGCGCGCCTCCTCTTCGGTCGCCGCGGGCGCGACGCCGCCCGCGCCCGGCACCGGCAGATACGTCCTCTGCGCGGCGTCGTAGCGATGCACCGAAGCGACGTGACCCGCGCGGCGAGGGTCGACGAAGCTGTAGCAGGTGCTGGTCAGCACCGGCAGCGGGTCGGGTGCGTGCCCGGCGAATTCGCCCAGCAGCGCGAAGGCGACGGCCTTGCCGTGCTGGTTCGCCATGTGGCCCGATTTCGGCATGACCGGAGCGGTCTGGATCGAGTCGCCGAGAACGTGAACGCCCGGCACGCGTATCGATTCGAAGTTCTCGAACTTCACTTCGCACCACTGGCCATTGGCGGTGACGACGCCCGCCTGATGCGCGATCGCGCCGGCGCCGTGCGGGGGAATCACGTTCAGCACGTCGGCGGTGACGTCGTCGGCGATCTCGAAGCGCGCGGTGCGCGTCGCGAGGTCGACCCCGGTCAGCACGCAGTCGTGCCGGTATTCGACGATGCCGCGATAGTCGTCCTGCCACGTGCGCGTGAACAGCGCCTTCTCCGACTGCAGGTCGGAGTTGCCGTCGAGCACGATCACCTTGCTCCGCGGCTTCGCGCGCTTCAGGTACGACGCCACGAGGCACGCGCGAGCGTAGGGGGCAGGCGGGCAGCGGATCGGCGCGATGGGAATGGAGATCGCGAAGACCCCGCCGTCGCGCATCGCCTCGAGCTGGCGGCGCAGCGCCGTGGTCTCTGCACCGGCGCGCCACGCGCTCACGAACACCTGCCGGGCTTCGGCTGAATCGAGCCCTGCGATGCGGCCGGGGAGGCGATCGATGCCGGGTGACAGGACGAGCTTGTCCCAGGCGAGTTCGGGTCCGTGCATGAGCCGGACTCGGCGGCGGCCTGGATCGATCGCGATCGCCTCGTCATGGATGACCGTCACCCCGCTCTGCCGCAGCGCGTCGTAGCGCACGGTGATGGCCGCGAGATCGAGGGCACCCGCGACGACGAGGTTCGAAAGGGGGCTCGACACGAACGCCGACTCGCGCTCGACGAGTGTCACGTCGACGCTCCCGCGACCCCACTTCGAGAGGTAATGCGCGGCGGTCGCGCCGCCATAGCCGCCACCGACGACGACGACGCGCGGGCGCCTGCGTGCGGTCACCTTCGGGAGCGCGGGCGCACAGCCGGCTGCGACGAGCGCACCTGCGCCCGCGAGCACGCGCCGGCGAGCGCCATTCACCGGCGAAGCGCGGCGTGTGCTCAGTGCCCGCTCCGCTCGGAGGCCGTGCCATTGGCTGCGCGGTGTTGTCGCGCGAACCAGCCGGCGAGCGCATCGATCTCGGCCGGCGTGTAGCCACGCGCGAGCTGCGGCATCACCGTCCCGGCCAGCGTGCCGTCGCGGAAGGCCTCGAGCTTCGCGCGCAACGCGGCCTGCGATTGACCGGCGAGGATCGGGATCGGCGAAGGGGCTGCCTGGTGGCACGGAGTGCAACCCGCTGCCAGCGCGTCGCCACGGTCCGGCAGGCGCCCGTGCTCGCGCACGCGATCGGCCGCCGCGCGCGACACGGCGGTCACGGCGAGGGCGATGCCGAGCGTGAGTGCCACGAGAGTGCGGGCGCTGCGCCCGACGTTCGCGCAGGACCGCCGGATCATCCGGCGGCGCTTTGCGCAGCGGCGTTGCACCGTCGTATCGTTCGTCGCTCGCCCCGTCGCCATGGAACCAAGCATAGCCGCTCATCCGCCGGTGTGGCGAAGGCGAGACACGACGGCTGGGCACGCCTGGAATCGATTTCCACGATCGGTGTTGTTCTGTTCAGGCTGAACTCTCGATGACCGTTCAATAACACAAGGTTTTTCAACACGTTGGCAACGGACCCCGATGCAGTTCGTGATTCGCGACGCCTGTTGAGCGCGGCGCAGCAGAACAGAATCGTACAATCATTGATTTATTTTCCGTACGGCGGAAATAATTTCTAATACATTGATTCAGCGCCTAAAAACTCATATTGCGGCGCGCCAAGACGCTTGCCGCGTTGTTCGGGACCTGCTAGGTTTCGACGTGTGCGTATCGCCGCGCGAAATCACGTCGCGGCGGGCGCGCGAAGGGCAAGGGGCACCCATCCATGCCCGCAGGCCGGCCGGGCGATCCCCGACCGGTCCCTGTTGCGAAGGCGCGGGACGAGTTCCGCGCCGCTCGCGTTCAAGGGCGTTCGCCGGACGAGCGCCGCTGATCAATCCGCCGGGGCGCGCGCTCCGGCACGGCAATGATGGGAGCAGCACATGAACTACGATCTGGAATCGGCGCGGCTCAAGAAGGACTGGGCTGAGAACCCGCGCTGGAAAGGCGTCGAGCGCCGCTACACCGCCGAGGACGTCGTGCGGCTGCGCGGCTCGCTGCACATCGAGCACACGCTCGCGCGCCACGGCGCCGAGAAGCTCTGGAAGCTGCTGCACGACGAGCCCTTCGTCAACACGCTGGGCGCGTTGACGGGCAATCAGGCGATGCAGCAGGTGAAGGCCGGGTTGAAGGCGATCTACCTCTCCGGCTGGCAGGTCGCGGCCGACGCCAACATCGCCGGCGAGATGTATCCGGACCAGTCGCTCTATCCGGCGAACTCGGTGCCCGCGGTCGTGCGCCGGATCAACAACGCGTTCATCCGCGCCGACCAGATCGCGCACGCCGAAGGGAAGGAGGACGTCGACTACTTCGCGCCGATCGTCGCCGACGCCGAAGCGGGCTTTGGCGGCGTGCTGAACGCCTTCGAGCTGATGAAGGCGATGATCGAGGCGGGTGCGGCCGGCGTGCACTTCGAGGACCAGCTCGCCTCGGTGAAGAAGTGCGGCCACATGGGCGGCAAGGTGCTCGTGCCGACACGCGAGGCCGTTGAGAAGCTCGTCGCCGCGCGGCTCGCGGCCGACTGCCTCGGCGTGCCGACGATCGTGCTTGCGCGCACCGACGCCGAGGCTGCGGATCTCCTCACCTCCGACGTCGACGAGAACGACAGGCCGTTCTGCACCGGCGAGCGCACCAGCGAAGGCTTCTACCGCACGCGCAAGGGCCTCGACCAGGCGATCTCGCGCGGGCTCGCCTACGCGGCGGTGGCCGACCTCATCTGGTGCGAGACCGGCAGGCCCGATCTTGCGTTTGCGAAGGCGTTCGCCGAAGCGATCCGGGCGAAGTATCCCGGCAAGATGCTCGCGTACAACTGCTCGCCGTCGTTCAACTGGAAGAAGAACCTCGACGACGCGACGATCGCGAAGTTCCAGCGCGAGCTCGCCGCGATGGGGTACAAGTTCCAGTTCATCACGCTCGCAGGCTTCCACAGTCTCAACTACTCGATGTTCAACCTCGCGCACGGATACGCGAGGAACGGCATGAGCGCGTTCGTCGAGCTGCAGGAAGCCGAGTTCGCCGCGGCCGCGAAGGGCTTCACCGCGGTCAAGCACCAGCGCGAGGTCGGCACCGGCTATTTCGACGCGGTGACGACGACGGTGCAGGGCGCGCAGTCGTCGACGACGGCGCTCAGGCACTCGACCGAGGACGAGCAGTTCTTCGACGCGGCAAAGAAGCTGCAGGTCGCGAACGGCTGAACCGCTCGGCCGCATCGCACGTTGGAACCAGACGGCGGCCCGCGGGCCGCCGTCTGTCTTGTGTCACGATGAAGTCCACGATGCGCACTGATAAGACCGGCATGGCGCTGTTCGATCCAGCGCGGCACGAAGTGCTCGACGCGCAGCAATGGGACGAGGCGCGCGCGCGTACGACGATCGAATGGATCGTACGCGGCACCGAGGACGCGTTCGTGCCGCAGACATATTGGCCGATGCACCCGCTCGATTCCGACGGCGACGGCGCGCAGACGGCATACCCGCTGTACTTCGGCGCGTGCGGAGTGATCCTGGCGCTCTGTTACCTCGAAGGCGTCGGCGCGGTGCGTCTGCAGCGAACCTATGGCGGGTACCTGGACGCGCTGTTGCCGCTCACGAGGACGTGGCTGGAAGAGTCCGACAGTCACGACTACGCTTCCTACCTGATGGGCGAGACAGCGATCCTGCTCCTGCGCTACGGCCTCGATTTCGAAGCCGATTGCGCGATGCGACTGGAGGCGCTGATTGCGGCGAACGTCGACAACCCGGCGCGCGAGCTGATGTGGGGTTCGCCCGGGACCGCACTCGCCGCGCTGTTCCTGCACGAGCGCACCGGCGACGAACGCTGGGCCGACCTCTATCGCACTTTGGTCCGGCGCTTGTGGTCGGAGCTTGAGTGGTGGCAGGAGTGCGACTGCCGCGGCTGGACGCAGGACATGTACGGGCGCAGCACGCGATACGTAGGCGGCGTGCACGGTTTCGCGGCCACCGCTTCGGTCGTGATCCGCGGGCGCGACCTGCTCGAGGGGACCGAGTGGGCCGGCTGGGAGAAGTGCATCGCCGACACGATCGAGCGTACCGCGATCGTCGACGGCGGCTTTGCGAACTGGCCGCCGGAGGCGATGGCCCGGGGTACCGCGCCGCGCAAGATGCTGATGCAGTTCTGCCACGGTGCACCGGGGGTCATCACGTGCGTCGCCGATCATCCGGATCGCGCGCTCGATCCGCTGCTCGTCGCGGGCGGCGACACGATCTGGGACGCGGGCCCGCTCGCCAAGGGATCGAACCTCTGCCATGGAACCGGAGGCAACGGTTACGCATTCCTGAAGCTCTTCGGCCGTACCGGCGACGAGCGCTGGCTCGAGCGTGCGCGTGCGTTCGCGATGCACGGCATTCGTCAGACCGAGGCGCACGCCGCCCGCTACGGACAATTGCGCCATTCGCTGTGGACCGGCGATCCGGGGTTTGCCGTTTACCTTTGGGATTGCATCCACGGAAAGGCGAGGTTCCCGACGCTCGACGTATTCTTCGCGGGGTGAGCGCTCCCGACGTCCCGAAACCTGCCGATGCCAGCAAGCCGCGCGTATTCTTCGCGGCCGCCCTCGCTCCCCCTCTGCGCGACGACATTTCGGGTCTCGCGCGTCGCGTCGCCAGGCAGTGCTCGGGCCGCCCGGTTCCCGGCGACAACCTGCATCTGACCCTCGCGTTCATCGGCGCGATCGAGCGCTCGCGCCTGCCTGCCGTGCTCGCGGCAGGGTCGGCGGTACGCGCCGGCGCGACGACGATCGACCTCGACCGTCTCGGCGGATTCCGTCGCGCTGCGGTCGCCTGGGTCGGGCCGTCGGCTCCCGTACCCGCGCTCGACGCCCTTGCAGCCGATGTCCTCCGCACGCTCGGCGAGGCCAATATCGGCTGCGATGCGCGCGCCTTTCATCCGCACGTCACGATTGCACGCCATTGCCGCGCGATGCCCGAGGCCGGGCCCGCCGGCCCGTGGCGATGGCGGATCGGCGAGATCGTGCTCTTCGAGTCGCCGGCCGGAACCGGCCGATCGCGCTATCGCGCGCTCGCGACGTGGCCGCTCGGCGTGCCCGGAGCAACTTGCCGCACGCCGCAGTCGATGCCAGGTGCGCGTCGGTGAGCGCGGCGCCCCTTCACACCTGCCCCTTCGCGACCGGCCGCTTCGGGTTGGAGCTCCACTCGCTCCACGAACCCGGATAAAGACGCGTCAGCGGATAGCCGGCGACGGCCATCGCGAGCACGTTGTGGCACGCGCTGATGCCCGAGCCGCAGTAGTGGACGAGATCGTCGGCGGAGCGCCCGTGCAGCATGCCCTCGAATTCCTCGCGCAGGTCGTGCGCGGCGCGGAAGCGGCCATCGGCACCGACGTTGCGCGTGTACGGGCGGTTGATCGCACCCGGGATGTGTCCCGCGACGGCGTCGAGCGGCTCGACATCGCCGCGATAGCGCTCGGCGCCGCGCGCATCGAGGAGCAGCAGCGCGTGCCGCGGCAGGCTCGCCGCGACGCCGGTCGCGCTGACCGTCGGCAGCACCGCGTGCGGCGTGAACCTCGCATGCGCGCGTCGCGCTGCCGCGGTTTCGACGGGGCGTCCTTCGCGCGTCCACTGCGCGTAGCCGCCGTCGAGGACCGCGACGGCGTCGTGCCCGAGCCAGCGCAGCATCCACCACAGCCGAGCCGCGTACATCCCGTTGTCCTGATCGTAGGCGACGACTTGCGACGACGGACCGATGCCGAGGCGGCCGAACGTGTCGGCGGCCGCCTCCGGGGTCGGCAACGGGTGGCGGCCGTTGCGTCCATTCTTCGCGGCGGACAGTTCGCGATCGACGTGCGCGAAGACCGCACCGGGCAGGTGCCCCTTCGCATACTCGGCCTCGCCCCAGTGCTCGGGGTCGGCGAGCATGTGCCGTACGTCGACGACGACGAGTCCCGCATCGCGATCGTCGATGCGCCGGGCGAGCGCTTCGGTGCCAATCAGCGTCGAGTGAGCGGTGGCGTCGGCGGGGCCGGACAGCGTGGTTCTCGCCGGGGAACGGTGCGAAGTGCGCGACATCGTGAGGGCGTCTCGTGCGGGGATCGGAAAAGGCCGGGTCAGTGCCCGTCAGGCGGCGTCGGGGAGCGGCCCCATTGCGCGCCGGTAGAACTCGTGGAAGTGCTGCATGCCGTCCTCCATCGGCGACTGGTAGGGCCCGGTTTCGCTGCGTCCGCGCGCGTGCAGCGCCCGGCGCCCCGCGTCCATCCGCTCGGCGATCTCGTCGTCCTCACGGGCGGTCTCGAGATAGGCGGCCTGCTGCGCCTCGACGAATTCAGGCTCGAAGAGCGCGATGTCCTCGGGGTAGTAGAACTCGATCACGTTTAGCGTGTGGTCGACGGCCTTCGGAACGAGCGTGCTGATCACCAGCACGTGCGGATACCACTCGACCATGATGTTCGGGAAATAGGTCAGCCAGATGGCGCCGTGCGGCGGAGTGCCGCCGCGCTCGTAGTCGAGCAGCGCCTGGTGCCAGCGGCGATACACCTGCGTGCCGGGCTTTGCGAGACGGTCGTTGACGCCGACGCGCTGGACCGATGCCCAGTCGGCGAACTGCCAGTGCAGGTCGTCGCAGGTGACGAACTGGCCGAGCCCCGGATGGAACGGACCGACGTGATAGTCCTCGAGGTAGACCTCGATGAAGGTCTTCCAGTTGTACCGGCACTCGTGCACCTCGATCCGGTTCAGCGCGTAGCCCTCGAAGTCGAGGTCGGGAATCGACAGCTTCGCGAGATCGGCGGCGACGTCGCGCGGGCCGTCGAACAGGAGGCCGCGCCAGCGCTGCATCGGCGTGCGCGCGAGGCTCGCGCAGGGTTGCGTCGCGAAATGCGGCGCGCCGAGCAGGCGCCCGTCGAGGCCATACGTCCAGCGGTGGACCGGGCACACGATGGTGTCGGCGTGTCCGCGTCCGTGGAGCATGATCGCCTGGCGGTGGCGGCAGACGTTCGAGAGGAGCTCGACTCCGTCCGCGCCGTGCACGAGCATCTGCGCGTCGTCGCGTGCAATGAGCGCCTGGTAGTCGCCGGGCTCCGGCGCCATCAACTCGTGGCCGACGTATCCCGGCCCCTGCGCGAACAGGCGCACACGCTCGGCGTCGAGCACGCGGGGCTCGCAATACCACGCGGCGGGAAACTGCGATTCGGATTGCCGCAGCCTTGCGGCGGCCGCGAGATCGGACATCGTGCCTTCTCCTTTCCGGCGAAATTCAACCAACCCAACCCAACAACCCGGGAAGGCGCGGGTGTTTCCGCGCCGGGTGCAGCCCGGACCGCTTTGCCAAGTCGACCGTGCGAAAGGATCGCGTCGGCGCCCCCGGAAGGGCGCCCAAAGGCCGTGCCGTCGAACATGACATAATAGATACGCACGCAATTGCGGTCAAGGAACGCCTTCGCGGCGGCGCGGGCTTGCGGCCCTCGGATCCGGTGACCGCTTCCGCCGCGGGCCCGCGCGGCGGGGCGCGCTTCGCATACTCCATGTCCGAGACAACGGAAAACCCGGCCAGTTTCGAGGCGGCGCTGGCCGAGCTCGAAGACATCGTCGCCAAGCTCGAAGCGGGCGACGTCACGCTGCAGGCGTCGCTTGCTGCGTACCGGCGCGGCGCCGCGCTGCTCGCCTTCTGCCAGACGCAGTTGAAGGACGCGCAGCAACAGGTCCAGGCGCTCGAGAAGGGCGTGCTGCGCCCGCTCGATCCCGCCGAGGATGGCGATGCGCAATGACCTTGCGTTCGAGGTGTGGTCGCGCGAACGCCAGCAGCGCATCGAGGGTGTGCTGGAAGCCTTGCTGCCGGCGGCCGGAGACACGCCGGCGCGCCTCGCCGCGGCGATGCGCCATGCCGTGCTCGGCGGGGGCAAACGGCTGCGCCCGCTCCTCACCTATGCCGCTTCCGAGCTCGTCGGCGCCGACGCGCAGGCCGCCGACGTCCGCGCGGCCGCGGTCGAACTCATCCACGCGTACTCGCTCGTTCACGACGACCTGCCGTGCATGGACGACGACGCACTGCGCCGCGGCCGGCCGTCGTGCCACGTCGCGTTCGGCGTCGCGACCGCGCTCCTCGCCGGCGACGCGCTGCAGTCGCTCGCGTTCGGCGCGCTGTCGCGCGGGCCGGGAGGCGCCGAGGCCTGTCGCATCCTCGCCGGGGCGGCGGGACCGGCCGGCATGGCCGGCGGGCAGCAGCTCGACCTCGACGCAGTCGCCGACGCGATCGACCTCGAAGCGCTCACACGACTGCAGCGAATGAAAACAGGCGCGCTGATCGATGCCGCGATCCGCCTCGGCGCCGGCTGCGGGCGCTCGCCGTCGGTGGAGGAAACGCGGGCCCTTGGCGCCTATGCGCGCGCGGCCGGGCTCGCGTTCCAGGTCGTCGACGACCTGCTCGATGCCGAAGGATCGTCGGCGAGCCTCGGCAAGACGGCCGGCAAGGATGCCGCGCAGGGGAAGGCGACCTTCGTCACCGTGCTCGGGACGGACGAGGCGAAGCGCCACGTGCAGGCGCTGCACGCCGAGGCGCGCGCGGCGCTGCGCCCGCTGGGACGCGACGCCACGCGGCTCGCCGAGCTCGCCGACTGGATCGTTGCACGCCGCCGATGAGCGACCCGGCATCCGATTCCGCGGCACCGGGCGAAGCCGAGTCCCTTGCGCTGCTCGAGACGATCGATTCGCCCGCCGACCTGCGCCGGCTCGCTCGCGAGCGCCTGCCGCAGCTCGCGCGCGAGCTGCGCAGCTTCGTTCTGCAGACGGTTGCGCGCACCGGCGGCCACCTGTCGTCGAATCTCGGCACGATCGAGCTCACGATCGCGCTCCATTACGTGTTCGATACGCCGCGCGACCGGATCGTGTGGGACGTCGGGCACCAGACCTACGCGCACAAGGCGCTGACCGGCCGCCGCAGGGAGATGGCGAAGCTGCGGCAGTGGGGCGGCCCGTCGGGCTTCCCGCGCCGCGACGAGAGCGAGTACGACACCTTCGGCACCGCGCATTCGTCGACGTCGATTTCGGCGGCGCTCGGCATGGCGGTGGCGGCGCGCCTCAACGGCGATTCGCGCCGCGTCGTGGCGGTGATCGGCGACGGAGCGATGAGCGCCGGCATGGCCTTCGAAGCCCTCAACAACGCCAAGGGCTCCGACCTGCTCGTGATCCTCAACGACAACGACATGTCGATTTCCGAGCCGGTGGGGGCGCTCAACCGCCACCTCGCACGCGTGCTCGCCTCGCGCTTCTACAACACGGTGCGAAGCGGCGGCAAGGAGGTCCTCGCGAAGCTTCCGCCGGTCCATGCCTTCGCGAAGCGTGCCGAGGAGCACTTCAAGGGCATGGTGCTCCCGGGCACGCTGTTCGAGGAATTCGGCTTCAACTACATCGGCCCGGTCGACGGGCACGACGTCGAGGGCCTCGTCGCGACGCTCGCCAACGTGCGCAAGCTCCCCGGCGCGCAGTTCCTGCACGTCGTCACGCGCAAGGGCTACGGCTACCCGCGCGCGGAAGCCGACCCGATTCTCTATCACGGCGTGTCGAAGTTCGATCCCGTTGCCGGGGTCGTCGCGAAGCCCGCGGGGAGGCCCGCGTACGCGAAAGTGTTCGGCGACTGGCTGTGCGACATGGCCGCCGCCGACCGGCGGCTCGTCGCGATCACTCCGGCGATGCGCGAGGGCTCGGGGCTCGTCGAGTTCTCGCAGCGCCATCCCGAGCGCTATTTCGACGTCGGCATCGCCGAGCAGCACGCGGTGACGTTCGCGGCCGGGCTCGCCACGCAGGGGATGAAGCCCGTCGTCGCGATCTACTCGACCTTCCTGCAGCGCGCCTACGACCAGGTGATTCACGACGTCGCGCTGCAGAACCTGCCGGTGATGTTCGCCATCGATCGCGCCGGCATCGTGGGTGCTGACGGGCCGACGCACATCGGCGCGTTCGATCTCTCCTATCTTCGCTGCCTTCCCAACACGACGGTGATGGCCCCGGCGGACGAGAACGAGTGCCGCAAGCTCCTCACCACCGCCTGGACGCTCGATTCGCCGACTGCGGTGCGCTATCCGCGCGGAACCGGCCCCGGAGCCGCGATCGAGCCGGGGCTTTCGACACTGCCGGTCGGCCGCGGCGAGCTGCGGCGCAGCGCGAAGCGGCGGCACTCGCGGATCGCGATCCTCGCCTTCGGCGCACCCCTCCATGCGGCGCTCGCGGCCGCCGACGAGCTCGACGCCACGGTCGCCAACATGCGCTTCGTGAAGCCGCTCGACGCCGAACTCGTGAAGGACCTCGCGCGCGACCACGATGCGCTGGTGACGGTCGAGGAGAACGTGATCGCGGGAGGTGCCGGCAGCGCGGTTGCCGAGCTCCTCGCGAGCGAGGCGATCGCCATCCCGATCCTGCACCTCGGGCTTCCCGACCGCTTCCTCGGCCACGGCGACCCGGCGTTCCTGCTCGCGCAGGTGGGGCTCGATGCGCGCGGCATCGCGGCGTCGATCCATGCGCGCTTCGCGCAGCGCACGCCCGAAGCGTGGGCGAAGCCCGCGGCGTGACCCGGGCGCTGTGGCACACTTGACCCCATGAACCGCCCCGAGACCCCGAGCCGCCTGCTGTCGATCCCCGACGTGCAGTCGGGCAGCGACGACCGGAAGATCGCGATCGACCAGGTGGGCATCAGGGGCCTGCGCTATCCGCTGCCTTTTGCCGACGGCGACGGGCCGGTGCAGACGGTCATCGCGACCTGCGACGTGTCCGTCGCGCTCCCCCCCGAGCGCAAGGGCACGCACATGTCGCGTCTCGTCGAGCTCCTCGAGGAGCGCGCGCTCCCCGGCGCGGCGCCGATCACCGTCGACGGCCTGCGGCCGCTCGTCGAAGAGCTGCTGTACCGGCTCGACGCCTCGGCCGGACGCATCGTCCTGGCGTTCCCGCTCTTCGTGCGCAAGATCGCGCCGGTGTCGGGGGTGGCGAGCCTGCTCGACTACGATCTTCGGCTGTCGGCCGGGTTCGACGGCGGCCGTTATGCTTCGACCGTCACGGTGTCGGTGCCGGTCACGTCGCTTTGCCCGTGCTCGAAGGAGATCTCCGACTACGGCGCCCACAACCAGCGCTCGATGATCACGATCGGCGTGCGCCTCGCGAGCCCGGCCAGCGTCGGCGAGCTCCTGCGCATCGCCGAGGAAGAGGCGTCGTGCGAGCTCTTCGGCATCCTGAAACGCGCCGACGAGAAGTACGTCACCGAGCGCGCCTACGACAATCCGCGCTTCGTCGAGGATCTCGTGCGCGGGGTCGCCGCCCGCCTCGAAGGCGATGGGCGCATCGACGCGTACACGGTCGAGGCCGAGAACTTCGAATCGATCCACAATCACTCGGCCTACGCGCGAATCGCCCGCGGCTGGTGACCGCGGCGGGACCCGCACCCCGGGCCGCCGAAGGAATGCGATGAAGCCGGTCGCGATCTTCCGATTCTCCCCTTCCGAGGGTCCGGCGTGGTTTGCCGACTGGCTCGATGCGCACGCGATCGCGTGGCAGCTCGTCGCAGTCGATGAAGGCGCTGCCATCCCTGCCGACCCGCGCGAGTTCGCCGGCATCGCGATGATGGGCGGTCCGATGAGCGTCACCGATCCGCTGCCGTGGATCGATCCGCTGTCTCGTTTGCTGCGCGACGCCGTCGGGCGCGACATCCCGGTGCTCGGCCACTGCCTCGGCGGGCAGCTCCTCGCACAGGCGTTCGGCGCGAAGGTCACGAGGAGCGCGACGCCCGAGATCGGCTGGATCGACGTCGCGGCGCCCGACCCGGCGGCGCGCGACCGGTGGTTCGGCGGGCGCGAGCGCTTCACCGTCTTTCAGTGGCACTACGAGGTGTTCGAGCTCCCGCCGGGGGCGACGCGCGTGCTCGCCAACGCGTTCAACCGCGAGCAGGCGTTCGCGATCGGGGAGCGCCACCTCGGATTGCAGGTGCACGTCGAGATGACTCCGGCGCTGGTCGAGGCGTGGTGCGCGAACAGCCCCGCCGAGGTCGCCGGCCCGGGGACGCCGGCGCGCCAGTCGCGCGCCGACATCCTGCGCGACCTTCGCGGGCGAGTCGAGGTGCTGCACGAAGTCGCCGACGACATCTACTCGCGCTGGGCGGAGGGGCTCGCACGCTGATGGCGGCGATCCGACCGCTGCCTGATCTGCTCATCAACCAGATCGCCGCAGGCGAGGTGGTCGAGCGTCCCGCTGCGGCGCTGAAGGAGTTGGTCGAGAATGCGCTCGATGCGGGAGCGACGCAGATCGACGTCGACGTCGCAGCCGGCGGCACCAAGCGGCTGCGCGTCGCCGACAACGGCTCCGGCATCGCGCGGGAGGACCTGCCGCTGACGGTTGCGCGCCACGCGACTTCGAAGATCGCCACGGTGCTCGACCTCGACGCGATCGCGACGCTCGGCTTTCGCGGCGAAGCGCTGGCGTCGATGGCGGCGGTGTCGCGCCTTGCGATCGCGTCGCGTGCAGCCGCACAGCCGCACGCCTGGCGCATCGAGGTCGACGGTGGCTGCGTCGGCCCCGTCGCGCCCGCGGCGCTCGCCGCCGGCACCACGGTCACGCTCGAAGCGCTCTTCTTCAACACCCCGGCACGGCGCAAGTTCCTGCGCACCGAGGCGACCGAATGGGCGCACTGCGACGAGGCCTTTCGCCGCCTCGCTCTCGCGCACGCCGGCGTCGGCTTCACGCTGACCCACAACGGCCGTACGCTGCGGCGCCTGCACGGCGGCGGCCGGCGCGCGCGCATCGACGAGCTCCTCGGCGAGCCGTTCGCCATCCACGCGACGCCGGTCGATGCGCAGGCAGGCGGGCTCGAGCTCACCGGCGTGGTCGTGCGCCCCGCCTATGCGGCCGAGGGCGTACAGGCGCAGTACGTGTTCGTCAACGGCCGCTTCGTGCGCGACCGCATGCTCATGCACGCACTGCGCGAGGCGTACCGCGACGTGCTCCACCACGATCGGCAGCCGGCCTACGTGCTGTGGCTGACCCTCGATCCGCGCCGGGTCGACGTCAACGTGCATCCGCAGAAGACCGAGATCCGCTTCCGCGATTCGGGCGCCGTGCATCAGTTCGTGCGCCATGCCGTCGAGCGTGCACTTGCTGCGACCGCCGCCGAGCAGCCGGCGGTGTCGGCGGGCGAGCGGCTGGGAGTCGCGGCCGCGCGAATGCCGCCGCGCATACCCGAGCTCGCGATGGAACCCGCTGCGGCGGGCTCCGTGCCGGGGGTGGAGTTCTATCGGCGGCTCTTCGGCGAACACCCCGCGACCGCTCCACCGTCCGCGGGAGTGCCCGCAGCGTCGACGCCCGCCCATGCCGCCGACGACATCCACCCGCTGGGCTTCGCGCTCGCGCAGCTTCACGGCGTCTACATCCTCGCGCAGAACCGCGCCGGGCTCGTGCTGGTCGACATGCACGCCGCGCACGAGCGCATCGTCTACGAACGGCTGAAGGCACAGTCGGGTGGCGGCGTCCCCATGCAGCCGCTGCTCGTTCCGGCGGTGTTCACCGCCGATCCGCTCGAGGTCGCCGCCGCCGCCGATCACTCCGGCGCGCTCCTTCGGCTCGGCTTCGAGCTCTCATCGCTCGGGCCGGCGACGCTCGCCGTGCGCGGCGTTCCTGCTGCGCTCGACGACGCCGACCCGGCAGCCCTCGCGCGCGCCGTGCTGCATGACCTGCTCGAGTTCGGCGGCAGCGACGTTCTCGAGTCGCGGCGCGACGAGCTCCTCGCGACGATGGCGTGTCATGCCGCCGTACGCGCGCACAGGAACCTCGGCATCACCGAGATGAACGCGCTCCTGCGCGACATGGAGGCGACCGAGCGCGCGGGGCAGTGCAACCACGGCCGCCCGACCTGGTACCAGCTGAGCCTCGCCGACCTCGACCGGCTGTTCCTGCGCGGCCGCTGATGGTTGACGGGGTCAGGTCTTGCCTTTTGCCTGCCGTTCCAGGCAGGCAAAAGGCAAGACCTGACCCCCCGCTCCCGGTCGTGCTGCTGATGGGGCCGACGGCGTCGGGCAAGTCGGCGCTCGCGCACACGCTCGCACTGCGCTTCGGCGGCGAAATCGTGAGCGCCGATTCCGCGCAGGTGTACCGCGGCATGGACATCGGCACCGCGAAACCCGGCCTTGCCGAACGCGCCGCAGTGCCCTGCCACCTGCTCGACATCATCGATCCGACGGAGGCCTATTCGGCCGCGCGCTTTCGCGCCGACGCGGCCGCCGCGATCGCGGCGATCCGCTCGCGCGGCCGCCTGCCGATCGTCGCCGGCGGAACGATGCTCTACTTCAGGGCATTGACCGAGGGCCTCTCCATGCTCCCCGCAGCCGACCCGGAGCTGCGCGCGGCAATCGAAGCGCGTGCCGCCGAGCGCGGGTGGGCGGCGCTCCACGCCGAACTCATGGAGGTCGACCCCGCCACCGCGAGCCGGCTCGATGCGTCCGACGCACAGCGCATCCAGCGCGCGCTCGAAGTGCATGCGCTGTCCGGCCGGCCGCTCTCCGCGCTGCAGGGGCGGCGCGAGCCCGCGCCGGGGCTCGGGCCGACGGTGTCGCTCGCACTGGTGCCATTCGACCGCGCGAAGCTCCACCGCGCGATCGCGGCGCGCTTCGACGCGATGCTCGGGGCCGGTCTCGTCGACGAGGTGCGCGGCCTTCTCGCGCGCTGGCCGCTCGACGCGTCGATGCCGTCGATGCGCTGCGTCGGCTACCGGCAGGTGCTGGAGTGGCTCGGCCGCGGCGGCAGTGTCGACTCGCTGCGCGAGCGGGGAGTGGCCGCGACGCGCCAGCTCGCGCGCCGGCAGCTCACCTGGCTGCGCCGCCTCGCGGTCGAGCCCCTCGATTGCTTCGACCGCGGCCTGGCGGGCGCGGCCGGCGCGGCGGTTGCCCGTGTGCTCGATCGCAGCGGATCGCCGATTTGACGCGTGCGCCGAGGTTCGCCATCATGCACGGCCTGAACGCCCGGGGGGCCATTCGAGGAGGGGCAATGCGCAAGGCTTGGGGTATCTGCATGTCGGTCGTCCTCGCCGCGGCGCTGGCCGCAGCGCCGGGGTACGCGAAGACGTTTCGGTGGGCGAGCCAGGGCGACGTCCTGTCGTTCGATCCCTACTCGCAGAACGAGAGCTTCAACAACACCTTCAACAGCTACGTCTACGAGTCGCTCGTCCAGTACGACAAGAAGTTCGACGTCGTGCCGCAGCTCGCGGTCAAGTGGGAGCAGATCTCGCCGACGTCGTGGCGTTTCCACCTGCGTCCGAACGTGAAGTTCCAGGAAGGCGAGCCGTTCACTGCCGACGACGTGGTGTTCTCGGTTCACCGGATGCTGTCGAAGTACTCGATGATGAAATCCTACCTCGCCGGGGTGACCGACGCGAAGAAGGTCGACGATCTCACCGTCGACATCATCACCGGCGGACCGGCCCCGGTGCTGCTGCGGCAGCTCACCGACGTTCGCATCATGAGCAAGGCCTGGTGCGAGAAGCACAACGTCGTCGAGGTGCAGAACTACCTCGGCAAGCAGGAGACCTACGCGGTCGAGCACGCGAACGGCACCGGCCCCTACATCCTGAAGTCGCGTGAGCCGGACGTGAAGACGGTGCTCACCGCCAACCCGCACTGGTGGGGCAAGATGGAGGGCAACGTCACCGAGATCGTCTACACGCCGATCAAATCGGCGGCGACGCGTACCGCGGCGCTCCTGTCGGGCGAAGTCGATTTCGTCCTCGACCCGCCGCTGCAGGACCTGCCGAAGCTCCTCGCCGACCCCAACGTGAAGGTCGTGCAAGGTGAGGAGAACCGGACGATCTTCATCGGCATGGACCAGGCGCGCCCCGAGCTGCTCTACTCGAGCGTCAAGGGTAAGAATCCGTTCAAGGATCTGCGCGTGCGGCAGGCGCTCAACATGTCGGTCGACCGCGAAGCGATCAAGCGCACGCTGATGCGCGGGATGTCGATTCCGACCGGCGAACTCGTCACCCACCAGATCTACGGCTACGACCAGGCGGCGAACATCATCCCGCCGTACAACGTGGCGAAGGCGAAGGAGCTCCTGAAGGAAGCGGGATATCCGAACGGCTTTGAGGTCACCCTCGATTGTCCGAACGACCGCTACATCAACGACGCGCTGATCTGCCAGGCACTGGCGTCGATGTGGGCGAAGGTCGGCCTCACGGTGAAGCTCAACGCGATGCCGAAGGCGCAGTACTTCGCGAAGATCAACAAGAACGATACCAGCCTCTACATGCTCGGCTGGGCGGTCGCGACGTTCGACGCGCAGGATGCACTGCTCAACCTCGTGCACACGCGCAACGGCAAGGGTGCCGGCGAGTACAACGACGGCGGCTACAGCAACGCGAAGATGGACTCGCTGATCGATGCGATGCAGGTCGAGCCCGATGTCAAGAAGCGTCTCGGCATGATCCACGAGGCGTTGATGATGCACACGACCGACGTCGCGCACATCATGCTGCACCAGCAGGAGATCCCATGGGCGATGCGCAAGAACATCGCGGTCACCCACAGCGCCGACAACCGTTTGCGCATGTGGTGGGTGCACGTCAACTGATCGCCTGATCCGGCTGCGGGCGCGGCGGTCTGTCGCGCCCGCACCGGCGCCGGCCGCCCCAGCGAGTCGCAATCCGCGGCGAGGCATGCCGTGACCGCGTACGCCATCCGCCGCGTGCTGCAGGCGCTGGTCGTGATGCTCGTGGTCGGGTTCGTCGCGTTCTCGCTGTTCCAGTACGTCGGCGACCCGGTGCAGCTGATGCTGGGGCAATTCGCGACTCCGGCCGACCGCCTGCGCCTCACTCACGAGCTCGGCCTCGACCGGCCGTTCTACGTGCAGTTCTATCACTTCCTCGTCAACGCGGTGCACGGCCAGTTCGGCGTGTCGCTGCGCATCGGCAAGCCTGTTTCGGTGCTCCTCGCCGAGCGCCTGCCGGCGACGCTCGAGTTGTCGGTGTGCGCGGCGATCTTCGCGCTCGTCGTCGGCATCCCGGCCGGCGTCTACACGGGGCTGAAGCCCAATTCGTGGCTCGCGCGCACGATGCTCTCGCTGTCGCTCCTCGGCGTCTCCCTGCCGACCTTTCTGATCGGGATCCTGCTCATTCTCGTGTTCGCCGTGAAGCTCACCTGGCTCCCGGCGTTCGGACGCGGCACCGTCGTCCATGTCGGCGGGTGGACCACCGGCCTCCTGACGAAGAGCGGGCTCGTGTCGCTCATCATGCCGACGATCACACTCGGGCTCTTCCAGCTCACGCTGATCATGCGTCTCGTCCGCTCGGAGATGCTCGAGGTGCTGCGCACCGATTACATCAAGTTCGCGCGCGCGCGCGGGCTCACGGATCGCGCGATCAACTTCGGCCATGCGCTGAAGAACACGCTGGTTCCGGTGATCACGATCACCGGATTGCAGCTCGGCTCGATCATCGCGTTCTCGATCATTACCGAGCAGGTGTTCCAGTGGCCCGGGATGGGACTCCTGTTCATCCAGGCGGTGAGCTACGTCGACATTCCAGTGATGGCCGCGTACCTGTGCCTCGTCGCGCTGGTGTTCGTGACGATCAACCTGATCGTCGACCTGCTCTACTACGTCGTCGACCCGCGGCTGCGCGTCGACCGCCCTGGCGCGGCGGGGCACTGAGATGACCTCGGTGGTCGCGGCGGCGCTGCACGATGCCTGGGACAGCGATCTCGCATGGAGTTTTCGCCATTCGCCCTACGCGATCGTCGCTGCGCTGGTGTTCCTCGCCTGCGTCGGCGTCGCGGTGTTTGCGCCCTGGGTCGCGCCGCACAATCCGTTCGACCTGTCGCAGCTCGACCTTTCGAACTCGCTGAAGCCGCCGGCGTGGCTTGCAGGGGGAACCCGCGCGTTTCCACTTGGCACCGACGACCAGGGCCGCGACATCCTGTCGACGATCTTCTTCGGCGCGCGCATTTCGCTCGAAGTCGGCATTGCCGCGGTGGTGCTGTCGATGGTGCTCGGCGTGTCGCTCGGACTCATCGCAGGCTATGTCGGCGGCACCCTCGACGCCTTCATCATGCGCGTCGCCGACGTGCAGCTCTCGTTCCCGGCGATCCTGATCGCGCTCCTCGTCGATGGGCTCGCCCGCGCGGTGATCAAGGGGGCGCACGAGAGCATGGCGTTCTGGGTGCTGGTGCTGTCGATCGGCGTCTCGGGGTGGGTGCAGTATGCGCGCACTGTGCGCGGCTCGACGCTGGTCGAGAAGAACAAGGAGTACGTGCAGGCCGCGAGGCTGTTCGGCATCCGGCCGCTCGCCATCATGGCGCGACACGTGCTGCCCAACGTGCTCGGCCCGGTGCTGGTGATCGCGACGATCCACATCGCGACCGCGATCATCACCGAGGCGACGCTGTCGTTCCTGGGCGTCGGCGTGCCGCCGACACAGCCCTCGCTCGGCACGCTGATCCGCATCGGCAACGACTTCATGTTCTCGGGCGAGTGGTGGGTGACGCTGTTCCCGGGCCTCGCG
>JAFEDF010000119.1 GCA_018241785.1 Pseudomonadota bacterium | reverse complement strand
GATAGCCGGTGAGCTCGGTGCCCTTGCGCCCGGCGCGCTGGTAGAACCACAGGTCCTCGGCGTCCATCTCCTCGTCGGGAGCGTGCTCGAACGGACGCAGCAGAACGCCTGACCAGGTGTGGAAGCTCGTTCCGCCGGTCAGGTTCGGATGGTGGACGACGAAGTCGGCGACCGCGCGGATCTCGGGCTCCGACGTCGGATAGGGGCCGGCACCCTGCTGCTCGAACTCCTGGCGCCAGCTTCCCGGAAAGTTGCGGTTGAGGTCGAGCCGCTCACGCGGGCGCTTGATCCTCAGCGTGTGTCCGTCGTAGCCGTCGTAGCGCCCCTCGGGCAGCACGTGGTAGTAGGTACCGCCGACCTCGGTTGGCTCGCGGCGCACCAGCAGGCGCGGCTCCTGCGGATGAGCTTTCCACAGCCCGTTCGCGTCGGGAATGCGCATCTGCAGGATGCGCCCGTCGCAGTCGACGTCCTCGACGACGAGACCCTCGGGCTCGTCCTCGTCGAGCGGATACGGGCGCGTCGACGAGCGCACCCACTTCGGCCGGTCGGCGAGCGCCCATTCGGCACCGTCGGGATTGATCCGCGGGCAGACGTAGAACGCGCGCGTGTCAAGCGCGCGCGTCACCTCGGCATCGTGGCCGTCGCGCGTCACCAGCGTATGGAGGAGGAAGAGCGCGGCCGTCGATGCCGCGACCTCGGTCGCGTGGATGTTGCCGTCGACCCAGAACGCCGGCTTGTCCGCGGCGTGGCCGGTCGCCTTGCGGGTGACGGTCAGCACCCAGATGTCGCGGCCTTCGAAGCTCTTCCCGATCGATTCGATCGCAACGAGGTCGGGGTGCTCGCGCGCGAGCGCATGGAGAAGCTCGGTGAGCTCGGCGTAACGGTAGAAGCGGTCGAAGGCGATCTCGGGCATCGGCGGGATGTTGGAAGAAAGATCCGGATGTTACGCGACACGCCCGCGAAGTCGTGCATCCAGCCCGGCCGACGCACTGTCGATGCCTGGCCGGCTCAGCGCGGCGTCTGGCCGGCTTACTGCTGATGCCGTATATTTATACGGTATGACATCCGGCGACCTCCTCCCCGCCTACGCCGAGCTCCATTGCCGGTCGAACTATTCGTTCCTGCGCGGAGCGTCGCACCCCGACGAACTCGTCGAGCGCGCTGCGGCCCAGGGTTACGCGGCGCTCGCGCTGACCGACGAATGCTCGCTCGCCGGCGTCGTGCGTGCGCACCTCGCGGCCAAGGAAGCCGGCCTGCCGCTGATCGTCGGCAGCGAATGCACGCTCACCGACGGGACCCGGCTCGTGCTCCTCGCCCACGATCGCGCAAGCTACGGCGACCTCGCCGAGCTCATCACCCGCGGGCGCCGCAGCGCGGCCAAGGGCAGCTACCGGCTGACCCGAGACGACGTTGCCGCGACGGCCTCGTCGTGCCTCGCGCTGTGGCTGCCGCGACTCGATGCCGGCACCGCCCCGATTGCGCGGGGCGACGACACCGCTGCCGATGGCTCCTCCGTCGATGCCTCCGCTGCCGACGG
>JAFEDF010000118.1 GCA_018241785.1 Pseudomonadota bacterium | reverse complement strand
GCAGCACGAGATCGTACGGGGCGCCCTCGAGCATCGCGAGCGCGCGGGGGCCGTCCTCGGCGAGGTCGACGCGGTGGCCGTCGGCGCGCAGCCGGCGAGAGAGCAAGTCGCGGTTGAGCTCCTGGTCGTCGGCGACGAGGATGCGGGCGGGCGCAGCGTCGACGCTCACGCGCCTCCCGCCTGCCCGACGGGCGCCTCGAGCATCCGCAGGAGGTGCGGCAGCATCGCCTCGGTGGCGCGCTCGCCTTCCTCGATGATGTACGGGATGCGCGCGGTGTCGAAGAGCCCGATGCGCTCGCGGAACTCGGGGACGATGGCGATCACTTCGCCGTGATGGGCGACGTTGTGGAACGCGTAGCGCGAGCGCAGCAGGTTGTTGGTGACGATCGACGAGAGCTGGAACGCGAAGCGCCCCGGTGAATCGATCCGCTCCTGGTAGTTGCTCTCGAAGCCCATCGCGATGATCACGTCGGCGCCGTCGCGCACCGCCGGGCCGACCGGCAGCGGATCCGAGAGGAAGCCGTCGATGCAGAGCCTGCCGTCGACCTCGGCCGGCGTGAAGATGAAGGGGATGGCGATGCTCGCGCGGATCGCATCGACGACGCGCCCGCGATCGAACACCGCCTGCTCGCCGGTGCGGAAGTCGGTGGCGGTGATCATGAGGCGCGTCTTGAGCGCCTCGATGCGCGCGTCGCCGAAGGCTTCAGCGAGGGCGCTGCGCACGCGGCGGTCGCTGCGCATGCCGAAGCGCTCGCCGAACCCGAGGAGTCTCGGCAGCACGACGCTCAGCATCGCTCGGAAGTCGCGGGTCGCGGTGAGCTCGCGCGTCCACAGGCGCGCCGCGATCGCCGCGACCTCGTCGCTCGTTCTCCCCATCGCCATCAGCGCGGCGAACATGCTGCCGGCACTGCAGCCGACGATGAGGTCGACGTCGACGCGCTCGCGCGAGAGCACCCGCGCAAGGCCGATCGCCGCCGCACACTTGACGCTGCCGGCGCCGATCACCAGCGCGACCTTGCGCCGCGTCACGCCGCCGCGCCCCGCCGGCGGACCTTCGCTGCGCTCAGCCCGCATAGCTCGATACCGCGGAGTCGACGTCGGGATAGATGCGCAGGATGCCGGTGAATCCCGACAGGTCGAGCACGCGCCGGACGCCGCCGGACACCGCGGCTAGGCGCAGGTCGCCGCCGTGCCGGCGGCACTCCTTCACGCCGGCGAGCAGCGCGCGCAGTCCCGCGCTGCTCGTGTACTCGAGCCCGGTGCAGTCGACGACCATTCGCGCGGCGCTTCCGGTGAGTTGACCGGCGACCGTGTCCTGCAGCTGCGCCGCCGTCGACCCGTCGACGCTGCCGCGAACACCGACGACGCAGACGTCGCCGCACTGTGAAACGGATAGCTCCATGCCTGCACCTCGCTTGGGCCAAAGACTTGCGTTGAGCTCCCGCCGGGCCTGTGCGATGGCCGTCATCGCTTCGTCCCCACGCGGCGAACCAGTGTGAGGCGGTTTTCGCCGCCGGGATCGGTCCGATAGTCGATGTCATCGACGACGCTGCGCACGAGGTGGCAGCCGAGCCCGCCGACCGGCCGCGCCTCGAGCGGAGCGTGAAGATCGGGGGCCGGCAGCGACCTCAGGTCGAAGCGGCGGCCCCGATCGGCGATCTGCACGACCACCCGGTCGGGCTGCGCTTCCACGCTGAGCACGATCGGACCGGGTGCGAGGCCGCGATAGCCGTGTGCGATCAGGTTGCTGCACACTTCGTCGACCGCAAGCCGTACGTCGAAGGCGACATCGGCTTCGGCGCCGCTCGCATGGCAGACGCGATCGACGACGTCGAGCAGGCGCGGCAGCGCGTCGATCGCCGCGTCGACGGTGAGTCCGGCGGCGCTGCGTACGAGCGGCTTCGCCGCGGCCGCCGGCAGGCGGGCCGCGCGATCGCTCGCAGGCTGCCCGCTCATCGCGCGCGCGCAGCGAGGAGCCGCTCGATCGCCGCCAGCAACCGATCGAACTCGACCGGCTTGGTCTCGAACTCGTCGCATCCCGCGCCGAGCGCCCGATGCGCGTCGCCCTGCATCGCATGCGCGGTGAGCGCGATGACCGGAATGGCACATAGGCGCGGGTCGGCCTTGATCCTGCGCGTCGCCTCCCAGCCATCGAGCACGGGCAGGCTCATGTCCATCAGGATGAGATCGGGCGCGAGCGCCGCCGCTGCATCCACCGCCGCCTGGCCGTCGAGCGCGAACACCACGTCGTATCCGCGCCGCACGAGGCGCCGCGACAGCATGTCGCGATTCAGCTCGTTGTCCTCGACCAGCAGTAGCTTCGCCGTCATGCGTGGCCCACCTGCGCGCCTCCCGCCTCGGCGTCGCCTGCATCGGGCTCTCCCGCCCCGGCACCGCCCGCGGACGCCTCCGCACGCCGCTTGACCGGAAGCCGCACTGTGAACGTCGAGCCCTTGCCGAAGGTGCTCGCCATGGTGACGTCTCCTCCCATCAGCTGGCACAGCCTGCGGCTGATGACGAGCCCGAGACCGGTGCCGCCGTACTCGCGCCCGATCTGCGCATCGGCCTGTCCGAACGCCTGGAACACGCGCCCCATCTGCTCGCCCGTCATGCCGATGCCCGTGTCGCTGACCTCGAAGAGCTGCCAGTCGCGCCCCGTCGCGCGCTCCTGCCGCAGCCGCAGCCGCACCCGGCCTTCGCGCGTGAACTTGGCGGCGTTGGCGAGGAGGTTCAGCAGCACCTGCTTCAGCCGCACGCTGTCGCATTCGATCAGCCCCACGCCGCGCGCGCAGTCGACGGCGAACGCATTGGAATTCCTGCGCATCAGCGGCCGCGCCGTATCGGCGACCTCATCGAGCAGCGAGCGCGAATCGACTGTCTCCCAGACGAGCTCGGTGCGCCCCGCCTCGATTTTCGACAGGTCGAGGACGTCGTTGATGAGCCCGAGCAGGTGCTTTCCGGCTCCGCGAATCCGCTGCAGGTCGGCGGCGAGATCGCCGCGGCCCTCGTCGGTCGCCTGCTCCTCGAGCATCTCGCTGTAGCCGATGATCGCGTTGAGCGGTGTGCGCAGCTCATGGCTCATGTTGGCGAGAAAGCGGCTCTTGGCGCGGTTCGCCTCCTCGGCAATGCGGTTCTGCGCGAGCAGCGCATGCCGCGCCGCAACCATGCGCCGCGACTGCAGGTACGAATGCAGCGCGAACATCGACGTGTAGATGAACAGCACGCCGATCGAGAGCGCGATCTCGGCGACGGTCGACGTCGGCGTCACCGGTACGCCCGAGACGAGATGGGTCGCCGCGGCCGCGACCGCAAATGCGAGCAGCCCGTACAGCGCGAAGCGCCAGCCTCCGACGCTGAGCGCGCCCGCGTTGATGCACAGGAACGAAGCGATCGTCGGCCACAGGCTGAAGCCGGTCAACGCGCTCAGCATGCCGACCAGCACGAGGTCGAGAACGAGGTTGCGAAGCTCGGCCCCCTTGCTGTTGCGGCTGCGGCTCGCGACGAGCCATGCGAGGTGTGGCCACGCGAGGCAGGTTGCGACGGTCAGCGCAGGCACGTGCCACCCGCTGCTGCGCGCAACCAGCGCGGACGAGAACATCAGCGCGCCGAGAAGCCAGGTCGGTACGCGCACGCGGTAGTCGAGCAGTACGGTCGGATGGACCGGGTCCTTGCGGCGCAGCCAGTCGCGCCATCCCGCCTCGGCGTCGGGGACGGTAACCGCGTTCATGCGCGCGTCGCGCTCGCGCCGGGGCCGTCGCGCTCGCCGCGGTCCTCGCCCGCCGGCGACCGGCCCGCCGGGACGGAGACGGTGAAGCGGCTGCCCGCTCCCAGCGTGCTCGCGGCCGCAATCGACCCTTGCATCAGGCGTGCGAGTTTCGCCGACAGTGCAAGCCCGAGGCCGGTGCCGCCGAAGCGCCGCGCCGCGGTGGCGTCGGCCTGAGCGAACGGCTCGAACAGGTGGCCGAGGAACTCGGGGGCGATGCCGATGCCGGTGTCGCTCACGACGAACTCGACGCGGCCCGATGGATCCCCGGCCCCGCCGCGGCGGACTTCGAGCGTGATTTCCCCGTTCTCGCAGAACTTGTTCGCATTGGCGAGGAGGTGCTGGAGAATGCGCCCCAGCTTGTCGGCATCGCCCTGCATGGACCCCGCATCGGCACCCCCCTCGACGCGGAAGCGGTTGCCGCGCTCGCGAAACCGGTCGCGGAAACGCATGCCGACTCCGTCGACGAGCGCGGCCACGTCGAAGGCCTCGCTTGCGACCGGCATGCGTCCCGCCTCGATGCGCGCGATGTCGAGCACGTTGTCGATCAGCCCGAGCAGATGCCGGCCCGAGCTCCTGATCCGCTCGAGATCGCGTTCGCGGGACGCGTCGCCGGCTGCGTGCATGTCGTCGATCAGCATCTCGGCGTAGCCGATGATCGCCGTCAGCGGCGTGCGCAGCTCGTGGCTCATGCTGGACAGGAAGAGGCTCTTCGCGCGGCTCGCCCGCTGCGCCTCGGCGAGCGTCTCCTTCAGCTTGGCTTCGATACGCTTGCGGCCGGCGATGTTGCGAAACGAAAATACGGCCCACTCGGCAGAGCCGTCGCCCGACGCGGGAACGCAGCTGTACTCGACCGGGAATGGCACCCCGTCGCTGCCGACGAACTGCGCCTCCGCTGCGAAGGTCCCGCCGCCGCCGCGGAAGACGTCGAACAGCGCGCACGCGACGCCATCGCAGCGGCCGCCGTCGACGGCGAGATGCGGCGCGACCTCGTGGGCGTCGCGGCCGATGACGTCGGCCGCCTCCCTGCCGATCGCCCGCGCCGCCCATTCGTTCGCGAAGATGATGCACCCCGCGCGGTCGACGCCGACGATGCCTTCGGCAACGCTCTTCAGCACGAGCTCGCTGCGCTGCGCCAATCGCTCGAGCTCGGACGACGGGTTCATCGGGGCCTCGCGGGCGGGTGCGCGGATCGCAGTTCGTCCGGGTCGCTCATATCTGATGGCAGCGGACACTCCATGGCGTCATGTGCGCCGCGGCAAATCTTACACGTACCGGTCGCCCGAAGGCTCGCGCGCGATCGCTGCGCCGCGTCAGTCGACGTAGCGAATCCGGTAGATCGCTCCCGCATGGTCGTCGGAAACGAAGAGCGAGCCGTCGGGTGCGACAGCGACATCGGCGGGCCGCCCCCAGGCGGCTGCGCCGACGAGCCAGCCGGTTGCAAACGGCTCGTAGGCGACCGGGTGCCGGGAGCGATCGAGCCTGACGAGGGTCACCCGATAACCGATCCTGTGGCTGCGGTTCCACGAGCCGTGCTCGGCGATGAAGATCTGATTGCGATAGTCGGCCGGGAACTGCGTGCCGGTGTAGAAGCGCATGCCGAGCGCCGCGACGTGCGGGCCGAGTCGCTGTGCCGGCGCGACGAACGCGCTGCACGGATGCCCGGAGCCGAACCCGGGGTCGGCGATCGTTCCACCGTGACAGTACGGGAAGCCGAAGTCCTGGCCGATCGCCGTCACGTGATTGAGTTCGTCGGGCGGAACATCGTCGCCGAGCCAGTCGCGGCCGTTGTCGGTGAACCAGAGATCGCCGGTCACCGGATCCCAGTCGAAGCCGACCGAATCGCGCACGCCGCGCGCGACCACTTCGCGGCGCGATCCGTCGGCATCGAGGCGCTGGATGTTCGCGTAACGCGACGGGTCGGGTGCACAGACGTTGCACGGCGCCCCGACCGGAACGTAGAGCCGCCCGTCGGGACCGAACGCGATGAACTTGCGGCCGTGATGCCCTTCTCGCGGGAACGCGTCGGTGACCGTGGCGGGTGCCGGCGGCGCGTCGAGGTGATCGTCGATCGCGTCGTAGCGCAGGATCCGGCTCACCGCCGAGACGTAGAGCGCGCCGTCACGCCAGGCGACGCCGATCGGATCGCGAAGCCCCGTCGCGATGGTTCGCAACGTGACTGCGCCGCGCGCGCCTGCCTGCGCGAAAGTCAGCGCATGGACCGCGCCGTCTGCGCTGCCGACGAACAGGGTCCCGTGCCGGCCGAAGGCCATTTCGCGCGCATGCGGCACACGGGCGACGAGGTCGATCGCGAAGCCCTGCGGAAGCCGGATCCGCTCGAGCGGCAGCGGCGCGCTGATGGCAGGGGACTGTGCGCATGCGACCGTCTGCGTCGAGCCGGCGGCGAGCGCGAGCGCGATGGCTGCGACGATTCTCTGTGCGGTCGCTGGCATGGCCGATTGGAACGCGGGGCGCGCCGATTCGTTCCGGGCGCGCCTCGGTGCTATTCTGGCATCCCCCATCAGGAAGGCTGTCTGCATGCCCATCCCCGCCGAAACGGCAGCGCCGCTGCGCGCGGTGGCCGCCGAATCCGAACGATCGACGGCTGCCCGCGTGGGCGAGCCCTGTCTCGAGATGATTCGCCGCATGGTCGCTTTCGAGACGGTGAGCCGCGATTCCAATCGCGCACTGATCGAGTGGACGCGCGGCTGGCTCGAGCAGCACGGCGCGAAGGTCACGATCACCTGGAACGACGAGCGCAGCAAGGCCAACCTGTTCGGCACGCTCGCCGCAGGTGACGGCAACGCGACGCATGGCGGAGTCGTGCTGTCCGGGCACACCGACGTCGTACCCGTCGACGGGCAGCCATGGTCGACGCCGCCGTTCGAAGCGACGCGGGCAGGCTCGCGCATCTACGGCCGCGGCTGCGCGGACATGAAGAGCTTCTTCTCGATCGCGCTCGCGCTGCTCCCGCACTTCCGGCAGCGCCGCCTCGCACGCCCGCTCCACTTCGCCCTCTCCTACGACGAGGAGGTCGGCTGCATCGGCGTGCGCCGCCTGATCGCCGACGTGCTCGCGCAGGGACTGCGTCCGGCCGGATGCATCGTCGGGGAGCCGACCGGCATGGAGGTCATCACCGCGCACAAGGGCCGCTCGAGCTGGCGCTGCCGCGTGCGCGGCCACGAGGCGCATTCGGCGCTGGCGCCGCAAGGCGTCAATGCCGTGGAGGTCGCGTGCGAGTTGGTGGCGGACATCTCCGCACAAGGCCGCCGCTTCCGCGACACCGGGCCCTACGACAGCGCGTACGACGTCCCCTATACGACTGTCCACGTCGGCACGATCCGCGGCGGTACCGCGCTCAACATCGTTCCGCGCGACTGCGAGTTCGAATTCGAGATGCGCCACCTCCCCGCCGACGATCCGGGCGCGTTCATCGGCGCCCTCGAACGGCGCGCTCGCGCGCTCACGCCCGCGATGCACGCCGTCGATCCGGCGACCTACGTCGCGTTCGATGCCCTGTCGACGACCACCGGCTTCGACACGACGGCAGACAGCCCGATCGTCGCGCTTGCGCAACGCTGCAGCGAAGACACCGCCTGCGGCAAAGTGTCGTTCGGCAGCGAGGCAGGGCTCTTCGACGGCGCCGGCATCGCGACCGTCCTCTGCGGTCCCGGTCACATCGCGCAGGCGCACCAGCCCGACGAATGGATCGGCCTCGACCAGCTCGCGCGCTGCGAGGCGTTCATGCTTCGCCTTGCCGACGAACTCGCGGCGGGCTGAGCTCGCGGCGGACCGGG
Organism: Pseudomonadota bacterium; assembly: GCA_018241785.1. GTDB lineage: Bacteria > Pseudomonadota > Gammaproteobacteria > Burkholderiales > Casimicrobiaceae > VBCG01. The sequence continues at coordinate 10,543 of JAFEDF010000118.1, read as the reverse complement.
TCAGCGCCAGCGCCGATGCAACGTCCGCCACCGATCGAGGTCGCGTTTCCCGATCTCGAACGCTGGTCGGGCGGCAACGCCGGCATTCCCTTCGTCTGGCGCTTCGAGTCGGGGGTGCCCGGGCCACGGGTGACGCTGCAGGCACTCACCCACGGCAACGAGGTATGCGGTGCGATCGCGCTCGACTGGCTGCTGCGCGCCGGCCTCCGCCCGCGACGCGGGACGCTGACGCTGGTGTTCGCGAACGTCGCGGCATACGATAGTTTCGATCATCACGATCCGTTCGCCGCACGCTGCCTCGACGAGGATTTCAACCGGCTGTGGGACACCTGGGTTCTCGACGGGGTGCGTCGCACCTGCGAGCTCGGGCGTGCCCGCGAGCTGCGGCCGTGCTACGACGCGACCGACTACCTGCTCGACCTCCACTCGATGACCGATCCGTGCCCCGCCCTCGCGCTGTCGGGCCGGCGGCGCAAAGGAGTCGAGCTCGCGCGCGGCGTCGGCATGCCCGAGTACGTCGTCATCGACGAGGGTCACCGCGCCGGGCGCCGGCTGCGCGACTATGCCCACTTCGACGACCCCGACGATCCGCGCAGCGCGCTGCTCGTCGAGTGCGGCCAGCACTGGGAAGCCCGTGCGCCCGGGGTGGCGCGGCAGGTCTGCCTGCGCTTCCTGCGTCACTTCGGCATGGCCGACGCCGCGTTTCTCGAGTCGCACCTCGAGCCGCAGAGGCTGGCGCCGCAGCGTGCGATCGAGATCACCGAGGTCGTGACGATCACGAGCGACGACTTCTGCTTCGTGCTTCCGCTGGAGGGCTTGACGATCGTTCCTGCCGCGCGTACGCCGATCGCACGCGACGGGGCGCGCGAGATCCTGAGCCCTTACGCCGACTGCGTGCTGGTGATGCCCACGCGCAGGCCGCGCATCGGCGAGACTGCGGTGCGGATCGGCCGTTTCGTCGATTGACGCGGGTTCGCTGCGGGGATCGCCTGCGGACGCGCGCCTCGCCAGTCGCCTTCGGGCGGCGGTGACGGTCGTACCAGTAGCGGCGCCTGCGCTCGCGCTCGCGGCTCATCGCCAGCCCGCTCTCCGGCGCAAGCTCGAACGCGAGGGCGCCGTCGAGATCGGTGCGAACGACAAGGATCCCCGCCTGCCGATAACGTGCGAGGACGTCGGGGCGCGGATGGCGAAACGCATTGAGGTAACCAGCGGTCACCACGGCGACCCGCGGCGATACCGCATCGATGAAAGCCTGCGTCGACGACGTCATCGACCCGTGATGCGGGATGACGAGAATGTCCGCTGCAACGGGCGCCGCGCGGCGTGCGAGGATCTCGCGCTCCGCGCGCGCCTCGATATCGCCGGTGACGAGCACCCGTCCCGCGGCTGCCGCGACGGCGAGCACGCACGACAGATCGTTGCTCTTGCGCGCGGTGTCGGCGTATGCCGGCGCATCGGGATGCAGGATCTCGAAGGCGACGCCATCCCACTCCCAGCGCTCGCCGGCGACGCAGCGGCTCCACGGCGGCAGCGGCCTTCCTGCGGGAGCGGTCATGGTCATCGACGACATCACGGCTGCGACCGGCAGCGCGGCGAGCACCGACATCGTGCCCCCCGAATGGTCGCTGTCCGCGTGGCTGACGACCAGACGATCGAGACGGTCGACGCCGGCCGCGCGCAGGAAAGGAACGACGAGCCTGTTGCCGGCGTCGCCGCTGCGATAGCGCGGGCCGGTGTCGTAGAGGAGCGCGTGGTGTGCGGTGGTGACGAGCGCGGCAAGGCCCTGGCCGACGTCGAGCACGACAACGCGCACGCCTCCGGGCGCCGGAGCCGCGGGTGCGACCTGCAGCATCGGCAGCATCAGCACGCCGCCAAGCAACCGCCCCGGCACGCCGCGCGGCGCGAGGATCCAGAACGTTCCCGCCACGGCGGCCGCCACGGTCCAGCCGGCCGGAGCGAACGACGTCAGGACCGCTCGCGGCCACGTCGACAGCAAGTCGAGCCAGCCGAGGAGGACGCGCAGCACCGCGTCTGCGACGTGCCACGGCAGATCGAAGGGAATGCCGATCCCGCCGAGGGCGAGGGGAACCACTGCGAAGGTGACCAGCGGAATCGCGACCGCGTTGGCGAGCGGAGCAACGACCGACACCTGCTGGAACCACACGAGGGTCCCTGCGACGAGCCCCAGGCTGACGACCCATTGGACATGCACCGCCTCGAGCAGCGCATGATGCAGACGCTGCACCGCGCCATGTGCGTCGCGGCCGCCGGTCCTCGCACCGCCGAGCCTCGCGCCGCATGCGTAGAGAAGCAGCGCGACCGCGCCGAACGAGAGCCAGAATCCCGGGGCCAGCGGAGCCCACGGATCGACGATTACGACGACGGCGAGCGACCACAGCCACACGATCGCGGCAGTGCCCGGCCGTCCCAGCCACAACCCGGCGCCGGCGACCGCGAGCATCAGCAGCGTTCGCATCGCCGGCACCTCGGCGCCGGCGAGGAGCACGTAGCCCCACGCAGCGAGCGCTCCGGCGAGCGTCGCCACCTTGCGGGCGGGGATGCGTGAGGTGAGCCGGCTGCTGCGACGCACGAGCCGGAGCACCGCAAGACCGGTGAGCGCCGCGAATACGGTGACGTGCAGTCCGGAAATCGAGATGAGGTGCGTGACGCCGGTCCGGTTGAAGACCTGCCACTGCGCATCGGAAATTGCCGCCTGGTCGCCGATGGCGAGCGCCGTCAGCACTCCGGCGGCTTCGGTGCCGCCGAGCGTCGTGCGGATGCGCGCGCGGATCGACTCGCGCGCGCGCTCGACGTAATCCCCGCTGCGGCCCGCGAAGGCGGCGATGCGAGCGGGCGGCGGAGCATCGCGGACGTAGCCGGTCGCGCGCAGGTCGCGCTCGAGGAGCCATGCCTCGAGGTCGAACCCATGCGGATTCACGGAACCGTGCGGTCGCTTGAGGCGTACGGTGAGCGCCCATCGCTCGCCGGCGTGGACCTCGGGTGCGGCGTGGACCTCGGGTGCCGCGTGCGGATGACCCGCGGAGTCCGTGCCGCGCTTTCGCGACTCCGGTGCGAACCACGCGAGCGACAGGCGCTGCGGAACGATCGCGTGCGGCGTCAGCACCTCCTCGACCGCGAGCGCGAAGCGCGTTGCATCCGCCGACCGCTGCGGCAGGCTGTCGACGACGCCGCGAACGCGAAGATCGCGGTTCTCCCAGGCGACAGGCAGTGCATCGGCAAGCCGAAGCTCCGCGCGCAGCGCCGCGTAGCCGAATCCGGTGAGGATCGCCGCGATGAACGCGGCGAGTGCCGCGAGTGACCGCCACGCGGCGGCGGCGGACCCCGCGCAGCGCATGCTGACTCCGGCGAGCAGCGCCGTGACTGCAAGCATGGCCGCCTGCGCAGCGCCGCCCGGCAATGTCGGGCACGCCTGCAGCAGCGCCACGCCGAGCGCGAATCCGGCCGGAACCGCAGTGACGGGGACGTGCATCGAAGGCAGCGTGAGCGCCGGCAGGCGTCATCGTTGCCTGGTGGCCCTCCCGCTGTCGATCGGCCATCCGGCCGATGCCGTCGATCGCCCGTCGCGCTGCCGAGACGGTGATGCGATGGTCAGCGCGCCCGCGCAGCGCCTTCGCGAAGCGCGGCGTCGAGGTCGGCCGCGAAGCGGTCGACGACCTCGCCGGCCGTGTCCCACGCGCACATCAGGCGCACACCGGTCTCGCCGACGAACGGGTAGAAGTGCCATCCGCGGCGATGGAGCGCCTCGATCGCCTGCGCCGGAAGGTCGACGAACACCCCGTTCGCCTCGACCGGGGCGAGGAGCTGCGCCTCGGGAAACCCGGCAAGTCGTTCGGCGAGGCGCCTTGCCATCGCATTCGCGTGCGCCGCGTGGCGCAGCCAGGCGCCGTCTTCGAGCACGCCGATCCACGGCGCGGCGAGAAAGCGCATCTTCGACGCGAGCTGTCCCGCCTGCTTGCGGCGGCGCGCAAATTCATCGGCGAGCGAGTGTTCGAAGAACAGGATCGCTTCCGCGCCGGGAAGGCCGTCCTTGGTGCCGCCGAGGCAGAGGACGTCGACGCCCGCGCGCCACGACAGGTCCGCCGGCGTGCAGCCGACCGACGCGACGGCATTGGCGAAGCGTGCGCCATCCATGTGCACACGCATGCCCTTCGTGCGTGCGGCCGCCGCGAGCGCCTCGAGCTCGCTGCGCGCATACACGGTGCCGAGCTCGGTCGCCTGGGTGAGCGAGAGCGCGCGCGGCCGCGACGCGTGCTCGTCGTGCGGCGTGACCGCGCGCGCGAGCACCGCTTCCGGGGTGAGCTTCGCGCCGGACAGGTCGATGGTGAGCAGGTGCGCCCCACCGCTCATGAACTCGGTTGCGCCGCACTCGTCGACGTTGATGTGGGCGTTCGCATGGCAGACGACCGCGTCGGTGCTGCGGCAGATCGACGACAGCGCGAGCGCGTTGGCGGCCGTGCCGTTCCACACGAGATAGACCGGGCAGTCGGCGTCGAAGGTTCGCCGCAGCAGATCGGCTGCCGCACGCGTCCAGTCGTCGTCGCCGTAGCCGCCGGCGTGTCCGCGGTTGGCCGCTTCGAGCGCGCGCCAGGCCTCCGGGCAGATGCCAGCCTGGTTGTCGCTCGCAAACTGGGTGCTGCTCGCGAACTGCTTGGCGCTTGCAGACGGCGTCGCGCTCGACGACGGTGTGGTGCTGCCGGGCTTCCGCGAACCGGCGCTCACAGCCGCTCGCCAACCCAGCGCGCGACCGACTGCAGCGCGCCCGGGAGCGCGCCGGGCTCGTTGCCACCGGCCTGCGCCATGTCGGCGCGCCCGCCGCCCTTGCCGCCGACCTGCTGCGCGACGTGGTTGACGAGCTCGCCGGCTTTGACCTTCGCCGAGAGGTCGCCGGTGACTCCGGCGATCAGCGTCACGCGTCCGTCGGCGACGCTCGCCAGCACGATCGCCGCGCTCTTCAGCCGGTCCTTCAGCTTGTCGACGGTCTCGCGCAGCGCCTTCGCGTCGGCGCCATCGACGGTCGCGGCGACCACCCTTGCGCCCTTCACCGCGACCGCCGAGCCGGCAAGATCGTCCCCCGCCGAGGAGGCGGCCTTCGCCTTGAGCCGCGCAAGCTCGCGCTCGGCCGTTCGAGCCGCCTCCTGCAGCTGCGCGATGCGCGTCTCGATCTCGTCGACCGGCGCCTTCAATGCCTGCGCCGCCGCAGCGAGCTGCGCGTCGCGACGCTGCACGTACGCCAGCGCGCCCTTGCCGGTCACCGCCTCGATGCGGCGAATGCCCGCAGCGACGCCCGACTCCGACACGATCTTGAACAGGCCGATATCGCCGGTACGGGCGACGTGCGTGCCACCGCAGAGCTCGCGCGAGGTGCCGATGTCGAGCACGCGGACCTCGTCGCCGTACTTCTCGCCGAACAGCATCATCGCACCCAGCTTCTGCGCGTCGGCGATCGGCATCGTTCGTGCGGTGGTCGGCGTGTTATCGAGGATCTCCGCATTGACGTGCGCCTCGACTCGTGCGATCTCGTCGCCGGTCAGCGGCGCATTGTGAGCGAAGTCGAAGCGCGTCCTGTCGGAATCGACGAGCGACCCCTTCTGCTGCACGTGCGGCCCGAGCACGCCGCGCAGCGCCTTGTGCATCAGGTGCGTCGCCGAGTGGTTGCGCATCGTGCGCCCGCGCGCGTCGACGTCGACGCTGGCGCCGATCTTCTGCCCGACGCGAAGCTCCCCGGTCTTCACTTCGCCGACGTGCCCGAACACATCCGACTGGATCTTCTGCGTGTCGGTCACCGCGAAGAGGGTCAGGCACGCTCCCATCCGCGACAATTCACCACGGTCGCCGACCTGTCCGCCCGATTCGGCGTAGAACGGCGTGTGGTCGAGCACCACGATCCCGCGCTCGCCGAGGCTCAGCGAATCGGCCGGGCTGCCATCCTTGTACAGCGCGATGATGTGCGCCTCGCCGGCCAGCGTGTCGTAACCGACGAAGCGCGTCTTCGGCCCGTCATAGGCGAGCGTGCCGCCCGCCTTGAACTGCGACGCAGCCCGAGCGCGCTCGCGCTGCGCGTCCATCGCGCGCTCGAAGCCCTCGACGTCGACGGCGACGCCGCGCTCGCGACAGACGTCGGCGGTGAGGTCGAGCGGAAAGCCCCAGGTGTCGTAGAGCGTGAACGCAATCTCGCCGTCGAGCCGCTTCGGGCCGCCTGCGAGCGCCTGGTCGAGCATGCGCATGCCGTGCTCGATCGTCTCGCCGAAGCGCTCCTCCTCGACCTTCAGCACGTCGGCGACGCGCGCCTTCTCGCGCGTGAGCTCGGGGTACGCCTCGCCCATCTCCCTGTCGAGCGCGTCGACCAGGCGATGGAAGAACGGCTCGCGCTGCCCGAGCTGGTAGCCATGGCGGATCGCCCGCCGGATGATCCGCCGCAGCACGTAGCCGCGGCCTTCGTTGCCGGGGATGACACCGTCGACGACGAGGAACGCGCAGGCACGGATGTGATCGGCGATCACCTTGAGCGACGGGCTGTCGAGGTCCTTCGTGCCGGTCAGCTCCGCCGCCGCCCTGATGAGCGCGACGAAGAGGTCGATCTCGTAGTTCGAGTGGACGTGCTGCAGCACCGCCGCGAGGCGCTCGAGGCCCATGCCGGTGTCGACGCAGGGCTTCGGCAGCGGGGTCATCGTGAACGCATCGCCCTCCCTGCGCCGGTCGTACTGCATGAACACGAGGTTCCAGATCTCGATGTAGCGGTCGCCCTCCGCGTCGGCCGATCCGGGCGGGCCACCGAAGACTCCCGGTCCGTGGTCGTAGAAGATCTCCGAGCAGGGGCCGCAGGGCCCCGTGTCGGCCATCTGCCAGAAGTTGTCGCTTGCGTACCGCGCACCCTTGTTGTCGCCGATCCTGACGCAGCGCTCGACCGGCACCCCGACGTCACGCGTCCAGAGGTCCCACGCCTCGTCGTCCTCGGCGTAGACGGTCACCCACAGGCGCTCGGGTGGGAGCCGGTAGTGAACGGTCAGGAGCTCCCACGCGTAGCGGATCGCTTCACGCTTGAAGTAGTCGCCGAAGCTGAAGTTGCCGAGCATCTCGAAGAACGTGTGGTGACGCGCGGTGTAGCCGACGTTCTCGAGGTCGTTGTGCTTGCCGCCGGCGCGCACGCAGCGCTGCGCCGTGGTCGCCCGCACGTAAGGCCGGCGCTCGGCGCCGGTAAAGACGTCCTTGAACTGGTTCATCCCCGCGTTCGCGAAGAGGAGCGTCGGGTCGTTGGCCGGGACGAGCGACGAACTCGGCACGTGGGTGTGGCCGTTGGTGACGAAGTAGTCGATGAACGTCCTGCGGATGTCGGCGACTTTCATGCAGTCCTCGGGCACCGCGGGTCCGCCGTCGTGGCGGACGAACCCCGGTAAATCAAAAGCTTGGATTTTATCCCGAACGGACGGAGCCACCGCGTTCGGCGGCACAGGCACGACGACGCCGGCGGCACAGGCACGACCACGCCGGCGGACCGGATCGGACGCGCCGGACGGCCTTCGCCGGACGGCCTGCGCCGGACGAACCGCGCCGTCGCTCAGATGTCCGACGGACGAGGATCGCGCGACGACCAGGCAGCCGCGAACTGGCGCCAGGAGAACGCCAGGTACAGCACGAATCCGATCAGCGGCAGCGCATACAGAAGGGTCGCCTTGGCGACCAGGCCGAGATAGAGGTTGATCGCGAGCCCGATTGCGAACGCCCAGACTGCGCGCCAATTGATGGCTTCGGCGTCCGCGACAAGAGTGGTGTAGCGCCCGCGCTGCACGAAGAAGTAGTCGGCGATCATGATGCCCGGGATCAGGGGCATCGCATAGGCGAGGTAGCCGAGATACTTGAGGAAGCTCTGCAGCAGACCCTCGGTCAACCCATACCACGCGAGCGCGGCGGCGAGGATGCCCGAGAGGACGTTGACGTGCAGCCTGGGGATGCCGAGCGCGTTTCTCCCGGCGAGGCTTCCTGCGTAGAGGTTGTTGACCTCATGCGGAAAGCCCTGGACGAAAATCGCGATCGCGCCGAGCGCTCCGACCCCGATCGTGCTGAACGCGGCCCCCATGTCGCCCGTGCCGACGGCGAGCCCCAGCACGACGCCGAACAGATTGAAGCCGAAGTTTCCGACCAGGAATTCGGCGATCGTCGTCGTGTAGACGGCGCCGGGCCCCCTGGCGAAGCGTGTGATGTCCGGCGAGACCGTCGCACCCTGCATCCACTTCGCAGTACCCAGCGCAATCATCGTGACAATCGACATCCGGCCCGCGTGCACCGGGGTGGCGTTGACGATGGCGCTCCAGCCCCCGGCATGGCTGAGCGCCGCGACCACCGCGACCAGCACGGCGACCGTCATCAGCGGGACGCTGATCCGCCCGACCCAGGTAAGTCCCCTGGCGAAGCCCGCGGTGGAAAGCCCGGTGTACACGGCGCTCAGGACGACGATGTAGACGAGCCAGATTGCATGCGAGTGCCCGGGCAGCACGTCGGCCGTGATTGCCGTACTGTAGCCGACGAAGCCCACCGAGATCGCCGCGATCACGAGCGACGGGATTCGGCTGCCCTCGCGCCCGAACGTCATCCGCGTAATGAGCGCGGCGGTGAGCCCCTCGCGCTGACCGATCAATCCCGCCAGGATCGATATGACGCAGATCGCCAGCGACGAAACCAGCGTGACGCCCATCGCGGTCCAGAACGGGAAGTAGAGCCCCAGCGACATGCCGAACAGCAGGTCGGTGGCGGATACCGTATAGCCCATGCGCACCAGCGTGATGCTGAGCGTCGAGCGTCGCTCCGATTCCGGCAGTTCGCTGGCGGCGTACTCTTCGGTCGCACGAACCGCGGTACGCTCGGCTTTCGCGGCGTTGGCCGAACTGCGCGAGTGATCCATCTTCGTTCCCGTGATGAATGATCGATGGGTGGCCGGGTCGCGGTGACCCTGCCGTACCGGCGGCGCACCCGCGCTGCCGACGCCGCACCAGCGCGCATTTCACTGGAATGGCGCAATCGGGGTCAATGGCGTCCCCGACATAGCCTGCATCCACGCGGTGAATGGTGTGGCCCGAGACGGCCTTCCGGGGTTGCCTTGCGGACTCGCCTTCGATCCATGCAGCGACTCGTTACAATCGCAAACGCGCGGCCTGCCCGCAATCGTGCTGCAATATCGGCCATCGTCCTGCCCGCACCCATTCCCCGCGCACGCCGGATGCCGTCCTCCCAGCCGCCCCGCAAGGCCCGTGTGCATCTCGTCAACCCTCTCTGGGACGCGAGCGGGGGTTCGGATTGGCGCACGATCGAAACCTGGCGTTTGCTGCGCCCGCATGTCGACGTCAGGCTGTGGAGCGAATTCAGGCCGGCCGAAGTGTTTGCGCGCAACTATCCGATCAACGCGATCCGACCGTGGCGACTGAAGCTCCCCCGACGTGGCACGCTGGTCTTCATCGGGACCTACTTTCGCATCGGGCACTGGACGCACCTCGCCTCCTACGACCGGGTCATCGTTCTCTACAACACGCATCAGCCCGAACGCCTGGCGAAGAATGTCGGCCGGCTCGCCAAGGCCGGGCACCGTCCCGAGATCGTGTACACGTCGGAGGCGCTGCGTCGCACCCACGGTGGACGGGGCCGCGTGCTGCAGAGTCCTATCGACATCGAGCGCTTTCGCCCACCCGCCGGAACGCGTGCACCGCGCCCCTTCACCGTAGGGCGACTGTCGCGCGACATCCGCTCGAAGCACCACGAGGAGGACGCCTCGCTCTGGCGCGCGCTCGCTTCCGCCGGCTGCCAGGTGCGCCTGATGGGCGCGCTCTGCCTCGAGCCCGAATTGCGCGGCGTCCCAGGAATCGAGCTGCTGCCTGCTGGCGCCGAGGATCCTGCGGCCTTCCTGCGCACGCTCGACTGCTTCGTCTACCGGACGAGCGCCACGTGGTTCGAGGCTTACGGACGCGTCGTGATGGAAGCGATGGCGACCGGTCTGCCCGTGGTCGCGGGGACACGCGGCGGCTACATCGAGCATCTGCGCCACGGGATCAATGGCCTCGCCGCGGCGTCGACCGCCGAGATGATCGAAGCCGTCCTCGCGCTGAAGGCTGACCCCGAACGTGCCGCGCGAATCGGCGCCGCGGCGCGAAGCGACGCGGTCACCTTCAACAGCGTCGTGCTGCCGCAACGTACGATCGACGTGCTGACCGGCGCCCCCTCACCGGACCGGTTGGTGCCGGATCACGAGTCACCCGAGGAGAACATCGCCCACACCGGATGACCAAGGGGCATCAACGTCCGTCGTCGGTTCCGTTCTCTAAAGCGCGCGCCGCGCGCAATACGCGAAGTGCAATCTCCGGCGTGTAACCACGGCTGACGAGGTACCGGATCTGGCGCGCCGCTTCGCGCGCATCCACAGGGAGACGTCCGAAGCGCCTCGTCCAGAGTGCCGTCGCATCGGCGAGTTCGTCACGTTGCTCGAGGGCGGAAAGGGCCTGCCTGCGCGCGGGTTCGCTGACGCCCTTCCGCCGCAGGT
>JAFEDF010000117.1 GCA_018241785.1 Pseudomonadota bacterium | reverse complement strand
GCGAAGCGCGAGGGAGCGGGGTACCGTGACGGGCTCAAACACCGGCTGCGTTCCGCAGCCGAACTCGCGCGTCACGGTACCCCGCTCCCTCGGCCTCCACGGTCGGTGTAGAGCGCGCCGGAACATCCCCGCCGCTTCCCGGCGCGGCCGAGCGCTGAAACAGGGTCCGTTCCCGTTTCGCGGAGCTTCCCCAGCTACGAATGCAGCGGCTTGTAGCGCGGACGATGGGGGCGCGCGCCCTCCTCGCCGAGACGGTTGAGCTTGTCGGCCTCGTACTCGCGGTAGTTGCCCTCGAAGAACACCCATTTCGACTGATCCTCGGCGGCGAGGATGTGCGTCGCGATGCGGTCGAGGAACCAGCGGTCGTGCGAGATGACGAGTGCGCTGCCGGCGAACTCGGCGAGCGCATCCTCGAGCGCGCGCAGCGTCTCGACGTCGAGGTCGTTGGAGGGCTCGTCGAGGAGGAGCACGTTGCCGCCCTTCAGGAGCGTCGCGGCGAGATGCAGCCGCCCGCGCTCGCCGCCGGAGAGCGTGCCGACCTTCTTCTGCTGGTCGGCTCCCTTGAAATTGAAGCGCCCGAGATACGCGCGCGACGGCATCTCGAAGCGCCCGACGGTGAGGATGTCCTGGCCGCCCGAGATCGCCTCCCACGCGGTCTTGTCGTTGGGGAGCGCCTCGCGCGTCTGGTCGACGACGGCGAGCTTCACCGTCGGCCCGATGGCGACGTCGCCGCGGTCGGGCTTCTCGGCGCCGGCGATCAGCCGGAAGAGCGTCGTCTTGCCGGCGCCGTTGGGACCGATGACGCCGACGATCGCTCCGGGCGGAACGGCAAAGGAGAGCTCGTCGATCAGCACGCGCTCGCCGAAGGCCTTGCTGACTCCGCGGAACTCGATCACCGCGTCGCCGAGCCGCTCGGCAACCGGGATGAAGATCTCCTGAGTCTCGTTCCTCTTCTGGTGCTCGTAGCTCGAAAGCTCGTCGAAACGCGCGATGCGCGCCTTGTTCTTCGCCTGGCGCCCCTTCGGGTTGCTGCGCACCCACTCGAGCTCGCGCTGCATCGCCTTGATGCGAGCGGCCTCCTGCTTCGCCTCGCGCTCGAGCCGCGCTTCCTTCTGCTCGAGCCACGACGTGTAATTGCCCTTCCACGGAATGCCGTAGCCGCGATCGAGCTCGAGGATCCATTCGGCGGCGTTGTCGAGGAAGTAGCGATCGTGGGTGACGGCGATCACCGTCCCGGGAAACCGCTGCAGGAACTCTTCGAGCCAGCCGACGCTCTCGGCGTCGAGGTGGTTCGTAGGCTCGTCGAGCAGCAGCATGTCGGGCTTCGACAGGAGCAGCCGGCACAGCGCGACACGGCGCTTCTCGCCGCCCGAGAGCTTGCCGATCGTCGCGCCCCAGTCCGGAAGGCGCAGCGCATCGGCGGCGATCTCCATCTGCACTCCGGCATCGGCGCCCGAGGCGGCGATCACCGCTTCGAGTCGTGCCTGCTCGGCGGCAAGCGCGTCGAAATCGGCGTCGGGCTCGGCGTACGCGGCATAGACCTCGTCGAGCCGCGCCTTCGCCGTCAGAACGTCGGACATGCCCTCCTCGACGGCGGCGCGCACCGTCGCCTGCGGGTCGAGCGCGGGCTCCTGCGGAAGGTAGCCGACGCGAAGCCCCGGCATCGGCGTCGCCTCGCCGTCGAACTCGGTGTCGACGCCGGCCATGATCTTCAGCAGGCTCGACTTGCCGGCGCCGTTCAGGCCGAGCACGCCGATCTTGGCGCCCGGGAAGAACGACAGCGAGATGTCGCGCAGGATCACGCGCTTCGGCGGCACGGTCTTGCCGACGCGGTTCATCGTGTAGACGTACTGGGCCATTGGAGCCTGGCGGGTGTTGCGGGGCTGCGATTATCGCAGGACGGCCGCCGCGGCAGCGCCGGCGTGTGCGACCCGCGGCGGGGAAACGATGCGTGTGCCCGCACGCGGGCGGCGCCGGGAATTCGGTGCGCGCCGCGGCGCGCGGTCAGATCAGTTGTGGGCCGCGAAGCCCTGCGATGCAGCCGAGAGCTGTGCGCTGGCAGCGATCGACGCCGCGCTGCCCGACGGCGAGCGCGTCAGCTGCTCGTAGCGCAGGCGGTCGGCGTCGTAGCGCGCGGAGATCGTCGCCGCCTCCTGCTTGCGCGAAGCGATGAACGCCTGCTGGCGCGCGAGCTCTGCGTCGATCGACGCGATTCCGGACGTGATGCCGGCGGGCGCCGGCTTCGAGCCGTAGGCCGCCTTCTGCCCGACGAGCTCGTCACGGCGCTTGGCGAGGGTCGCAACGTAGCTCGTCGCCGAGGCGATCTGCCCGCGGATCGTCGACAGCGCGCGGGTCTTCGCGAGGTCGATCTCCTCGACGCTCGAGTACGAGTCGAGCAGCGCGCGATCGCGCCGCTCGGATACCTGGTGGTCGCGTGCAAGCTGCTGATTGCGTGCGCGCTCGCTGCTGTTCGCCGGCTGGGCCGGCGGAGCCGCCTTGGCAGTACGCCGGATCGGCACACCCTGCCGGTTCAGCTCCTCGTGCGCGCCGTTGACGGCGTCGGCAGGCAGGTGGTCGCTGTAATGGACGACCCCGCTCGCGTCGGTCCACTTGTAGAGCTCGGCGTGCGCGATCGTCGCGATCGCGAAGAGCACGACTCCGACGAGGAGCGCCGGCAGGAGCCCCATCGACACCGACGTGTCGTCGCGTTCGATGCGCGAGTCGTGCGGCTGCGCGGCGTCGGTCATGCAGCTCCCCAGCGCTCGCGATACGCGGCGATGGCATCGAGGTGGATGGCCAGATCAGTGCGCGCAGCGACGAGCGCCATCACGTCGTCGAGCGTCGCGATCGCCGCGACCGGAATGCCGAATTCGGCCTCGACTTCCTTCACCGCCGACAGCGTGCCGCTGCCGCGCTCCATGCGATCGAGTGCGATCAGCACTCCGGCGGGCGTCGCGCCGTGCGAACGAATGGCGGTGACCGACTCGCGCACCGAGGTTCCCGCCGTGATGACATCGTCGACGATCATCACTCGCCCCGCGAGCGCCGCACCGACGATCGACCCACCTTCGCCATGATCCTTGGCTTCCTTGCGGTTGAAGCTGAACGGCAGATTGTGCCCGGAGGCGGCAAGGGCGATCGCCGTCGCCGCGGCAAGGGTGATGCCCTTGTACGCGGGCCCGAAGAGCTGGTCGCAGCCGATGCCCGATGCAATCAATGCCTCCGCGTAGAACTCGCCCAGGCGGCGCAGGCTCGCACCGTCGTTGAACAGTCCTGCGTTGAAGAAGTACGGAGTCCTGCGCCCCGCCTTGGTCACGAAGTCCCCAAATCTAAGCACGTCGCGTGCCAAGGCGAACTGCAGAAATGCCTGCCGGAAATCGGTCATGAAGTGACGAGCGGTCGACGAACGTCGGTCGAGGATAGCATCGGCCCAGCGTGAGACGCGCTCATTTGGCTCTGCGAAATCCGGACGGACCGCATTTCAGGGATCCGCCGCGCCGGGTGGCGATGGGGATGCTGCGACGCGCTCTGCACCGACCGCGAAGGCAGGCAGTGGGGCACCGTGACGCGCGAGTTCGGCTGCGGAACGCAGCCGGTGTTTGAGCCCGTCACG
>JAFEDF010000116.1 GCA_018241785.1 Pseudomonadota bacterium | reverse complement strand
GGCTGCGTTCCGCAGCCGAACTCGCGCGTCACGGTACCCCGCTCCCTCGGCCTCCACGGTCGGTGTAGAGCGCGCCGGAGCATCGCCGCCGCTTCCCCAGCGCGGCCGATCGCTGAAACAGGGTCCGTTCCCGTTTCGCAGAGCTTCCCTAGCCGCGTCCGACGTAGGGCATCTTCGTCGCCATCACGGTCATGAACTGCACGTTGGCGTCGAGCGGAAGGCTCGCCATGTGGAGCACGGCACGCGCCACGTGGGCGACGTCCATCAACGGTTCCGGCGCGATCGTGCCATTCGCCTGGGGCACGCCGCGCGCCATCGGCGCCGCCATCTCGGTCGCTGCATTGCCGATGTCGATCTGTCCGCATGCGATGTCGTATCTTCGTCCATCGAGCGAAGTCGATCTCGTGAGCCCGGTGATCGCGTGCTTGGTCGCCGTGTAGGGAGCGGAGTCGGGCCGCGGGGCGTGCGCCGAGATCGAGCCGTTGTTGATGATGCGGCCCCCGCGCGGAGACTGCGCCTTCATGATGCGGATCGCGCCCCGAGTGCAGAGGAAGGGGCCGAGGAGGTTGGTGTCGATCACCGCACGGATGCGTTCGACGGAGAGATCCTCGAGTGGCTGTGCCGGGGCGCTGATGCCGGCGTTGTTGAACAGGAGGTCGAGCCGGCCGAAGCGCGACGCGATGCGCTCGAACATCGCGTCGACCGAGTGCGGATTCGTGACGTCGGCGACGATCGCGGTCGCGTCCGCGCCCGCGGCGCCCGCGGCGGCGATCACTTCGGCGAGCGGCCCCTCGCGCCGACCGGCGAGCGCGACGCGGTAACCGTCGCCGAGGAGTGCCAGCGCGACGGCCCTGCCGATTCCGCTGCCGGCGCCGGTGACGAGGGCAACGGGTGAGGGTCGATCCATGTGCGGCGCCCGCTAGAAGCAAATGCCCGCGCGGAAGTGGTGGCCGAAACCTCCGCCGCAGATCGTTGCACCCCACGCGAACGGCGGCCACGGCGCGGCGTACCCGCCATACGGCCATGCGTAGGCCCGCCACGGCGCGTACACCGGGTAGGGAATCGTATAGTAGACGGGAGCCGGCGGAGTCGCCCGGTAATCGGGCGGTACTCCTGTCTCGCCCGGCTGCGGAGGGTAGTTCGGTGTGATGTACTCGGGCGGCGGCGGAGCGAGCCCTGCGATCTGGCGCGCGATCTGCCATTCGCGCCAGGCGAGCAGGCGCCCGGCCTCGGTCGCGGTCACCTCGCCGCGCGCGACGCGTGCCTCGACCTCGTCGCGGACGAGCTTCATGCGCTCGTCGAGGCGCGACGACTGGGTGGAATCGAGGCTGGGCAGCGGGGGCGGCATCGTGCCGGCGACGGACGGCGCAGACCATGCGACGGCGAGCATCGCGACTCCCATCATTCCCGCTGCAATCGCGCGTTTCATGTCGACCCCGCAAGCAGTGGCGTGCGCGGCGGATGCCTTTGCCGCCATCCGCACGCTTCGCGTTCGACCGGCCGCGCTGTCATCCGGTTCGCATTCTCGAGCGTTGGTGCGCAGTGAAGGTTGTGCCGTGCTGCGGCCATTATGCAATGCCGCGGGGCAGCAGCCAGCTTGCAGCGGCAACCTGCGCAAAATGTGCACGCATTGACGTTCGCGGGCGAAGAAAGCGTAACGATTTGCAACCAACCGACAGGAGCGGGACGATGACCATGACCGGTATGCGCCGGAGCGTTCGGTGGACCCCGGGTCGGCTCGGCACCATGCTGCTGGCCGTCGCATCGCTGGTCTGCGCCAGCGCGTTCGCGCAGACGCCTCCAGGCGCCGACACCGCCGATCCGCCGACACGGGTGGGAAGGCTCGCGTACTTCAGCGGCGAGGTGAGCTACTCGCCCGCGGGCGACGACCAGTGGGTGCAGGCGCAGGTGAACCGGCCGATCGTTACCGGCGACCGCCTGTGGGCCGACCAGGACGCGCGCGTGGAAGTGTCGCTCGACAACGGCTCGTGGTTCCTCGGTCCGCTCACCAGCGTCACCGTGTCGAACCTCGACGACCGCGTCACGCAGTTCCAAATGCAGCAGGGAACGCTCGACGTGCAGCTTCGCCGCTCGCAGCCAGGGGCGATCGTCGAGATCGACACGCCGAACATCGCATTCTCGCTGACACGCCCCGGGCGCTATCGCATCGACGTCGACGCCGAGGGCAACGCGACGACGGTGATCGTGAGGAGCGGCGTCGGCGTCGCCTACGGCAGCAACGTCTCCTACGACGTCATGGCGGGGCAGGGCTACCGATTCCGCGGGACCGATGCGCACGACAACGACTTCTTCGCGGCTCCGCCCTACGACGAGTTCGACCGCTGGGCAGCAGCGCGCGAGCGCCGTTTCGAGAACGCCGAAGCCGCCCGCTACGTCTCGCCCGAAGTCGTCGGTTACGCCGATCTCGACACCTACGGGAGCTGGAGCGTCGTTCCGCAGTACGGCCGCGTCTGGTTCCCGACGACGGTCGTTGCGGGCTGGGCGCCCTACCGCTATGGCCACTGGGCATGGATCGCGCCGTGGGGCTGGACCTGGGTCGACGACGCGCCGTGGGGCTTCGCTCCGTTCCACTACGGCCGCTGGGTCTACGCCGACCGTGGCTGGGGCTGGATCCCCGGGCCGGTCAACGTCGTACCGTGCTACGCGCCGGCGCTGGTCGCGTTCGTCGGCGGTGCGGGCTTCAGCGTGGCGATCTCGTCGGGACCCGCGATCGGCTGGTTCCCGCTCGGCCCGCGCGAGATCTATGAGCCGCCGTATTCGGTCACCAGGAATTACTTCAAACAGGTGAACGTCAGCAACACGGTCATCAACAACACGACCAACATCACCAACATCTACAACAACTACGCAAGGCCGGGCAGCGCGCCGCAGGCACGCGTCAACTACGCGAACCTGCGGGCCCCCAACGGCGTGACGGCGGTGGCGCCTGCGGCCTTTGCGCGCGCTGCCCCGGTGAATCGCTCGATGGTCGCGGTGCCGGCAAACGCGGTCGGCACGGTGCAGGTCGAGCGCGTCGCGCGAGTCGCTCCGCAGCGCTCGGCTTTCACCGGCGCTGCCCCGGTCACGCGCGCGGCTCCCCCTGCCGCAGTCGAGCGACGCGAGGTTGTCGCGCGCGTCGCGCCGCCGCCTCCGCCGGTACCGATCAGCCGTCAGCTGCCGGTGCTCGAGCGCAATCCCGGGCAGCCGATCAACCACGCGCAGTCGAGCGCGCTGCGCCGCGAGGCTCCCGTCGCGGCACCGCAGGTGCGCATGGTCGGACCCAAGCCGGCGACGGCGGCAACGCCGGCGCCCGCGACGATGACGGCGCCCGCGAATCGCGCGCAGCCGCGTCCTCCCTCCGCGCACACGCCGCCGGCTGCCGAACGGCCAGCCGCGCGCCAGCCGATGTCCGCGCCGCCGCCGCGAGTGTCCGAGCAGCCTGCACCGCGTCTGCAGGGCGAGCAGGCGCCGCGTCCGCCCGTCCAGCACGCTCCGCGTCCGCAGGTCGAGCAGGCGCCGCGTCCGCCCGTCCAGCACGCTCCGCGTCCGCAGGTCGAGCAGGCGCCGCGTCCGCAGGTCGAGCAGGCGCCGCGTCCGCCCGTCCAGCACGCTCCGCGTCCGCAGGTCGAGCAGGCGCCGCGTCCGGGCGTACAACGCGCGCCGAATCCCCAGGTCGAGCGCGCGCCGCATCCGCCGCAACAGGCGCGGGGCGAGGAGCGTGCCCCCGAGGGCAAGAAGAAGTCTGACGAAAAGGCCCAGAACGAACGGCAGTGATCGCGACGCGCCCGTGTTGCACGGGCGCGTCGCGAAGCCGGGTGCATGGCCGATCCGACGGACGGATGCACTTCGCGGCGAGTCCTGCGCGCCTCGGCAGGTACAATGACGCCGTCATAATCGGAGGTGGTGACCGGACGGCCGGAGAGCCGCCCAAGTGCTCGCGATGAGATGTCGGATCTGCAGGCAGGCGACGTTGCCGGGTGCACGGTTGTGCGGCCCGTGCCGTGCGGCGCTGAAGCGGGCTCGCCACGGCGGCGAGGCCGACGCGGTTGGGCTCGACGGCGAGTCTGCGCGGCACGCCGGTCCGCCGCACGCGCGGGCCGACGTCGGAGCGCACGTTTCGCATGCTGCACCGGTGCGCCGACGTCGCTGGCCGGCAGTCGTAATGGTCGCTTCGGTCCTGGGCGGTGCCGCGTACGTCCTGCCGCAAAGCCACTTCGTTCCGGACGAGTCGCGTACCGTGCCGGTGCCTGACGCCGTGCAGGCTTTGAAGCACACTACGCCGGCAACCGCGCTCGCCGGCGCGTCACCAGGGCCTGCAACGGAGGCGTCGTCGCAGGCGATCGCGGCAACGGTCCTCGGTCCTCCCGTCGAAGTCCTGCCGTCGCGTGCGCACGATCCGGAGCGGCGTGCAAACGTGCGGCATACCGATCGGCGCGGTGCGCCGGAAGCGGCGGACGCAGCGGATCGCGCAGCGACGTTCGAAGCGCAGGCGCCTGCAGCGTCGGACGCACCGGCACCGCAGTCCGAGCGCACGCCGGTCGTGATCGCTGAAGTGACGCGGACGCGCTGGCAATCGATGGACGACGCAATGGCCGCCTGCAGCGGCGGCTTCTTCGAACGCCTCCTCTGCCGGCAGAAGGCGCGCATCGCGTTCTGTGACGGCTACTGGGGTGTCGCGCCTCAGTGCGCGACGGCTGCGCCGACCGACGCAATTCGCTGAGCCGCGACTCGCTGAGCCCCAGGGCGGCGCGCCCGCGCCGGGCCCTCAGCGCAGCGACATCCCCGACGGGACTCCCGAAGTCGAGACGCCGCCATCGGTGGCGACTGGCGGCACGATGCGCGGCAGATCGAGTCCGCCCGAACTCGTGACGTCCGGCACTTCGGCGCCGGTCGCGCGTCCGTACCGCAGAGCGGGACGCATGCCCGCCACGATCTCGGCAACGGTTGCTGGCTTGTGGTCACCGCTGATGTTCGAGGTGTCGACTTCCGGGCAGCTGCGCGTATCCATCGCGATCAGCTGCTCGCCTTTGGCGCGCAGCGCATCGCGTACGGCCGTGCCGGCGCTGCTGAGGTCGACCGGCGAGCGCACGCTCTGGTAGACGACCTGGTCGTTGCGATCGACCACCGCGTAACAGTTGACCGCCAGCGCTGGCGCTGCCGCGGTCAGCAGGACGGCGGTGAGTGCAGTCGTCGCGAGCCTGTGCGAACTCATGAGATTCTCCCTTCGAAAACGCCGGCAAGTCCTCGAACTGGAACGATTGATACTAAGCCGTCCCGGTGCGGCTGACAACTGCGCTCCGATGCACCGGTCTCGCGTTCCCTGCGCGCCAGTCGTCCGCTGCGCGCCAGTCGCCCGCTGCGCGTCAGTCGCCCGCGGTGCCGTTCGGAATGGCGACGCGCTGCCAGCCTTGCGGACATGCAGGCACGCTCGGATAGTAGCCGGCGTTCGGGCAGTAGTAGCGTATGGTCGAGCGCGGTGGACTGGCGGGCGCGACGTACGCCGGGTCATCGTAGCCTTGGTAGGTGTACGTGCCGCTCGGATAGGTGTAGGCGGGGTAGGTGTAGGCCGGATAGGTGTAGACCGGCGCCGGATAGACGTAGGTGCTCGAATAGCCCGGCCACCAGGCGCCGTAGTACCCGGGCCAGCCGAGCCAGATGCTCCCTGACCAGCCGCTGCCCCAGTAGCCGTGGCCGTAATAACCGTGGCCGTAATAACCGTGCCCGTAGTAGCCGCCTCCGTGACCACCCCACCCCGAGCCGTGATAGCCACTCCAGCGGCCGCCGGTTGCCGTACCGTTCCAGTGACCCCCCTGCATGCTCGAGCCGCCGTGACCGCCGCTTCCCCACGCGCCTCCCGCAGCGGTCGCCGAGAGCGAAACCGCGGCGATCAGGGCTGCCGCCGTCGAGATCGCCGCCTTGCGCAGCCCGATCGGATTCATCGATGGAACCTCCGTCGCAAACGTTGAACCTTAGATCGCGCCCCGCGCACGGGGTTCAGGCTTCGCGCGGGTCGAGCGCATCGCGCAGGCCGTCGCCCACCAGGTTGAACGAGAGCACGAGCAGGAAGATCGACAACCCCGGCCACAGCGCCATCCACGGCGCGTTGTCGAGGTAGTCCTTCGCCGTGTTGAGCATGCTGCCCCAGCTCGGCTGCGGAGGCTGCTGGCCGAGGCCGAGAAACGACAGGCTCGCTTCGGCGATCACCGCTGCGGCGATCGCGAGGGTCGACTGCACGAGGAGGGGGGGTACGATGTTCGGCAGCACGTGGCGAAGCGCGATCCGCCAGGGGGCGTTGCCGATCGCCCTTGCGGCGAGTACGAACTCCTCGGCCTTGACCGCGAGCGTCGTGCCTCGCGCGAGGCGCACGAACGCGGGTGTAGCGGAAATGCCGATGGCGATCATGGCGTTCGTGAGGCTCGGGCCGAGGAAGGCCGACAGCGCAATCGCGAGGATCAGGAACGGGCAGGCCAGGAGCGCGTCGGTCATTCTCGACAGCACCATGTCGATCGAGCCTCCGGCGTACCCGGCGAGGAGCCCGGCAGGAACGCCGATTGCAAGCGAGATCAGCACCGACACGACCCCGGCGAGCAGCGAAGCGCGCGCACCGAAGATGACGCGCGAAGCAACGTCGCGCCCGATCTCGTCGGTCCCGAACCAGTGGCTGGCCGACGGCGGCTTGCGCACGTCCGAAAAGCTCGCGGCGAGCGGGTCGTACGGTGCGATCCACGGCGCGAGTACCGCAGTGGCCACGAAGCCGGCGATGACTGCGAGCGCGACGACGCTCATCGGGCGGCGCAGCAGCCTCCTCAGCCAGTGCGTGCGGCCGGTGAGCACGGCGGGCGGTGCGCTGCGGGTGCCATCGGGCGCACCGCCCGCGGCAGAGAGCCGATCGGCGAGCGTGTCGGTCATCCCAGGCGGATCCGCGGGTTGACCATCGCGTAGGCGACGTCGGCGGCGAAGTTCAGCACGATGTAGGCGGTCGCGGTGACGAGCACCACGCCCTGCACGACCGCGTAGTCGCGGTTGAACACCGCGTCGACGATCAGCTTGCCGAAGCCGGGAATGGTGAACACCTGCTCGGTCAGCACGGCGCCCGAGAGCAGGGTGCCGAACTCGAGCGCGCCCAGCGTGATGATCGGGATCAGCGCGTTCCTGAGCGCATGCTGCAGGATCACCGCCCGCTCCGACACCCCCTTCGCCCTCGCCGTGCGCACGTATTCCTGCGAGAGCACCTGCAGCATCGCGCTCCTCGTGTGGCGCATCAGCACGGCGGCGATCGCGTTGCCGAGCACGAACGCTGGCATCACCATCGACGCGAGGTTCGCACGCAGGTTCTCGAACGGACTCACGTATCCGGACGCCGGAAGCCACCCCAGCGTCACCGAGAAGAGCAGGATCAGCATGATGCCGAGCCAGAAGTTCGGCGTCGACAGTCCCCATAGCGCGAGCATGCTCGCTCCGTAGTCCCAGGCGGTGCCGCGCTTCACCGCCGCGACGACGCCCGCCGGGATGCCGATCGCGAGCGCGAATACGATGGCGAGGCAGGCGAGCTCGAGCGTCACCGGAAGCTTCTCGGCGATCAGCGTCGTGACCGGCTGCTGCGAGCGCTGCGACTCGCCGAGGTCGCCGTGCAGCACGCCGCGCATCCAGTAGAGGTAGCGCACTGCCAGCGGCCGGTCGAGGTGCATCGTCTGCCGCAAGTGGGCGATCACCGCGGGGTCCTGCTCCTCGCCCGCGAGCACCTTGGCGGGATCGCCGGGCAGCAACTGCTGCAGCCCGAAGATCAGCATCGACACGAACACGAGCGTCGGCACGATCGTTACGACGCGCCGGACGATGAAGGTCAGCATGCCGGCGCCGGTGCGCCCGCGGTCATTCGAAGCGCAGTCCCTGCACGCGGATCAGGCCGTCGGGAATGCTCGTCAACCCGGTAAGCTTGTTCGTATAGGCGTAGAGCCAGTGACGGTGGAAGAGGTAGATGATCGGCCGGTCCTTGAGCACGATCGCGGCGACCTCGGCGTAGAGCTTCGCGCGTGACGGCACGTCGGACGCCGTGCGCGCGCGCTTCAGGAGATCGTCGACCTCGGCGTTGCAGTAGCCGGCGTAGTTGAGCGGTTGCTTGCATGCGTCGAAGCTGAAGATGTTGCCGTCGGGATCGGCTCGTCCGCTCCACGCGAGCACGTAGGCTTCGAACTGGCCCTTGTCAGCGAGGTTCAGCGACGTCGCAAACTCGGTCGACTGGATCTTCACGTCGAACCCGGCTTCCTTCGCCATCGCCTGCACGACCTGTGCGATGCGCTGCGCGTCCGCGGTCGTCGCCGTCATCAGCGTGAACGACGGGTGCGGCACGCCGGCTTCGGCGAGGAGGGCCTTCGCGCGCGCGACGTTTCTCGCCGGCATCGGCACGTTCTTCGCATAGAACGGGCTCGACTGCGCGACCCACTGGTTGCCGGGGTCCGCCTCGCCGTCCATCGCGACCTGCACGATGCCCTGGCGGTCGAGCGAAAGCTCGAAGGCCTCGCGCACGCGCGGATCGCGCCCGAGCGGATTCTGCTTCGCGAGATCGCTCTTGCCGACGTTGATCGTGATGCCCTGGTAGCCGATCTCGGTGATCTTCGACGTCCTGAGCTTCGGGTCGCGCGCGATCTGCGGCATGTCGGAAGGGGCGACGCGCTCGATCAGGTCGAGCTGGCCCGAGCGCAGGTTGGCGAGCCGCACCGACGCATCGGGGATGGGCGTGTAGACGATGCGGTCGAAGTGGATCGACGCCTTGTCCCAGTAGTCGGGGAAGCGTTCGAGCACGATGCGGTCCTGCGGCACGCGCTCGACGAAGCGGAACGGCCCGGCGCACACCGGGTGGCTGCCGAACTTGTCTCCTTCCTCCTGTGCGGCCTTCGGCGCGACGATCATCCCGGCGCGATCGGCGAGCTGCGCGAGCAGCGGCGAGAACGGCGCCGACAGGTCGAGGCGGACGGTGAGCGGGTCGACGACGTCGACCTTCGACACCGGAGCGAGCTCGCCGCGCCGGTTCGAGCCGGGCATGGTCTTGTGCCGCTCGATGCTGTACTTGACCGCTGCGGCATCCATCGTCTCGCCGTCGTGGAACTTCACTCCCGGGCGCAGCGTGATCGTCAGCGCCTTGCCGTCGTCGGACCAGCGGTAGCCGGTGGCGAGCTGCGGGACGATGTTCAGTTTCGCGTCGATGTCGAAGAGCTTGTCGCACATCGCGGCGAACACGATGCGCCCGACGAAGGTGCGCGCAAGCGTCGGATCGAGCACGTCGGGATCCTCGGCGAGGCCGATGCGCAGCGTCTGCGCGAACGCGAGGGCGGGTACGAGCGCGATCCAGGCGGCGATGACGGCGAGCCGCAGCGGGCGGTGCATGGTGGATCCTCCGGAAGTGACGGCCGCTCGCCGGAACTGCGCCGGCGTAGGGCTCGGGTGGCGGCGAGCATAGCACTCCGGGCCGGGTTCAGCCGGCTCGCCGCCACACCGTCGCGAGCCACGGCTGCTCCGCACGGGGCCGGCCCGCCGGCCGATAGAACTCATCGACGAGTGCGAAGCCTGCTGCGGTGACGAGCCGCACCCAGGTGTCGGGGGCGGCCCAGTAGCTGTAGCGGCCGCGATTCCAGCCCTCCTCGTCGGTGCCGTGCGGGTTGGACGCGAACAGGACCCCGCCCGGTCTCAGGCTGGTGCGGAGCTCCCGCAGCACGCGTGGCAGCGCCGCGCGCGGCACGTGGAAGAGCGATGCGTTGGCGAAGATGCCATCGAAGCGCCCCGGCGGAAGCTCGAGCGCGAGGAAGTCCTGCTGCCATACCTCGCAGCCGCTGTAGGCGCGCGCCATCGCGGCGAAGCGCGAGAGCCCTTCGAGGCCGATCGCGGCGTGGCCGCGCTCGGCGAGCGTGCGCAGGTCGCGTCCCGGACCGCAGCCGAAATCGAGGATCGTGAACGGCGGCTCGCCGGTGATCGCTGACAGGAGTGCGTCGATGTTCTGCGCGACGTCGTGGCCGCGCGTGCCTTCCCAGAACGACGATGCGCGCTCCTCGTAATGCGCGAGCGTGCCGCGGCTGATCGCCTCGAGCTCGCGCGGATCGTCGGCGGCCGGCTCGCTCACCGCCGTGCTTCCGCGGCCGCCGCGTTGGACGGCGGGCCGGCCGCGGCGGCTGCGGCTGCGGCGACGGCGCGCTCGACGACGCGGATCGCGTGGACGGCGTCGACACGTCTCGAGGCGCGCGTTCCGTCGGCGATCTGGTGACGGCAGCTCGTTCCCTGCGCAACGACGACGGTGCCGGTGCCAGCGGCGCGCACCGCGGGCAGGAGCACGAGCTCGCCCATTCGCATCGACACATCGTAATGCGATGTCGCGTAGCCGAACGCGCCCGCCATGCCGCAGCAGCTCGCCTCGACGCCGGCAACCTCGAGCCCCGGAATCAGCCGCAGCAGCGCGAGCGTCGCATCGGCGGCATCGAGCGCCTTCTGGTGGCAATGCGTGTGAACGAGGGCGCGCCCGGTCTGCGGGCGGGCGAGGGGGAGGTCGAGGCGTCCTGCGCGGTGCTCGCCCACGAGGAACTCCTCGACCAGCAGCACGTTCGATGCGGCGCGCAGCGCATGGGCCGGCAGGCGCATCGCCGCGTACTCGTCGCGCAGCGTCAGCACGCACGAGGGCTCGAGCCCGACGATCGGCACCCCGGCCTCGGCCCACGGCGCGAGGGCCGAGCACAGGCGCAGCGCCTCCGCGCGTGCCTCGTCGATCCTCCCGTGGGCGAGGTAGGTGCGCCCGCAGCAGAGCGGCCGCGCCGGCTCGGCGTCGTCGGCGCATGGCAGCGCGACGGCGGGGGCGCACCCGGCTGCCTTCAGGACCGCCATCGCCGCGCGTGCATTCTCGGGCTCGAAGCGATCGGTGAAGCAGTCGGCGAAAAGCACGCTGCGCGCGTCCGCATCGGCCGAAGCGCCGCCGCCGCGCGGATGTGCGCCGCGACCGGGCATCCTGGTGCCGGAGACGCGTGCATGCGCACCCGCGAGGTGATCGCGCAGGAACGTGTCGCGCCTCCAGCGCGGAAGCGACCGATGGCGCGAGATCCCGGTCACCCTCTCGACGATGCGCGCGAGACCGGGGACGCGGTCGCGCAGGTTGAAGAGCGCCGGCACGCGCGAGGCGAGTGGCGCCCAATGCGGCAACGACGCGACCAGCCGGTCGCGCAGCGGCGCGGCGTGCGTCGAATGCCACTGATGGAGAAACTCGATCTTCATCCGCGACATGTCGACGCCGGTCGGACACTCGCGGCGGCAACCCTTGCAGCCGACGCAGAGCTCGAGCGCATCGCGTACCTCGACGGCGGCGAGGGTCGCGCCGAAGCGTCCCGCGAGCGCGTGGCGCAGCGTGTTCGCGCGCCCCCGCGTAAGGTGCGCTTCATCCTTCGTCGCGCGGTAGCTTGGGCACATGGTGCCAGCGTCGAACTTGCGGCAGTGCCCGTTGTTGTTGCACATCTCGACGGCCTTCGCGTAGCCCCGCGCGGGGTCGCCGCCGCTGCCTGGCGGGCCGACGCGGCCGGTCGCGGGGTCGTTGGTGACGTCCCAGGCCGACCAGTCGAGCGCGGTCGCCACCGGCAGCGTGCGGCGGCCCGGCGGGAAGCGGAACAGCGTCGCGTCGTCCATCCTGCCGGCATGGACGATCTTGCCGGGGTTCAGCATGCCGGCAGGGTCGAAGAGCGCCTTGATCTCCTCGAACGCGCGCGTCAGGCGCGGCCCGAACTGCCAGGCGACCCACTCGCTGCGTACGAGCCCGTCGCCGTGCTCCCCCGAGAAGGCGCCTTTGAACGTGCGCACCAGAGCGGCCGCCTCCTCGGCGATCGCGCGCATCTTCAGCGCGCCATCGGTGCGCATGTCGAGGATCGGCCGCACGTGCAGCGTGCCGACCGAAGCGTGGGCGTACCAGGTGCCGCGCGTGCCGTGACGCGCGAAGATGGCGGTGAGGCGATCGACGTATTCGCCGAGGTGCTCGAGCGGAACCGCGCAGTCCTCGATGAACGACACCGGCTTCGCGTCCCCCTTCGCGCTCATCATGATGTTGAGGCCCGCCTTGCGTACGTCCCAGAGCGAGCGCTGGCGCGCGGGCTCGACGAGCTTGACGAGCCGCGCAGCGAGTGCGAGATCGCCGACCATCGCCTCGAGATCGTCGAGGCGGCTTTGCACGGACACGGCGTCGTCGCCGATGAACTCGACGAGGAGGATGGCCTGGGGGGCGCCGACGATCGCCGCGGCCATCACGTCGCGAAACGCCGGATTCGCGAGTGCCAGATCGATCATCGTGCGGTCGACGAGCTCGACTGCCGACGGGGCCAGCGTGACGAGGTGGCGCGTCGCGTCCATCGCGTCGTGCAGCGTGTCGAAGCCGAGCACGCCGAGGGTCCGATGAACAGGTAGCGGCGCGAGTTTGAGCGTCAGGCTCCGCGTCCACGCGAGCGTGCCCTCGCTTCCGACCAGGAGCTGCGCCAAGTTGACGCTGCCGTCGCCGGTGTACGGACGCACGCTCTGCGGGTTGAACACGTCGGCGTTGTAGCCGCCCACACGCCGCAGCATCTTCGGCACGACGCGAGCGATCTCGTCCTTCTCGCGCGCGCCGATCGCGCGCAGGCGCTCGACGAGCGTGCGGATACGCGGAGGTGCGCCACGCATCGTCTCCTCGGGACCGAAGCGCGCCTCGGCGCCGTCGGCGAGCCGTGCGTCGATCGCGAGCACGTTGTGCACCATGTTGCCGTAGGCGAGCGAGCGCGATCCGCACGAGTTGTTGCCGGCCATTCCCCCCAGTGTCGCCTGCGCCGACGTGGAAACGTCGACCGGGAACCACACGCCGTGGCGCTTCAGATGTGCGTTCAGCGCGTCGAGGACGACGCCGGGCTCGACGGTCACGGTGCCGGCCGAAAGATCGATGTCCAGCACGCGGTCGAGCCGCTTGCTGTGGTCGATGACGAGCGCGTCGCCGACCGTCTGGCCGCATTGCGAGCTCCCGGCGCCGCGCGCGAGCACGGGTACGCCGAGCTCACCGCAGACGTCGAACGCAGCGCGCACGTCGTCGTCGGTTGCGGGAACGAGCACGCCGCGCGGGGTGACCTCGTAGATCGACGCATCGGTCGCGTAGCGCGCGCGCGATCCGGCATCGAACATGACTTCCCCGCGCACGGCCCGCGCGAGGCGCTCCTCGAGCATCGCCCACTCTCCGATCGTTGTGTCGGGCCGATTATAGGGACCACCGGGCGGTGGCCGTCGCGCGGGGTGCATCCGGGCGCAACGGAAGCGATTGCTGTTGCAGCGCACGCTCTTGTACCATCCGGCGCGAGAGCTCCCGCGCGAAGCGTGACCCCGCATGGGAGGGGATCACCCGCAACGGGGTGCCGATCGACCGAGGGGGAACCGTTATGACACGCCCTGCCCGCTGCCCGGGTCGCCTGTTCGGTGCGGTGTTCGCTGCCGTACTCGTACTCGCCGCCGTTCCGCTTCCGGCGGCGGCCCAGCTCGAGATCAAGTTCGGTCACGTCGGCAACCCGGGCTCGCTGTTCGCGAAGAGCGCCGAGGAGTTCGCGCGCCGGGCGAACGCCGCGCTTGCCGGCAAGGCGAAAGTCGTCGTCTACGGCTCGAGCCAGCTCGGAGGCGACAAGGAGATGCTGCAGAAGCTGAAGCTCGGCACGCTCGACATGGCGCTGCCGTCGACGGTGATGAGCTCGGAGGTCGATCTCCTCGGCTTCTTCGAGATGCCCTACATCGTGAAGGACCGCGCCGAGATGCGCCGGATCGAGAAGGAGATCTTCTGGCCGTCGATGGAGCCGGCGATCGAGAAGAAGGGCCTCGAGGTGCTCGCGGTGTGGGAGAACGGGTTTCGCCAGATCACCAACAACAAGCGCCCGATCCGCGTTCCGGCGGATCTCCAGGGCATCAAGCTGCGGGTTCCCGAGGGGAAGTGGCGCGTCAGGATGTTCGAGGCCTACGGCGCGAACCCCAGCCCGATGAAGTTCTCCGAGCTCTTCACGGCGCTCCAGACCGGCGTCATGGACGGCGAGGAGAACCCGCTGACCCAGATCTGGTCGGCGAAGCTGCAGGAAGTTCAGAAGTACCTGTCGATGTCGAACCACGTCTACACGCCGGCCTACGTGACCGTCGGGATCACCCACTGGAAGACGCTGCCTCCCGATGTCAGGAAGATCCTCGAGGACACGGCGAAGCAGACGCAGGCGTTCGTCTACCAGACCGCCGAGCACGACGAGAACGATCTCCTCGGCAAGCTGAAGGCGGCAGGCATGCAGGTCAACGACGTCGACAAGGAGGCGTTCGTCAAGGCGAGCCAGCCGATCTATGCCGAGTTCGAGAAGGACGTGCCCGGCGCGAAGGCGCTGATCGATCGCGCCGCGACGCTGCGCTGATGGCGCGTCGCTCCGGGGAGCGGGTGGCAGCCGCCGGACGGCAAGCAAGCGCCGGGCGGCGAGCGGCGGGCGGGGCGCGCGCGGGCCGCGGTGCGCTCGCTGCATTCCGCGCGCAGTACGGGCGGATCCTCGAATGGATCGTCATCGTGCTGATGGCGGTGCTGTCCATCGAGGTGTCCGCCGGAGTCGTGTTCCGCTTCGCCGGCCATGCGCTGTCGTGGTACGACGAGGTCGCCTCGGTGCTGCTCGCGTGGCTCACGTTCTACGGTGCCGCGCTCGGCTCGGTGAGGCGGGCACACATCGGCTGCCCCGAGCTCGTCGACGCCATGCCGTGGCGCTGGCAGCGCCGCACGCGCATCGTTGCGCAGCTCCTCGTCATCGCGTTCTTCGTGCTGCTGGGCGTGATCGGTGCGCGCGTCCTGCCGGTACTCGCCACCGACGACATGGTGAGCCTGCCGCAGGTGCCGATGAGCATCGTGCAGTCGGTGATCCCGATCTCGTCGCTGCTGATCGTGGTTGCCGAGGCGCTGCGGCTCGTCGAGCTCGTCCGCGCGACCGCACCCGAAGCGCCGGCCACGGTTCCGATCGGCGATGCGACGCAGTAGCGGCCGGCCTTCGCGATGAGCTCGATTCTGACCGTGTTCGGCTGCGTGCTGGCGCTCGTCATCATCGACGTGCCGATCGCGGTGGCACTCGGCATCGTCGCCGTGGTCGCGATGGTGGTGAGCCACGGCTTCTCGGTGCTGCCCAACGTCGCACTCGTCACCTACAACGGTGCGACGAACTTCCCGCTGCTCGCGATCCCGCTGTTCATCCTCGCCGGCGCGATCATGAACGCGTCGGGGATCTCGCAGCGGTTGATCGCGTTCGCTTCGGCGCTGTTCGGCTGGATCCGCGGCGGTCTCGCGCAGGTGTCGATCGGCACGTCGCTGTTCTTCGCGGAAATCTCGGGCTCGGCGGTCGCCGACGTCGCAGCGCTGGGCTCGATCCTGATCCCGGGCATGAAGTCGAAAGGCTACCCGGCGCCGCTCGCCGCCGCGGTGATGTCATCGGCGGCGACGCTCGCCGTCATCATCCCGCCGTCGATCCCGATGATCCTGTACGCGGTCATGGCGGAGACCTCGGTCGTGCAGCTCTTCGTCGCGGGCATCGTTCCGGGCATCCTCGGCGGCCTCGGCCTGATGGGGGTCGCGCACGTCTACGCGCGCCGCTACAACCTGCCGCGCGAGGACGCGTTCTCGTGGCAGCGCGTGCGTCGCACCGGGCGCGAGGCCATCTGGGCGTTCCTGCTGCCGGTCATCATCCTCGGCGGCATCTTCGGAGGGGTGGTCACGGCGACCGAGGGTGCCGCGCTCGCCGTCGTCGCGGCGCTCTTCGTCGGGCTCGTCATCTATCGCGAGCTCGACGCCGCCGAGCTGCGGCGTGCGATCGTCGACGGTGCCGTACAGACCGCAGTGGTGATGCTGCTCGTCGCGACGAGCGAGCTCCTTGGCACGTACCTCACCGAGGTGCAGGCGCCCCAGCACCTCGCGCAGTCGGTGTCGGCACTGACGCACGACAAGTGGCTGGTGCTCGCGATGCTCAATCTTCTGTTTCTGCTGCTCGGCATGTTCCTGCATTCGGCAGCGGCGATCATTCTCGTCGTACCGGTGGTGATGCCCCTCGTCCGCGCGGTCGGCATCGACCCGGTGCACTTCG
>JAFEDF010000115.1 GCA_018241785.1 Pseudomonadota bacterium | reverse complement strand
CCTCCTTTCGTCGCGCGGCCAGCGCGGTTCGGCGTCGCTCGGCAAGCTCACCGGCTTCCCGCAACTCGGCCGCGAGTTGCGCGACGCGAGCCTGTTCCCTCTCGCGATCATGAGCGAGCGTACTCAGCGCCTTCGCGAGCGCTTCCCGGGCATCGGCAAGGCGCGTGTTCACTGCTGCCCGGTGTTCTTCGACCGCACGGTTCGCATCGCGCTCGGCGCCGAGCTGGACGACGGTCGCATGGGCGCGCTCGACTTCTGCCCGCGCGGCGGCCTTGCATTGCGTGATCCGGTTGAGCTCCTGCGTCGAGCGCGCCAGCGCGTGCTCCAGCGCGGCGATGCGCTGGTCGGCATCCCCGAAGCCGCCCAGTGCGCGGCGACGCTCGTCCAGCGTTGTCCTGAGCAGTCGCGCGACTGCCGAAGCCTTCTCGCCCGTCTGCCGGATCCGAGCGAGCCCCAGGAATTCGACCATCAGTTCCTTGATCTCACCCGCGGTGTAGGAGGAAAGCGGTCGGCGGTTCTGCGCCGCGAACACCGACGTGAAGAACGTCTCCGGGTTGCCCAGCAGCGCCTCGACGCAGGCGTCGTAGGTTTCCACGCGGCCGTCGCTCACCGTGCCGTCCGCGAGCTTCATTGGGCGCCACTGCGCGTTCTCCTCGACGTGGAGATAGGCTTCGGTCTTGCGTCGTCCGTTCATGCGGAACACGAGCGTCGACCGGTAACGCGCTCCCTGGTGTCGCCACACGAGCTCCTTCACGCTCTGCGGCAGCACGAGATGCTCGTAGAAGGAGAATCCCGCGGGGCTCAAGCTCGACGCACGCGAGGGCAGCAGCCGGTAGGGCTGCAGGTTATCCATCACGGTCGTCTTGCCAGCCCCGTTGGGACCCGAGAGCGCAACGAGCTGCGCGTCGCCGGCGAGCTGCGCGAAGTCGAGCGCCAGCTCATCCCGCCCGAGACCGGCGCGAATGCCGGCGAAGCCGTTAAGACGCAGTGTCTCCGGAATCATGACGGACAGTTCGGCCTCCGCTGCCGCTCGACGATCACCCGCGTTGTGCGCCGTACAGGGCGTGTGAGCTTCGTCGGCACCGTGATCACCTCGGCAGCTCAGCGGTCGCGAGCGCGTCATCGACGGGGCACTCCTGCGATCCATGCTCCGGAACGATCGCGCCGGACTCGCCCCGCGCGATTTCAGCGACGATCTGCTCGACCTCCGCGGCTTCCATGCGCTCCAGTCTCGCAAGAAGTCCGCCGCCGTCAACCCCGGTGGCTTCGGCCCAGCGGCGGACTTTTTCCGGAAGGCTGTGTTCGCGACTGATTCCTCCCGCGCGCGAGCGCACGACCGGAACGACGCGACCTTCGAGCTTGACTTCGGCGGCGCCCGCGAGCTCCGCCACGATCGCGGCACGATCGACGGTGCCGCTCTCCTCTTCCGGAAAGCACCACCGCACCCGCACGTAAGCGCCCTGGGCCTGCGCAGCCGCGATCCTCACAACTTCCATATCCGGCTTCGCGTCGAAGTCGATATGCACCATGCGTCGCGCCGGCGTCGGGACGAACTCCAGGCCTGCGCCGTTCGCGTCGACGCTCCAAAGAAGGAAGCCCTTGTCGCCCTCCTCGCCGTAATGCAGCCGCCCGATCGAGCCGGGGTACGCCACCAGGCGCGTCCCGTCGCGCCAGACCTGGTGCTTGTGGATGTGGCCGAGCATGAAAGCCGATACCTCCGCGCTGAACAGACTCGAGGTCGTGAACTCATGGTCGAGGCCCGCCATCGGCACGCCGTGCTCAGTGAAGCAGCCCAGCACGGTCCCGTGGGAAACCGCTACGGTCGGCAGGCCCGCCAAGCGCGCCCGTCGATTCACCACACCCCATCCGCGGAGCAGGCTCGCGATCGCCTCGCCGACGGCCTCGGCGGCATTCGCGGCGTCGATCGCCGCAGCGACGTCGGCCTTGTTCACCGACGGCAGGCACGAAAAGACGACTCCCGCCTCCTCCGGCAGCGAATCGAAGCGCCAGCCACCCGAAGCCAGCCATTCGCCGGCGCGCATGAGCGCGACCTGCTCGATGCGATCCGCGACGTGGATGGGATGGCGTGTGGAGAGCAGGCGAAAGAGGTCGAGTGTACCCGGCGGCTCGTGCGAATACGTACCTTGCAGCAACAGCACGGGACAATGCGCAGCGAGTTGTTGCAGGCGCCGCGCCAGCGCTTGTACGGCAGGGGTGTGCAGCTCCAACGCATGATCGGTCGAATCCCCCGAGATCACCGCGCAGTCGACTCCACGCGCGATGGCCGTAGCGACGGCGAAACTGAAGCACCGATGCACCTCGCTCAGCGTCGCGCCGGCGTAGTGGAGGTCCGAAAAATGCGCTACTCGAATCATCGGTTGTCTTCTATTAGCGACTGGCCGGTCTGTGAGCAGCACCTTCGTCTCACGAGAAGGCACCGAGCTCGGCGTCGATCTTGTCCACGAAGCCGTCCGGATCGTCGCGGAAGCTTTCGATCTCGGCGAGCGCCCGGCGCCGGCCCGCCCCATTGATGTTCCAACCCGGACCCCAGCGCTTGGCCGCGTAGGCCGCGTAGCGCTCCCGGTCGACACCAAACTCGGCTGCCGCGTTGATCACTTGCTCGGCGCTCGGTCCCGTGCCGCCCTCGCGTTGTGCCGACGTCGCTTGCATCGCAGGCGCTGTCGGGGCTGGCTCGTTGGACCCGGTGCTCAGGTACTCCTTCTCGTCTTCGGCTCGGGCTCCTGGAGTAGACGGAATCTCCGAAGCGCCGATGATCCCATCATCTCCGGCCGGCTCGCTCGGCGCGCACGCGCCTTCGAGCACTCGCGCGGCTGCGCTGCCGTTCACGATCGCAGCTTCGTCCTCTTCGTCATTCCGCAACAGCACGGTAACGTCGATCGGTGCCTCGAGCTCGATGATCCAATGCGCTACGCGAACAGCGCGTCCCGTCTCGTCGATGTGCGGTACTTCCTTGAGCTTCTTGGTGATGAAGAACGACGTGCGCTTGCCGTCCAGGAAGCCCGAGATGCGGCCGCCGCGCATGAAGGCGATAGTCTCGAACTTCTGGATCGCCGCGTTCATCGCGTAGAAGCTGTTGGTGTGCAGCTCGAACGCGCCGAGCGATTTGATGCCGGGGATGAAGAAGATGAAGCGGCCAGATAGGTTGCACTGGCGGTTCTGGTACTCGCTGCAGAGCTCCGGGTCGCACAGGCCGCCGTTTTCCGGGCGCAGCATCGTCTTGCGCCCGCCGAAGATGCGGATCGCGCGCTTCCCCGTGGCGTCCATCGGTACCGGCGCGTAGCACGTGCAGGAGCGCACGCGGCCGTCGGGCGAGTACTCGCTCCAGAACCTTTTTTCGCTTGCGCCCCAAGCGACGAGCTCGTGCGGCATCACCGCCTGCCACGTGTCGGCCGGAAACACGACCGGGAAGCGGTAGAGGCGCTGCGTACCGTCGCCACGGTCTTCGCCGTAGGCCGCCAGGATCTCCTTGGCGACTTCCGGATTCGGAAAGTCGTCCGGCCGCACCGTGAACCACGGCACGTTCTTCGGGATCAGCGGCGCCTTGAGCTCGGGCACGGCCTCGCTGATCGCGCGCTCGATCTCTTCGAACGACCGGTTTGCCGCAGCACCACGCTCGGAGCTCCCCGTCGCCTTGGGGTGTTCGGCAGCTTTCCTGGTGAGCACCTTGATGCCCGCCCGGATCTTGCCGCCCGTGGGAATGCGCACGGTTCCCTGCCCGAGCAGCGTGGGCGCTGCCGGCGGCGTTCCGTTGGTGGTTACTACCGCGTGGGTCATTGCTTATGCTCCTGTGCATTGCGATCGGCTCGCATCTCAAGGATCTCGCATGACGGCGCGTCTTCAAGTCCTCGTTTCGCGCTCCGCCCGGTGCGTCGTGATCGTGTGGCGATCAAGGTGACAGAGACGTAAACGCCGTCACGGCGCTTGGCACCTCCTCGATGCGGTCAGCGCTTACGTCACCGCCTTGCTTCCCGCGTGGCGCCTCCGAACACCCTTTCCTGATCGCTCCAGATGCCCCGGTAATTTGTACTATGATGCCGCCCGCGTCGGACGTTCGCGGGCTTGCGGCCGGAACGCCGTAACAAAAGGACACGACTTTGGCAAAGGGCAGATACGAGGAATCGTCGATCCGCGTGCTCAAGGGCCTGCAACCGGTCCGCGAGCGGCCCGGCATGTACACACGGACCAGCGATCCGACCCACATCATTCACGAAGTGATCGACAACGCGGCCGACGAGGCGCTCGCCGGTTACGCAACGCGCATCGAGGTCCGGCTGCACGCCGATCAGTCGGTCAGCGTCGAGGACGACGGCCGCGGTATTCCCGTCGGCGTCCATCCCGTGGAAAAGGTGTCCACCGTCGAGGTCGTGTTCACGCGCCTGCATGCCGGCGGCAAGTTCGACAAGAAAGACGGCGATGGGGCGTACGCGTTCTCGGGCGGGCTCCACGGCGTCGGCGTCTCGGTGACCAACGCGCTCTCGCGCCGCCTCGAGGTAGAGGTCAAGCGCGAGGGCAAGGTGCACCGGATCGTGTTTGCGGGCGGCGAGGTGGCGGAAAAGCTCAAGGTGATCGGAACCTGCGGGCAACGCGTGTCCGGCACGCTGGTCCGCGCCTATCCGGATCCGAAGTACTTCATGCGCCGACTATCTCGTTGCCGGATCTCCAACGGACGCTGCGCGCCAAGGCGGTGCTGCTGCCTGGCGTGAAATTCACGCTGGCGGTCGAGAAAGGCAAGGAGTGGAAGACGCAGTCCTGGGCCTACTCGGGCGGCCTCGAACAATATCTGCGGGAGCTGGGCGAAGGTCTGACCCCGGTCGCGCCCGTCTTTGCGGGCGAGACCTATCTCGGTAAGCCCAAGGACGGCGACACCTTTGCCGAGGGCGAAGGAGCCGCCTGGGCGCTCGCCTGGTACGACGAGGGCACGGCGGTCGCCGAGAGCTACGTCAACCTCATTCCGACGCCTGCGGGGGGTACCCACGAGGCGGGGCTCCGCGCCGCGGTCTTCGAGGCCGTGAAGGCGTTCGTCGACCATCACGGCCTGCTGCCGCGCGGCGCGCGCCTGCAGACCGAGGACGTGTCGGCGAGGCTCCACTACGTACTGGCGGTGCGCATCCTCGACCCGCAGTTCCAGGGGCAGGTCAAGGAGAAGCTCACGAGCCGCGATGCGCTGAAACTGATCACGCAGATCGTCCGGGACCCGCTCGAGGT
>JAFEDF010000114.1 GCA_018241785.1 Pseudomonadota bacterium | reverse complement strand
GACCGCGAAGGCCGAGGGAGCGGGGTACCGTGACGCGCGAGTTCGGCTGCGGAACGCAGCCGGTGTTTGAGCCCGTCACGGTGCCCCGCTCCCTCGGCCTTCGCGGTCGAACTCGCGCACCGGAGCATCCCCGCCGCTTCCCGGCGGCGGCCGATCGCTGACACAGGGTCCGTTCCCGTTTCGCAGGGATTCCCTAGGGTCCTTTCCACGACAGCACGAGCATCGTGATGTCGTCGGTCTGCGTCGCGCCTTCGGCGAATGCGGCGACGTCGCTGCCGAGCCGCGCCGCCGCCTCCTCGACCGACGCGGCGCCGGTGAGCGCACTCGCCACGCGCGCAGTGCCGAAGAGCGCGCCCGCCGCACTCTCGGCTTCGGTCACGCCGTCGGTCACGAGGCACAGGATGTCTCCCGGCGCGAGGCGCAACAGAGCGCTTCGATAGGCGTAGCCGTCGACCGCACACAGCGGCGGTCCGCCGCCGTCTTCGACGCGCTCGACCGCGCCGCTCGCCCTGCGCACGACGAACGGGTTCTCGTGCCCGGCATTGCAGTACTCGACTTCACCGCTCGCGAGGTCGAGCACACCGGCGAATGCGGTGACGAACAGCGACGAAGCATTGTCGCGACCGACTTCGGCGTTCGTCGTAGTCATCAGGTCCCCGACGTCGGTGTCGACCGAGCGCAGCGTGACGCTCTTGCAAAGCGCCTTCGACACCGCCATGAAGATGCTCGCCGACAGCCCCTTGCCCGACACGTCGCCCAGCATGAAGAAGAGGCGATGATCGTCGAGGCGGTAGAAGTCGTAGAGATCGCCACCCACCTCCTGCGCCGGCTCCATCGCCGCGACGAGGCCGAGGCGCCGGTCCCCGACCGTCGACGGCTCCGGCAGCATGTCCGTCTGGATCCGCCGCGCGGCTGCGAGCTCGCCTTCGACGCGCGCACTCTCCTCGCGCTGCCGCTGCACGACCCGCTGCAGCGCCTTGCGGTTGCGCGTCGCCGCAGCGAGCGTCATCGCGAGCAGGGCGCCGAACAGCACGAACAGCGCCAGCGCGGGTGTCGCCGCATCGAGCAATACGCGCGCGCCGCGATAGGCGGCGAACCCCGCAGCGAGCAGCGCCACGACGACGGTGAGCACGAGAGCCGAGCCGCCCCTCACCTGCCAGCGCGGGACCGTCCATACGAGCAGCGCCCCCAGAACGAGGAACACGAGCCCCTCGGCCGGCGCTCCCCACCGCGGGCGCTCGAGCAGCGTCCCGTCGTAGAGGTTCTCGAGGAGCTGCGCGTGGATTTCGGCGCCCGGCATCCGCGCGCCGACCGGCGTGTAAAGGTAGTCGCCCTGAGCGGTCGCCGTGACGCCGATCAGCACGAAGCGATGGGCAAAGCGGGCGGCGCCGACGGTGCCCTCGAGCACGTCCTTGGCCGACACGAAGCGCTGCGACAAATGAGGCGAGAACCAGATGCGCGCCGCTCCGTCGGCCTCCGTAGCGAAGAAGCGGCTCCCCACGCGCACGCCGCGCACGCTGCCGTTGCCGGTGATGAGCTGCAGCGACGAAACGTGCATCGCCACAC
This sequence comes from Pseudomonadota bacterium, assembly GCA_018241785.1. Lineage (GTDB taxonomy): Bacteria > Pseudomonadota > Gammaproteobacteria > Burkholderiales > Casimicrobiaceae > VBCG01. Next base: position 3,064 of record JAFEDF010000114.1, on the reverse strand, counting down.
GCCACATCTCGACGGCGAGCGCGGGAACAAGCGTTCCGTTGACGTCGGTGATCAGCGGAATGCTGCGCAGTGTCAGGCCTGCGTCGGGCGCCGATGCGAACCCCCATCCTTTCGCTGCCGCGTTGAGCATCGGCAGGCTTGCGATCACGCCTGGAAAGCGCGCGAGCCGCGCCACCGCGGCACTCGCCGACGCGGACATGCGGTGAGCATCCCTGACGATCACGGGTGCGACGCGAAACGGCCTCGGCGTCGAGGTCGATGACTCGACCAGGATCAGCACCGTAGGCGACGTCGCGAGCGCGTTCGCGAGCTCGCGGTCGTTCGACGGGAGGTCGGTGAGCCTTCCCGACAGCGCGGCACCCGGGTCGATCCGCGCAAGGAGGTTGTCGGGCGAGAGCGGATCGGGCTCGGGCATCACGACGTCGATGCCGATCGCAGCCGGTTCCGCACCGCCGATCGTGTGGATCAACTGCGCGAGGAGGTTACGCGGCCACGGCCAGCGCCCGAATGTGGCGAGGCTCCGATCGTCGATCTCGACGATGGTCACCGGCGACGACTCGACGCTTCGCGGCGCGACGCGCTGGCAGGCATCGAACCACGCCGACTGCAGCGGGAGGCGCTGCGCAAGGCCGAGCGCCAGCGCAATGGCGATGACGACGACCAGGATCGCCCCGAGACGGTAGATCGACGCGGTGCGGAGCGCCACACCCTCCGCGGCCGGAGGCGTCACAAGCGGATTTCCAGGCCGTCCCAGGCGCTGCTGACGCGCATCGGCGGCCCGCTTCGCGTGATCTGCTCGAAGCGGCGCGTCTCGGCGAGCACGGCCGCGAGCGCAGCATCGGCGAGCGCGGGCTCGTGGTGGAAGAGGCACAGATGCTTCACCTGCGCGAGCTGGCAGAGCTCGACGCCGACGATGTTGCTCGAATGCCCCCAGTCGGCCTTGACCGACGTTGCCTCGGCAAGCGAGTACATGGCGTCGAACACGACCACGTCGGCATCGCGGAAGAACGCCGCGAACTCGGCGCTCTCCGCGGCGTCGGTGAGCCGGTGCTCCGAGTCGGTCGAGTAAACCACCGTGTGGCCGTCCTGCTCGAATCGATAGCCGTAGGAATCGCCCGTGTGTTGCTGGTGCTTGACCGTCACCTGCATCCCGGCGACGCTGTGCCTGCGGCCCGGCTCGAGATGGACGAATTCGATCGACGCATTGAACGCGGAGAACGGCACCGGGAACGAAGGGGGTTCCATCTGCCGGCGCAGCGCCGCCTCGAGCTCCGCGTGGGCGCCGTAGAACACGAGCCGGTTGCCCGGCACGTACGCGGGCACGAAGAACGGCAGGCCCATGATGTGATCCCAGTGCAGGTGCGACACGAACAGGTGATAGGTGCGCGGGCTCGCCGGCCCGTGCCGCGCGATCGCCGCCTGCCCGAACGGCCGCAGCCCGCTGCCGAGGTCGCAGACGACGTAGTCGGCGTCACCGGTCTCGAGTTCGACGCAGGCCGTGTGCCCGCCGTACGTTCCCGCGACCTCGAAGGGAAGCGCGTCGAGGAAGGCGTCGAGATCCGCCTCCGAGTCGAACCTCCGCCCTGAGCCGGCACGCAGCGCCGCAGCGAGCTTCGCGCGCACGTCGCGGGTCGTGAGCGCCACGGGCAGCGAGCCGCGCGTTCCCCAGAAGCGAATGCAGCGCATGCTCGGCGTGAGGCGCGCGGGCGGTGCCGTCAGCCCGCGTCGAAGGCGTCGCGCGCCGCGGGCGAGAGGACGCTGAGTGCGCCCCGAAGCGACGGGAACACTTCGACGACGGCATCGAAGCGGCTGATCTTGAAGATCTCGGCCACGACCGGGCGCATCGCGGCCACGGCAATGCGGGCCTTGCGCCGCCGCAAGGACTTCGACGCGACCATCAGGACGCGAAGGCCGATGCTGCTGATGTATTCGACGCCACCGAAATCGAGCACCAGCCCCTCGACGGCGCCGTCCGCGAGATGGGGAGCGAGCGCCTGCTCGAACGGAGCGGCGGCCGCCTGGTCGATACGGCCCACGGGTGTCGCGACGACGATCGTGTCGTACGTGCGGCTTGCGATCTGCAAGAGGACTCCCTCTTCGCGCCCGGCCGGACGGGCAGAGGGATTATACGGGGCAACGCCGGAAACGCGGCGACCCGCCCGGCCGGGCGGGTCGCCGTCGAGGTCGTGCGAATCAGGCTGCGCGCCGGCGCAGCGTGATCAGCGCGGCGAACGCGAGAAGGCCGCCGAGCACGACGAGGCCCCACTGCGAGAGCGTCGGCACTGCAGTCGCCACCGGGGACGCCGACGTCGTGATGACGATGCTGCCGTCGCCGGTCGTCGTCGCGACCACGGCTGTCGGGCTGGTCCCCGAATTGAACGAGCCGCCGCCACCGGCGACGCGTCCGCCGTCGCCGCCCGAATAGCCGCCGCCGCCGCCACCACCGTCGCAGCCATTGCCTGTACCGCCACCCCCGAAACCCCCGGGAGCGCTGAAGTCGCAGACTGAGTCGCTGGTTCCGCCGAGCATCCCGTTCGCCCACGAGTAGCCGCCGCCGTGGGTGCCCCCGCCACTGGGATCGGTGGCACCGTCGCCGTTGAAGCCCGCCCCGGCCGAGCCCCAGCTGTCGCTCGAGATGATCCCGCCGAGCCCGAGGTTCGCAACCTCGAGCGCACAGGCCGAGGTCATCGAAGCCCCGCTGCCGGTCACCGCGAACTGGGTCAGCGACGCATCACAGCCGTTCTGCGATACGCTGGTCCGCGTGCCGCCGCCGCCGCCCGCGATCAGCATCGCGGCGTTCGAGCTGCTGACGACGAAGCTGCCGCCGCCGCCGCCGCCGTTCGTGCCGGAGGATTGACCGACACCCTGCTGGCCGACGGCGAGCTTCAGGACCTGCCCGGCGGTGAGCGCGAAATCGCCGGAGACCTGCGCGCCATGCCCGCCGACGAAGCCCGCGTCGCCCGATGCGCCCTGCGCGCCGGTCGCGACGATGTGGTAGGTGCCGGTCGCCGGCACCGTCCACGACTGGATGCCGCCGCTGACCGTCACGGTGACCGATCCGCCG
>JAFEDF010000113.1 GCA_018241785.1 Pseudomonadota bacterium | reverse complement strand
GGGGCTGGCCGGGCCGGCGGGACCGGTGCGGCGGCGGGGTCGACCGAAAGCACACGCACGGTCGCGCTGCGATCGATCCGTGCGACGAAGTCCATCACCGACTCGGCGGTCACGACGTCGATCTCACCCGCCATCAGGCGCTCCTGCGGATGGTCGTCGAATGCGAGGCTGGACGAGAAGAGCTGCGCGCCGAACTGTTCGATCGGCGAGACGTGAAGCGTCGTCGGCCGATAGCCTTTCGCGCGCAGCCACGCCTGCGCGCCGGCGCGATCCGCCACGCTTTGCGGATCGAGCGCTTCGGCGACGGTCTCGAGGACCCACTGGTTGCAGTTCTGGTAGCGCGTGCTCCACGGATAGGCGATTTCGCTGTAGCGAGGTTCGTGCAGCCGCGTCGCGGCGCCCGACGCGAGCGCGGCGGCGATGCGCCGCTGCACGTCGGCGGACGGAATGACGACTTTGGCCTCGTAGGCGAACATGTCGTCGAGGAAGAAATTGCCGAAGCCGTCGTCGTAGAGCGTCGAGTGCGCGGTCCCGCATTGATTCAGCTCCTCGAGCATCGACCAGGCGCCGCGCGGGCCGCTGCGCCAGGCGATGCCGACGTGCGAATAGCGCAGGCCGTAGCGCGACAGATCCTGCCCGACCCGCGCGACGATGGCGATCTCGGCGTGGTCGCGATCGAGCTCGCGCGAGAGGTCGAGCGCGAGGGTCAGCCCCGCACGCACCTCGGCCGGGGCAAGCCGCGTCTCGGTACAGGCCTGCCCGGCGTGCGCACCCGCCGCGTGGGCGGCGAGGACGGCGGCGAACGCGAGGCAGAGCGTGGCACGGATCATGGCGGTGTCCTTTGCAGCGTGCCGCGTGGGTGATGTCCCCGGTTCTGGGTCAGCTCGGGGTCAGCGGCGTCTGGTGGACGAGCGCGTGACCGACCTCGTTGGGGATGAAGGCGACGAGCCGGCCGGCGGCCATCAGCGAGTAGCCGGCGGCTTCGGCAACGATCTTCACCGTCTGCCCGGCGGCGAGCGACGCCGCGGTCGCGAGCTTGCCGACGACTCGCACCGAAACCTCGACGCCGGTGGCGGCGTCGCGCAGCACGATCACGCTCGCGTTCGCGACCGGAGTGACCGACGCGACGACGAGCCGGGCGCCGGCGCGGACGATTCCGGCGCTGCCCGCGACGATCATTCCCGACGCTGCGAGGGAGGCGTGCGAAGCTTCCGCGGATTGCGCGCGGCTGTCCTGCGCGAAAGCAGGAGTCGTGACGAACGATTGCGCGAGCGACACGGCGACAAGCACTGCGGCGGCGAGAGGTCTGGCGTTCATGGCGGTCTCCGGTGGTTTGACGCGGGTCGAACTCGGCCCGCGGTCGAACTCTCGTCCACGCGGTAGCGCATTACAATCCTGATACAGTAAAGTAGCGCAATACGATACTCATGGTCCGCAACGGCAACCCCGGGGCCGCCGCCGGACCCGCCGCCGGTGCTTGCGCAAGGGCGCATCCGTTCGAACGACAGGACTTGCGATGACCGATTCCACGCAACTGATCGAAACGCTGAAGCGGGTGCTGAGAAGTCAAGGCATCACCTACGCCGAGGCGGCAAGGCGGCTCGGACTCTCCGAGGCGAGCGTCAAGCGGCTCTTCTCGGTGCGGCGTTTCACGCTGGCGCGGCTCGACGAGTTCTGCCGTGTGCTCGACATCGATCTTTTCGAGCTCGCGAGGCTCGCGCGCGGGCGCGACGAAGAAGTGCGCGAGATGACCGACGCGCAGGAGAAGGCGCTCGCCGGCGATGCGGTGTTGCTCGGAGTCTTCTACCTGCTGCTCTCCGACTGGACCGCGGCCGACATCCTCGCCGGCTATGAACTGTCGCCCCCCGATCTGACGCGCAGCCTGGTGAAGCTCGATCGCCTCGGGCTCGTCGATCTGCTGCCGGGCGACCGCGTCCGGCTCAGGGTGCCGAAGCTCCTCCGCCTGCATCCCGGCGGACCGATTCACCGCGCGCACGGCGCGCGCGTGCTGGGCGACTTCATCGCCGCCGAGTTCGATCGCGCCGGCGGCTACTTCCGCTTCGAGTACCGGGAGCTGTCGAAAGCGTCCTACGAGCTCATGCAGCGCAGGCTCGCGCACCTCGCCGCGGAGTTCCTCGAGCTTGCGGAACTCGACGCGACGCTGCCGTCGCGACAGCGCGCAAGCACCGGGATGCTCCTCGCGACGCGCCACTGGGAACTCGCGCGCGTCACCGGATTGAAGCCCCGCGCGTCGCCGTTCACTCCGGCGCCGGAGGCTCGAGCGCAGCGACATCGGCCTGCGCGCGCCCGCGCGCGAAGCTGAGCGTCAGCCGCTCGCCCAGGCGCAGCCGTTCGGCGTCCGTCACGACGCTCCCGTCGCTGCGCTCGGCG
>JAFEDF010000112.1 GCA_018241785.1 Pseudomonadota bacterium | reverse complement strand
TGCCGCTGACGTCGGGCCCGATTGCCGTCTTCCTCGCGATCGAGCAGGGACCGCGCTTCGCACAGCTTGCGGCCGACGGGTCGTTGCAGGGGACGGCTGCACAGGCGGCTTTTGCCGCGGCCTATGCCTGTCTTGCACGCGATCGGCCATGGACGAAATGCCTCCTCGGCGCGAGTTTGTCGTTTGTCGCCTCCGGATTTCTTCTCAGGTTCCTGGGGCTGCCGACGATCGCACTGGTCGTCGTCGCGTGCGCGGCGCTCGCGGCTGCGGCGTGGACGATCGGCTCTCCGGCGGCCGAAGCGGGACCAGCCGAGGCGCCGAAATGGGATCTGCCGCTACGGATGATCGTCGCGACCGCGCTGGTGCTCTCGATCACGTCGATCGCAACGGTGCTCGGGCCCACACTGAGCGGACTTGCTGCAACGTTTCCGGTATTCGCAGCAGTGCTGTCGGTCTTCGCTCACCGGCACGAGGGCGCGCCTGCGGCGCAAGGTGTGCTGCGTGGATTGGTGCTTGGCCTGTTCGGCTTCGTCGGCTTTTTCACCACCGTGTCGCTGCTCGTGACGCGGATCACGCTGCCCAGCGTGTTTGCCGCCGCACTCGTCGTCGACGTCCTGATCTCGGTGGCCGCATACCCCGTCGTGCGGCGGCGGTGACGCCGGCTATTTGTCGGTCCCGTAGTTCCTCGCGAGATAGTCCGCGAGCTCGTCGATCCTGTCATCGGGAATCGGCGCGCCGTAGACCTTCTTCATCTTCTCGACTTCGGCCTTCCAGAAGGCAAGCGGCTTGTCGCGCGGCTGCGTGGTGATGTAGTCGACGGAGTGACAGGTCCGGCACTGCTCGTTGGCGGCGTCCGCACCCGGGCCGCGCTTGAATGCCGCGGTCTCCACCGGCAACTCGATCTTGAGTGCGGCAGCCGGCGCCGCGGCACCCAGCGCCGCCAGCGTTCCGACCAGAAGAGCCCATCGCATGTTGTTCGAGTGATTCATCGCGCTTCCCTCCCTCAGGCCGCCGTGACGCGGGTGGTCTCGACGACGTTGCGCATGTAGCCGGCCGGATTCCACAGCGGCGCCGACGGCTGCGATTGCCCGATCGCGTTCACTGCGCGTACTTTGAGCTCGTGTGTGCCGCGGCCGAGCGCGACGGTGGTCTGCCACTCGCGAAACGAATACTTGCCGAGGTCCTTGCCGAGCGTCGCCTCCTTCCACGTGCGGCCGCCGTCGGTGGAGACGTCGACTTCGCGGATGCCGAATCCGCCGTCGAACGCGATGCCTCGGAGGTGCAGCGGGCTGCCGGCCTTGACCTTCGCCCCGTCCTTCACGCTGGTGATGAACGACCGGATGTCGAAGCGGTTGATCGGCGTCGTCTTCTTCGGTCCGGTTCCCGGAGGCACGCACGCACAGGCGTCGTCGGGGATGCGGTAGGCGGTCGCCATCCAGAAGTTGTCGAGCACGCCGTCGAGCACGGTAATCTCGTTCAGGTGCTTGACCCAGTAGGTGCCGTAATAGCCGGGAACGATCAGCCGTACCGGGTAGCCGTTCAGCATCGGCAGGTCGGCATCGTTCATCGAGTACGCGATCATCACCTCGCCATCCATCGCGTGATCGACGTCGAGCGCCTTGGCGAAGTCGGGGGTCGTCGGCAGGACCGGCCCGTCGAGGCCGTCGAAGCGCACCTGCTTGGCGCCCGCCTGCACGCCCGCCTTGTCGAGCACGGCCTTCAGCGGAGTGCCGCGCCACTTCGCGTTGCCCATCGCGCCGTTGGCGAGCTGGCCTCCCGCGACGCGCGGATTGAACAGGCCGCGGCTGTTGCCCGAGCACTGGTTGACCGCGACGTACTCGATCGAATCGAGCTTCTTGAGCTCAGCGACGCTGAGCGTGAGCGGCGTATTGACCTTGCCTTTCACGTTGATGCGAAATGCGTCGCCGTCGATGTCGGTCGGCACGCCGGCGAGGTGATAGCGGACGAAGAACGCGTCGTTCGGCGTGATGACGCTCTCGTTGAAGACCTCGAAGGGCGTCTCGAGCTGCGGTGGCCGGCTCGTGAGGACGATGAGCGGCCGCTTCTGCGGATATTGCAGCACCGGCCGCTCGCCGTTGCCGATCGGGAGCATGTAGGTGCTGGCGGCGAGTGCATCGAGCGCCTGCGCGCCGATCATCGAGCCTGCCCCAAGCGCACCCGCCGCACGCAGGAACTGCCGTCGCGCGAACGGTGAACGCTTGGCCTTGTCGGTATCGTCCATCTCTCCTCCTATGGTGGTAATCACACGCCGTTCAGGAAGCACCACCTGCCAGGCTCGCACGCGCCACCGCCAGGGCCTGCTTCTTCTCGGCCACCATCACCAGCGGCTTGCCCGCACGAGAATTGACCACCTGCCAGTACGCGTTGGACCACCAGCCTGCGCCCGTGCGCAGCATCACCGGGTCGGCGAAGGCGAACACGGTGACCATTCCGCCGTGCTCGAAGAACGTCGTGAAGTGATAGACGGCGTGACCCTCGATGTCGCAGATGCGCATCAGCTGCGGATAGCCGGGGACCGGCTGGGCAGGCGAGAGGCCGAGATGCTGCAGCAACGGAGCGGGGTCGATGAACCTGCCGCGCAGCGTGCGCTCGTAGTATTCGTGCTCGATCGCACCCCGCACCAGGTCGGGGGGGCGCTGGGCCATCACGGCGCCGGTGCCAAGGCCGCCGGCGAGAAGGGCGCCGAGACCCGCGAGCACGTTGCGGCGCGCAAGCCAGGGTTCGGGTAGGCGAAAGAGGTACTGCGGAGGCTCGCCGGGGTCGTAGGCGAGCGACAACTCGGTGCGCGCGCGAAGGTCGAATTCGCTCGTGCGGGGATCGGGATCTTGCGTCATCTCATCCTCTTTCGCAGCGGCATTGGCGCCACGGCTGTGCCGGCCCCGGCAACGGCGAGCCGCGGTCGCGGAGGCTCGGGGTCCATCGCGGCGCGCAGGGCGTCGCGGGCGCGCGCAAGGCGCGACAGAACGGTACCCGGCGCGATCTCCAGGGCTTCGGCCATCCGCGCCGTCGGCATGTCGTCGAAGTAGTAAAGGATCAGCACTTCGCGGTGGATCGGCGCGATCCGGGCGAGCGCCTTGACGACGTCGAGGCGGTCGTCGACGCTGGCGTCGGGTGCTTCCTCATCGGGGATTTCCTCTTCGTCCGAGAACGGCAGACGCGGGGCGAGGTGGCGCAGCGCGTTGCGGCGCATGATCTGAAACAGCCAGGCACGCGCGAGCTCCAGCTTGCGAAGCTGGCGCCGGTGCTTCCAGGCGGTGGCGAAGCAATCCTGGACGATGTCCTCGGCGACCGCGCGCGAGCCCGTCAGCGCCCACGCGCTGCGCAGCAGGAAGCGGTAGTGCTCGCGCACCCGGCCGTTGTACCGCGACTCGTCGGACTCGAACATGTGCAAGAGAGCGCGCAGCGCGCCGTTTTATTCCATCGGTCGCCCGAAATATCGCTTCTCCCGGCTTCGGGCTGCACGACGGGGAGGCCGCGCGACGGGTCGCGGCTGCCGGAGGCGGATGCGCCGGGGCCCGCGGCGGCGCCATTATGGTTTGAATTCTGCATTGGCGATCGGCAGAGCATCGTCTGACCGATACGAACGGTTTCCGTCTCGCGCGCCGTCCGGCACCCGGCTAACATACGGTCCGCCGGGGCGGTTGGCCTCGGGGCTGCGAAGGAGAGACGATGGCAACGCTTGCCGGAGAGCTGGAACGCCCGCAGAAGCTGATCCGCTGGCATTACCTCTGGTACGTCGCGCTTGCGCTCGCCGTGATGATTGCGGCGATTGTCATCGGCAACGTCTGGTTTCTGAACTGGGTCCACGTCATGTCGGGCATCCTGTGGACGGGGATCGACCTCTTCATGGGCTTCGTCATCGGCCCGATCCTGCGCCGGGTCGACATGCCGGTTCGAACGGCAGTGCTCACCCGGCTGACGCCGGTGACCGTCTTCCTGCTGCCGACGCTCTCGGTCCTCACCGCGACCGCCGGGTGGTTTCTCGCCGCCGACCTCGGCCTCACGAGGCTTCCTTGGCCGCAGTTGGGCTGGATCGCCGCGGCGCTCGTCCTCGTCACGCTGATGACGATCCAGGGTGTCGGCTATCTGCTGCCGACGAGCCTGCGCGTCTGCTTCGAATTGCAGAAAGCCCGGCCCGACGGCCGCAAGATCGGGCGCATGATGAGTCGCTTCTACTACGTCGTTGCGAGCCAGGGGATCATGCAGGTCGCAATTGTCGTGGTGATGGCGCGGCTCGCCACGGGTGTCTGAGGACGCTCTGCGAAATGGGAACGGACCCTGTTTCAGCGATCGGCCGCGCCGGGAAGCGGTGGGGATGCCGCGGCGCGCTCTACACCGACCGTGGAGGCCGAGGGAGCGGGGCACCGTGACGCGCGAGTTCGGCTGCGGAGCGCAGCCGGTGTTTGAGCCCGTCTCGGTACCCCGCTCCCTCGGCCTTCGCGGTCGAACTCGCGCGTCGCCGCATCCCCACCGCTTCCCGGCGCGGCCGATCGCTGAAACAGGGTCCGTTCCCGTTTCGCAGAGCTTCCCTAAGCGGTCGTCGAACGAGCGGCCGATCACGGACCGAAAAGCGCCATGCCAGCGATCGACGGTTCCCGGCTGATCGGCGACCTGCGCGAGCTCGCCGGATTCGGCCGCTACCGCACCGGCGTGCACCGGCCCGCGTTCTCCGATGCGGACCTCGCTGCGCGCCGCTGGCTCGTGCAGCGCATGGCCGATGCGGGGCTCGACGCGGCCGTCGACGGCATCGGCAACGTGATCGGGCGCGCGGCCGGCGACGGTCCGCGGCTGCTCGTCGGCTCGCACAGCGACACGCAGCCGCACGGCGGCTGGCTCGACGGCGCGATGGGGGTCGTCTACGGCATCGAGCTCGCGCGCGCCATGCGCGACGATCCCGCGTGCCGTGGGCTCGGCGTCGACGTTGCCTCGTGGCAGGACGAGGAGGGTCACTACACGAGCTTCCTCGGCAGCCGCAGTTTCGCGGGATTGCTCGCGGAGGACGAAATCGACCGCGCACGGCACCGCGACGACGGCGTGCCGCTTCGCGAGGCGATCGCGCGCGCGGGGCTCGCCGGCGTGCCGCGGGCGCGCCTCGACGCCGCGCGCTACCGCGGCTATCTCGAAGCCCACATCGAGCAGGGCGCCGTGCTCGAGTCCGGGCGGCGCCGCATCGGCGTGGTCACCGCAATCGTCGGCATCGTCGTCTACCGGGTGACCTTCGCCGGCGACCAGAACCACGCCGGCACGACGCCGATGCGTCTGCGCAGGGACGCTGGAGTCGCACTGACGGCATTCTGCAACGAGGTCCACCGCGAGCTCGCGGAGCTGGCGGGGCCCGCGACGGTGTGGACGATCGGGCGCATCGTGCTCACGCCGAACGCGCCGAGCGTCGTTCCGGGGCGAGCCGAGTTGCTGCTGCAGATCCGCGACCCTTCGCTCGCGATCATGGAGACGCTCGGTGCGGCAGCGATCCGCCTCGCCGAAGCGGCGGACCGCGCAGGGCCGTGCCGCGTCGCAATCGAGCGGGCCTCGTACACCGAGCCGGTGGCGATGGACGAGCCGATCGCCGCGGCGATCGAGGGCGCCGCCGCGAGGCGTGCGGGCCGGGGTTGGATGCGCATGCCGAGCGGCGCCGGGCACGACGCGCAGATCCTCGCCCGCCGGATGCCGGCCGGAATGCTGTTCGTGCCGTCGATCGGCGGCGTCAGCCACCACTACACCGAAGACACCGCCGAGGACGACATCGTGCTCGGCTGCCAGGTCTTCGCCGACGCCGCGGAAGCGATCCTGCGGTCGTAAGCGCGCGTCTTGGTCCGGGGTGCCGTGCGCGCGGGCACGCCGCGCGCGGGCACGCCGCGAGCGGCTCGGGCCGAATCGTCCGCACGGGCCGGCTTACAATCGCGCCTCGATGATTGCCGTGGCAGCGCAGGCGCCGGCCGTACGGGGAGGGGGAGGGCGATGGAAGACGCCGTAGCCGCTGCACGAGCGGGGGTGCCGCGCCTCGACCTGCGCCGGATCCGCAAGGTCTATCCCACGGTGATCGCCAACGACGGCATCGATCTCGCAGTCGCGCCGGGCGAGATCCACGCCGTGCTGGGCGAGAACGGCGCCGGCAAGTCGACGCTGATGAAGATCATCTATGGCGTCACGCAGCGAACCGGCGGCGAGATGTACTGGGAAGGCGAGCCGGTCGAGCCCGAGAATCCGGCGCATGCGCGAAGCCTCGGCATCGGCATGGTGTTCCAGCACTTTGCGCTGTTCGAGACGCTGACCGTCGCCGAGAACGTCGCATTGGCGCTGCCCGGGCACCCGGGCCTGCGCGAGCTCGCGCGGCGGATCGAGACGATGTCGGCGCGCTACGGCCTGCCGGTCGATCCGCGCCGGCTGGTGCACGCGCTGTCGGTGGGCGAGCGGCAGCGCGTCGAGATCATCCGCTGCCTGCTGCAGCATCCGAAGCTCCTCATCATGGATGAGCCGACGTCGGTGCTGACGCCGCAGGCGGTGGCGAAGCTCTTCGAGACGCTGCGCCGGATCGCCGCCGAGGGCTGCAGCATCCTCTACATCAGCCACAAGCTCGACGAGATCCAGGAGCTCTGCCATGCGGCGACGGTGCTTCGTGCGGGCAGGGTCACCGGCACCTTCACCCCGTCGCGCGAGACTCCGCAGTCGATGGCGCGGATGATGATCGGCAAGGATCTGCCCGCGTACGAGCGCGGCGCCGCGCTCGCCGGCGGCGAGCCCCGCCTTCGTCTCCTCGGCCTGTCGCAGGCTTCCGACGATCCGTTCGGAACGAACCTCGAGGACCTGCGCCTCAGCGTTTGCGCGGGCGAGGTCGTCGGCATTGCCGGCGTGTCCGGCAACGGACAGCGGGAACTCCTGCGCATGATCTCGGGCGAGCGCATGATCGAAGACGCTGCACAGGTCGAGATCTGCGGCATCCCCGCAGGCCGTCTCGCCCCGGGCAGGCGGCGGCGCCTCGGCATGTGTTTCGTCCCCGAGGAGCGCCTCGGTCGCGGGGCGGTGCCGCAGATGAGCCTCATCGAAAACGCGCTTCTCACCGCGGCGCGTACGATGCGCCTCGTCCGCCGCGGCCTCATCGACTTCGCCGCCGCACGCCGCTTCGCGGCCGCGTGCGTCGCGCGCTTCGGCGTCAAGGCATCGGGTCCCGGCGTCGCAGCACAGTCGCTTTCGGGCGGCAACCTGCAGAAATTCATCATGGGCCGCGAGATCATGCAGGAGCCGAAGCTCCTCGTCGTCGCCCAGCCGACCTGGGGCGTCGATGTCGGCGCCGCGGCCTTCATCCGGCAGTCGATCATCGACTTGCGAAGTCGCGGCTGCGCGGTGGTGGTGATCTCGGAGGAGCTCGACGAGCTCTTCGAGGTTTGCGACCGCATCGCGGTGATCGCAGCGGGCCGCCTGTCGCCTGCAAAGCCTGCGTCGTCGACCGACGTCGAGGAGATCGGCGTCTGGATGAGCGGCATGTGGCCCGATGCGGCAGCCGGGGCGGCGGAGATGCGCAATGCCGCTTAGGTTCGAAGCGCGCGCCGAAGCGTCGGCGCGCATGCGCTACGGCTCGCCGCTCGTTGCGGTGTTGCTGACCGTCGCCGGCGGGCTGGTGCTCTTCATCCTGCTCGGGCGCAACCCGCTGCATGGCTTCCGCGTGTTCTTCTACGATCCGGTCAAGGATCTCTACGGCGTCTCGGAGCTCCTCCTCAAGGCGACACCGCTGATGCTGATCGCGACCGGGCTCGCCGTAGGCTTTCGAGCGAATGTGTGGAACATCGGCGCCGAGGGCCAGTTCCTGATGGGTGCGGTCGCGGCGACCGGCGTCGCGCTCATGTTCCACGACAGCACGAGCATGCTGGTGCTGCCGGCGATGCTCGTCGCCGGTGCGATCGGCGGCGCCGCCTGGGCGGCGATTCCGGCGTTCCTCAAGACGCGCTGCAACACGAGCGAGATCCTGGTGTCGCTGATGCTCGTCTACGTCGCTCAGTTCGTCGTGTCGTGGGTCGTGTTCGGGCCGTGGAAGGACCCGCAGGGCTTCAATTTTCCGCAGACGGTGATGTTCGCGGACAGCGCGCTCCTGCCGGTGCTGATCCCGGGAACGCGCCTTACGGTCGCGTTCCTGATCGCCATCGCTGCGCTCGTCGCGGGACACTTCTTCATGACGCGCAGCTACGCCGGATTCCAGATGCAGGTGACCGGCCAGGCCGAGGCGGCGGCGAACTATGCCGGGTTTTCGGGACCGCGCACCGTGTGGATCGGACTCGTCGCCGGCGGGGCGCTCGCCGGCGTCGCCGGGATGAGCGAAGTCGCCGGGCCGATGGGCCAGCTCACCGACCACGCTTCGAGCGGCTACGGATTCGCGGCGATCATCGTCGCCTTCGTCGGGCGGCTCTCGGCGCTCGGGATCTTTTTCGCCAGCCTCCTGATGGCGCTTCTCTACATGGGCGGCGAGCAGGCGCAGCAGCACCTCAACCTGCCGCCGGCGATCGGCCAGGTGTTCCAGGGGATGCTGCTCTTCTTCCTGCTCGGCGCCGACGTGTTCGTCAATTACCGGCTGCGCCGCTCGCGCGCCGCGCCATGACGTTCGCGATGGACGCAAGCCTCGTCACGCCGATCGTCTCCGCCAGCATCGTCGCCGGCACGCCGCTCGTCATCGCCGCGCTGGGCGAACTCGTCACCGAGAAGTCGGGTGTGCTGAACCTCGGCGTCGAGGGGATGATGGCGATCGGCGCCGTGACCGGCTTCGTCGCCGCACAGCACAGCGGCAGCACGATCATCGGCGTGCTCGCGGCGATGGTCGCAGGCGCGGCCTCGGCGCTGGCGTTCGCGATTCTCGTGCTCGATCTCACCGCGAACCAGGTCGCGTCGGGCCTTGCCCTCGCGATTTTCGGCGTGGGGCTTGCGGCGTTCGCCGGCAAGCCCTACGAGTCGGTGGTGCTTCCCCCGGTTCGCGCACTGCCCATCCCGCTGCTCGCGGACATCCCGCTGCTCGGGCCGGCACTGTTCGACCAGCAGTGGCTCGTCTACTTCTCGTGGGCGCTGTGTGCCGGCGTCGCCTGGTTCCTCTATCGCAGCCGGGCGGGGCTCGTGCTGCGCGCCGTCGGCGAATCGCCGGCGTCGGCGCACGCGGTAGGCTACCGCGTGATCCGCATCCGCTACTTCGCGACGATGTTCGGCGGAGCGATGGCCGGCATCGCCGGCGCGTTCCTGTCGCTGTTCTACACGCCGATGTGGTCCGAGGGACTGGTCGCCGGGCGCGGCTGGATCGCGCTGGCGCTCGTCGTCTTCGGCACGTGGCGGCCGCTGCGCGTGCTGGTCGGCGCCTACCTGTTCGGCGGGGTGCTGATCGCGCAGCTCTTCGTCCAGGGCTCGGGCCTCCCGCTCGAGATCCCGCCGCAGCTCCTGTCGTCGCTGCCCTACATCGCGACGGTGGCCGTGCTCGTCATCATCTCGCGCAACCCCAATACGATCCGTCTCAATTCACCGGTTTCGCTGGGCCAGCCGTACCGCCCGGACGCGTAGTGCCTTCCCATTGCCACAGGAGCATCCCGCATGACGTCAAGAAGAGCAGTGATCAGGACCATGGGTGCCGCGCTCGGCGCGGCCACCCTGCCGTTCGCCACGGTGCGCCGGGCGCTTGCGGCCGAGCCGGTCAAGGTCGGATTCGTCTACATCAGCCCGATCAGCGATGCAGGATGGACCTACCAGCACGACCTCGGACGCAAGGAGATGGAGAAGGCGCTCGCCGGCAAGGTGCAGACGAAGATCGTCGAGAACGTTCCGGAAGGACCCGACGCGGAGCGCGTATTCCGCGAGCTCGCCAAGGATGGGCACAAGCTCGTGTTCGGCACGAGCTTCGGCTACATGAACTACATGGTGAAGGTCGCCCAGCAGTTCCCTAACAACGACTTCGAGCACTGCACCGGCTACAAGACGGGCAAGAATCTCGGCATCTACAACGGTCGCTTCTACGAGGGGCGCTACCTCTGCGGGATCGCCGCCGGCAGGATGACGAAGTCCAACGTCATCGGCTTCGTCGCGGCGTTCCCGATCCCCGAGGTCGTGATGGCGATCAACTCGTTCATCCGCGGTGCGCGCAGCGTCAACCCGAAGGCCGAGATGCGCGTCATCTGGGCGAACACCTGGTACGACCCCGGCAAGGAGCGCGCAGCGGCCGGCACGCTGGTCGCGCAGGGCGCCGACGTGCTCACCCATCACACCGACTCGACTGCCGTCGCGCAGGCTGCCGAGGAGAAGAAGGTGTGGGTGTGCGCATACCACTCGAACATGGCGAAGTACGCCCCGACGCGGCAACTCACGGCGAGCGAGGAGATCTGGGGCGGCTACTACACGAAGACCGTCGGGCGTGCGATCGACGGCTCCTGGAAGCCCGACCACGTCTGGGGCGGCATCAGGGACGGGATGATCGACATCGCGCCGCTCAACGATGCGGTTCCCGCCGACGCGAAGGCGCAGATCATGAAGGCCAGGGAGGAGATCGCGTCGGGCAAGCTGCACCCGTTCGCGGGCCCGGTCGTCGACCAGGACGGCAAGGCCCGCGTCGCCGCCGGCCAGACGATCACCGACGACGCGCTCTCGAAAATGGACTACTACGTCGAGGGTGTCGCAGGGAAGCTGCCGAAGGCGTGATTGCCGGCACGCCGGCCGCGGGCGCCGCCGCGCCGTATTGCGCGTGGCGCGGCGAGCTTCTCTGGTTCGTCGCCGACCCAGGTCCCGGGGACGGTGACACCGCCTCCTGGCGCCACGAGCCCGACGGCGTCCTGCTCGCGCGCGGCGGCCGCATCGAAGCCGCCGGCGCGGCGAGCGCGCTCCTCGCCGGGCTCCCGGCGGGAACCGAGGTTGTGGATTTTCGCGGCCACCTGCTCTTGCCCGGGTTCGTCGACACCCACGTCCATTACGCCCAGACGGGCATCATCGCGTCGTTCGGCGAAGGGCTCCTCGAATGGCTCGAGCGCTGCGCGCTTCCCGCCGAGATGCGCTTTTGCGACGCGGGCCACGCGCGCGCGGAGGCCGAATTCTTCTGCACCGAGTTGTTGCGCAACGGCACGACGACGGCGCTCGTCTTCGCGACGACGCATCCGGCATCGGCCGATGCGATCTTCGAGGTCGCCGCGGCGCGCGGCCTTTGCCTCGTCGCCGGCAAGGTGATGATGGACCGCAATGGTCCTGCGCCGCTGCGCGACACCGCGCAGTCGTCCTACGACGAGAGCAAGGCGCTGATCGCGAAGTGGCACGGACACGGAAGGCTCGGCTACGCAGTGACGCCGCGCTTCGCGCCGACGTCGACCGACGCGCAGCTCGAGGCCGCGGGAGCGCTCGTGCGCGAGCACCCCGGCGTATGGCTGCAGTCGCACGTCGCCGAGAGCCGCGCCGAGGCGCGCTGGGTCGCCGCGCTCTTTCCGTGGAGTCGCAGCTACCTCGATGTCTACGATCGCTTCGGTCTCGTCGGACCGCGCTCGGTCTATGCGCACTGCATCCATCTCGACCGCGCGGATCGCGAGCGCATCGCCGCGGCGGGGGCGGCGATGTCGTTCTGCCCGACGTCGAACCTGTTTCTGGGCAGCGGGCTTTTCGATCTCGGCGCGGCGTCGACGGCAGGCGCACGGGTCGCGCTCGGGACCGACGTCGGCGCCGGTACGAGCCTCGGCATCCTGCAGACGCTGAACGAGGCATACAAGGTGATCCGGCTCACCGGACAGACGTTGACGCCGATGCGCGCCTTCTACCTCGCCACCCTCGGCGGAGCGCGGGCGCTCGGCCTCGACGCGCGGATCGGCAGCTTCGAGCGCGGGCACGACGCCGACTTCGTGGTGCTCGACCCGCGGGCGACGCCGCTGCTCGCGCACCGCATGGAGACTGTGGAGAGCCTCGCCGGCAAGCTCTTCGCGCTGATGACGCTCGGCGACGATCGCGCCGTCCTCGCAACCTACGTGATGGGACGCCGCGCGCACCTGCGCGACGCCACGGTGCGCTGACTGCGGATCAGCCGGCCTGCTGGCCGATCTCGAAGTTCGACAGCCCCTCGATCGCGCGCACCATTGCCGAGTGATCCCAGCCGGCGCCGCCGTGCGCGGTGCACGAGTTGAAGAGCTCCTGGCAGGTCGCGGTGTTGGGCAGGCTCAGGCCGAGCTTGCGCGCCGCCGACAGCGCGAGGTTGAGATCCTTCTGGTGGAGCGCGATCCGGAAGCCGGGATCGAACGTGCGCTTGATCATCCGCTCGCCGAGGATGTCGAGGATGCGCGATGTCGCGAGGCCGCCGAGGAGCGCCTGGCGGACCTTCGCCGGATCGGCCCCCGCCTTGGCGGCAAACACCAGGCCTTCTGCGACCGCGCCGATCGTCAGCGCGACGACGATCTGGTTCGCGACCTTGCACGTCTGCCCGTCGCCGTTCTCGCCGACGCGCGTGATGTTCTTGCCCATCTTCTCGAACACCGGCTTCATCCGCTCGAAGGTCTCCTGCCTGCCGCCGACCATGATCGACAGCGTCGCATTCTTCGCCCCGACATCCCCGCCGGAGACCGGCGCATCGAGGTATTCGCAGCCGAGTGCGTTGATGCGCTTCGCGAACTCCTTCGTCTCGACCGGCGAGATCGAGCTCATGTCGACGACGACCTTGCCGCCGGAGAGCCCCTCGGCGACGCCGTCCTTGCCGAACAGCACCTTCTCGACGTCGGGCGTGTCGGGAACCATGACGATGACGATTTCGCTCGCTTTCGCCACCTCGCGTCCGTTCGTGCAGGTCTTGGCGCCGGCGCGAACGAGCGCCTCGGGAACCGGACCGATCGTGTTGACGTGAAGCTCGTGGCCGGCGGCCAGGAGGTGTCCCGCCATCGGGGTGCCCATGATGCCGAGGCCGATGAATCCGATCTTGCTCATGTCGCTCTCCTGTCGCGTGTCCGCGGTGGTCAGCCGAGCCACGGCTTGATCCAGCCGAGCCCCGCGTCGGTGGTGGTCCTTGGCTTGTACTCGCAGCCGATCCAGCCCGGATAGCCGATCTCGTCGAGCCAGCCGAACAGGAACGGGTAGTTGATCTCGCCGGTTCCGGGCTCGTTGCGCCCGGGATTGTCGGCGAGCTGCAGGTGCGCGATCTCTCGCAGGTGCTTCCTGATCGTCGCGGCGAGCTCGCCTTCCATTCGCTGCATGTGATAGATGTCGTACTGCACGTAGACGTTGCGGCTCCCGCATGCGGCGATGAGATCGAGCGTCTGCTGCGTGCCTTTCACGTAGAAGCCGGGGATGTCGAAGGTATTGATCGCCTCGATCAAGAGGCGGATGCCGGCTGCCTCGAGCTTCTGCGCGGCGAAGCGGAGGTTCGCGACGAGCGTCTCGCGCAGCCGGCCCGGATCGGCGCCGGCCGGGGCGATGCCCGCCAGCACGTTGACCTGCGTGCAGCCGAGTGCCGTCGCGTACTCGATCGCCTTGCCGACGCCGTCCTGGAATTCGCCGACGCGGTCGGGAAGCACGGCGATCCCGCGTTCGCCCGCGGCCCAGTCGCCTGCGGGCAGGTTGTGCAGCACCTGCGTGAGGCCGTTCTTCGCCAGCCGGTCGGCGAGGAGCGCCTTGTCGTACGCGTAGGGGAAGAGATACTCGACGCCTTTGAAGCCTGCCCGCGCCGCGGCGTCGAAGCGGTCGGGAAAGTCGAGCTCGGCGTAGAGCATCGACAGGTTGGCGGCAAATTTCGGCATCGGATCCTCTGTTCAATCCAGCAGTGCGACTTCGGGTGCGTGCTGCAGCGCGACGGCAGTTGGCGCGTCCTCGCGGCTCTGTGCGAGCTCCTCGAACTCGGTGACGTTGTCGATCTCGGTGCCCATCGAGATGTTGGTCACCCGCTCGAGGACGACCTCGATCACCACCGGCACGCGGTACTTCTCCATCCATCTCTCGGCCTGCGCGATCGCCGGGTCGATCTCCTCCTGCCGGTGCACGCGGATCGCCTTGCAGCCGAGGCCTTCGGCGACCTTGAGATGGTCGATTCCGTAGCCGTCGGTCTCGGGGGCGTTGATGTTCTCGAACGCGAGCGACACGCAGTAGTCCATGTTGAACGCGCGCTGCGACTGCCGGATGAGACCGAGATAGGAATTGTTGACGACGATGTGGATGTACGGCAGCTTGAACTGCGCGCCGACGGCGAGCTCCTCGATCATGAACTGGAAGTCGTAGTCGCCGGAGAGCGCGATGATCCTGCGCTTGGGGTCGGCGACGCGCACGCCGAGCGCCGCGGGGAGCGTCCAGCCGAGCGGCCCCGCCTGGCCGGCGTTGATCCAGTGCCGCGGCTTGTAGACGTGCAGGAACTGCGCAGCCGAGATCTGCGATAACCCGATCGTCGTGACGTAGCAGGTGTCCTTGTCACCGAACGCGCGATTGAGGCATTGGTAGACGCGTTGCGGCTTCATCGGCACGTTCTCGAAGTTGGTCTTGCGCAGCATCGTGCGCTTGCGCTCGCCGCAATCGGCGACCCATTGCCTGCGGTCGCGCAGCCGTCCCGCCGCCTTCCATTCCTTCGCGACCTCGACGAAGAGGTCGAGCGCCGCGCCGGCATCGGAGACGATGCCGTAATCGGGCATGAAGACGCGGCCGATCTGCGTCGGCTCGATGTCGACGTGCACGAACTTGCGTCCCTTCGTGTAGGTGTCGACGCCGCCGGTGTGGCGGTTCGCCCAGCGGTTGCCGATGCCGAGCACGAAATCGGCGGCGAGCATCGTCGCGTTGCCGTAGCGGTGCGAGGTCTGCAGACCGACCATGCCCGCCATCAGCCGGTGGTCGTCGGCGATCGTGCCCCAACCCATCAGCGTCGGGATCACGGGCACGTCGAGAGTCTCGGCGAACGCGACGAGCTGCGCCGAGGCGTCGGCGTTGATGATGCCGCCTCCGGCGACGATCAGCGGGCGCTCGGAGTCGTTCAGCATCGAGAGCGCCTTTTCGATCTGCGCGCGCGTCGCCGCGGGCTTGTACACTGGCAGCGGCGCGTAGGTCTCGTCGTCGAATTCGACCTCGGCCATCTGCACGTCGAACGGCAGGTCGATCAGCACCGGCCCCGGCCGGCCCGAGCGCATCAGGTGGAACGCCTGCTGGAACGCCCGCGGCACGAGCGCGGGCTCACGCACCGTCACCGCCCACTTCGTGACGGGCTTCGCAATCGACTCGATGTCGACCGCCTGGAAGTCTTCCTTGTGGAGGCGCGCGCGCGGCGCCTGGCCGGTGATGCACAGGATGGGGATCGAATCACCCCACGCGGAGTAGAGCCCGGTGATCATGTCGGTGCCGGCGGGGCCCGACGTACCGATGCACACTCCGATGTTGCCGGCACACGCCCGCGTGTAGCCCTCGGCCATGTGCGATGCGCCCTCGACGTGGCGCGCGAGCACGTGCTGCATGCTGCCGCGGCGCTTCATTGCGGCGTAGATCGGATTGATGGCCGCGCCGGGAACCCCGAAGACCTGGCGGATTCCCTCGCGCTCCATCACCCTGACCGCTGCTTCGATGGCAGGCATCCTCGACATGGCGACTCCTTCGCGACGATAGACGAATGCGATGAACGCCGTTGAGACTAGTCGTCCCCGCCCTTGGTGTCAAGGATTTTAGAAATAGTTTCCATTTTGCGTTTGGCAAAAGAAACGAACATATTAATACTGCAAATCATATATTTAGTGCATTTACTTGATACGTGTTGAAATGATATTCTGAATCCCGTACGATGAGCGTATCGATCTTGCCTGCCCGTTCGCCCGTCATGGCCGCCTCGCGCACTTCACTCGCCGCAGAAGGTCCGCGTGCCCATCCACCGCGCAGCGCGCGCGCGCGCGCCAACGCCCCCCGCGGCGACGGCGGGACCGCCGGGCAGAGCCAGAGCCTGCTTCGCGGGCTCGCGCTCCTCGAGCGGCTCGCCGACGCCGACGGCGGCGTGACGCTCACCGACCTCGCGCAGCGCGTCGGCCTGTCGCCGTCGACCACGCATCGGCTCCTCAACACGCTCGAGCGCACGGGGTTCGTGCACCGCACCGAACCGCTCGGCCTGTGGCACGTCGGCGTCAAGGCGTTCATCGTCGGCAGCTCGTTTCTCGCCCATCGCGACCTGCTCGCGCGGACGCACCCGTACCTTCGGCTGCTGGTCGAGCGCTCCGGCGAGAGCGCGAACCTGGCCGTGCTCGACGAATACGACGCGGTCGTCGTCGACCAGGTGCAGTGCGGCGAGCTGATGCGCATGCACGCGAAGCTCGGCAGCCGCGTCCCGCTGCACGCATCGGGGCTCGGCAAGGCGCTGCTCGCCGCCATGCCCGATGCCGCGGTCGATCGCGTCATGCACCGGCGCGGACTGCCGCGCCTCACCGAGCACACGCTCGATACTCCGGCGAAGCTTTGGGATGCGCTCGCCGCGATCAGGCGCGTCGGCTACACGTACGACGACGGCGAGCACGCTGCCGGGCTGCGCTGCCTCGCCGCGACGATCCACGACGAGCACGGCGAGCCGCTCGCAGCGATCTCCATCGCCGGCCCGGCGTCGCGCATTCCCGACGGGCGCGTCGCCGAACTCGGCCTCCTCGTCGCCGGCACGGCGGCCGAGGTCACGCGCGCGATCGGCGGCAGGCTCCCGGGCCCTGGCGGGCGCAAGCCGGGCTGAGCGCGCCGCGCCCGGCGCGGGCCGGCGCCGGACGATTGAACACCACGTAGAATGGGCCCCGCGGCACGGCCGGGCCGGATCGCCGGGTTCCACATCGCGATGAGACTGCACGTCGTTTCGGACCTTCACCTTTCGCTGTGGCCCTTCGAGCTGCCGGCGACCGACGCCGACGCGGTGGTGGTGGCGGGCGACGTCGCGCGGCCGCATGAGGCGATCGCCTGGCTCACGCAGATTCGCCGTCCGGTCCTCTACGTTGCCGGCAATCACGAGTTCTACGGCGGCTCGATCGACGGCACGCGCGCGGAACTGAGGCGGCTCGCCGCAGGCACCAACGTCGTGCTGCTCGACGACGACGAGGTCGAGATCGACGGCGTACGCTTTCTCGGCAACACGCTGTGGACCGACTTCAGGCTGTTCGGCGACGGCCCGAAGCGCGAGCGCGCCGTGGCCGAGACGACGCGCTTCGTCCGCGACTTCACGCGCATTCGCGCTGCGGAGTCGGGTGACCGGCTGTTCACCGTCGATGACTCGGTCGCGCTTTTCGATGCGCATGCGCGATGGCTGCGCGAACGTCTCGCCGAGACGCACGCGGGGCCGACCGTCGTCATCACCCACCATGCGCCGTCTCGGGCGAGCATCCATCCGCGCTTTGCCGATTCGCTCGTCAACGTCGCCTTCGCGTCCGACCTCACCGGGCTCCTCGACGGCTCGCGTGTACGGCTGTGGATCCACGGCCATATGCACGACAGCTTCGACTACGTCGAGAACGGGACCCGCGTCGTGTGCAATCCGCGCGGCTACGCGAAAGGCGGGATCGGCGAGAACCGCGCATTCGATCCTGCGAGGGTCGTGACGGTCGAATGACCCGCGGCCTTGCACTCGCGCTCGCGGTGCCGGTCATCGCGGCGCTCTCCGCACCGGCGCATGGCGGCGAGACGATCGCGATTCTCGCCCGACCGGTCGCCGTGTCGGCGCGGCTCGACCTCGCGCCGGACGCGCCGCCGCGCTTCTACCCGTTCACCATCACCGTCGCGCACGAGCAGCAGGCCTACTCCTACCGGACCGTGCTCGTCGCCGTCGACGATCTTGCCGCGGCGGCGGCCGTCCTGCGGCGCACGATCGGCTGGCGCGGCGGGTACCTGTTTGCGCGACGCGAGTGCGGCGGCGGCAACGCGTGGCGGTGCGACGTCGACCTCGTCTACGCGCTTCGCGACGGGCGCCTCGCCAGCATCGGCGAGCAGATCGGCGGCACCCGCAGCCAGGCGCCGGGCGCCGCCTACCGGAACGGCCACTTCGTCGACGTCTACGATCGGCTCGAGATCAACGATCTCACGTCGCACGCCGGCGCGCCGTCGTTTCGCATCTACCTCGTCGACCGCAACGGAAGGCTCGAGGCGGATCTCGCCTACACCTGGCGCATGGATTCCCGCCGCTTCGAGGCGAGCCGGCGCGAGCTCGCGCGCATCGAGCGCGATCGAAACCTCGATCCGCGCGCGCGAAGCGAGACGATGGCGAGCCTGCTCCTCCACAACGCCGCGCTCGCGCGCTACTGCCGGCAGGCGGGCCCGCTCGCGGAGACCGATCGCGACGCGAGGCGCCTGCTCGCTCCGGCCGCCTACGCGGCCTTCGAGCGGCTCGTCATGACGGTCGAGCCCGGCCAGCTCCCGCGCCCGCAGGCGCGTTGACCGGCGGGCACCACCGCTGCGGTTTCGCCGGTCCGGCGAACGCCGGGCACCGCGTCCGGGGCGAACCACGTTGACACGTCCGGGGAGGCGGCGCAGATTGCGCCCCTTGCCGTCAGTCCGCTGGGCCACAACGAAAGGGGGGGCGCAAATGAACAGATCGATGCTGCCGGTCGTCGTGTCAGTCGGGGTTTGCATTGCGGGAGCGGGAAGCGCGTGGGCAGGAGCGCGCGAGGAGGTCGCGGCGGCGACGCAGGCGTGGGCCGACGCGATGAACAGGCACAGCGCGACGCAGGTCGCGGCGCTCTACGACCAAGAGGCGGTGCTCTGGGGTACGCGGTCACCGACGCTGCGCGACACGCCGGCTGCCGTCGGTGGCTACTTCAAGCTGCTCGACACGGTCCCGCCATCGTACAAGGTGGTCATCGACGAGCAGAGGATCCGCGTCTACGGCAACGTCGCAATCGACACCGGCCGCTACACGTTCTCCGAGCTGCACGACGACAAGCCGGTCATCCGGCCGGCGCGGTTCAGCATGGTGTTCCTGAATCGCGGGGGCCACTGGCTGATCGTCGACCATCATTCGTCGGCGGTGCCGGCTGCCCACTGACCGCGCTGAAGCGGCCGACGCGGTGCGAGGTGCAGCTGGACGAGGTAGAGCGGGCGCTGCCTGACCTCGACGAACATGCGTCAGGCGGCGACTCGCCGTGTCTCCACGTAGCTGCCCACGCGCGCCATCGTGGCGAGTTCCTCGTCCTCGAGCACCGGGCCGTCGAGGGTGCAACGCTTGTTCTGCGTGTCGTTGGTGCGAAACCGCGCGACGACCGGCTTCAACTCGGGCTTGATGTGTGCCTCGTCGTAGCCGTTGAACAGGTGGCCGATGAGCCCCCGGTTGAGGTCGCTCGTGTTCAACAGCCAGTCTGCGATCGGAAACGTGAGGTTCATGTTGAAGTGCATCATGATCCCCAGGTTGTGATGCGCCGTGTGGTGCCGCCGGATCGTGTTGATGAACGGCATGTTCTGCACGAACCAGTTCTCATGCACGTGGCAGCAATAGTGCATGGTCTCGTAGGTCATGTAGTAACCGACCATCGTCATGAATACGATATAGCCGGCATTGGCATTGACGATCAGCCAGGTAAGGCCACCGATGATCGTGCCGAGTACCCCGAGCACCATGAGGACTCGCCATGGGAAGAACACGATGCGGAACTCGCGTGAGCTGTCGACGGTGACGTCGTTATCGGTGAAGTACTGGTGGTGCTGGCGGGTGTGCCGGTCGTAGATCGATCGCAGAGCGAAGACGTCGATCTTGCGGTGCATCACGTACTTGTGCATCGCCCACTCGATCAGGTTGCCGCAGATGAAGGTCGGTATGACGAACAGCCACTCCCACGTGGGATGCTGGAGCCGGGTCGCGCAATACCAGATCGCGGCGATTCCTGCCGCGTACATCACGCCGATGTGGACGAGCCCGTTGTACATCGGGCTGATGCTCGACTTGTATTGCTCCCGGAACTTGCGCTGGCGTTCGGTCATCATGGGCGGCCTCCGGCTTGCGAGTGCGTGATCGTGC
The DNA here is from genome assembly GCA_018241785.1 of Pseudomonadota bacterium. Classification (GTDB taxonomy): domain Bacteria; phylum Pseudomonadota; class Gammaproteobacteria; order Burkholderiales; family Casimicrobiaceae; genus VBCG01. The sequence continues at coordinate 62,738 of JAFEDF010000112.1, read as the reverse complement.
TGATATATTAGTGATCGATTAGCGGCGCGTCAACCCTTTGCAAGGCGCCCTCGCACGCGGCTGCGGACGGCGATTCCTCCAGTGCCGCAAGCAATGATGAGCGTGCCGCGCACGCCGGCTTCCGCACCCGCTAATATGACCGCCACCCGAGGAGGCCATGTGGACCCGCAGCCCGCCCGCAAGAAGCGCACGATCACCGAGATCCGCGATTCGAAGAAGAGCGGCGAGAAGATGGTCTACACGTCGGTGCCCGACTATACGTCGGCGCGCTGGGCCGAGATGGCCGGCGTCGACGTCGCGGTGGTCGGCGACAGCCTGGCAATGGTGGCCCACGGTCATTCGAACACGATCCCGGCGACCATGGACATGATGGTGATGCATGCGCAGGCGGTTCGACGCGGGGCGCCCAACACCTTCGTGCTGGGGTGCATGCCGTACCAGAGCTACAGTACGATCGAGCGTGCGCTCGAAAATGCGGCGCGGTTCATGCAGGAGGCGGCGTGCGATGCAGTCAAGCCGCAGGGGGGGCGCTCGCAGGCGCACATCCTGAAGGCGCTGGTCGACGCCGGCATACCGACGGCGTCGCACATCGGGCTCACGCCGCACACCATCGCGGTGTTCGGGGGCTTCAAGATCCAGGGTCGCACGGCGGCTGCCGCGATGAAGATCCTCGATGACGCGCTGGCGATCCAGGACGCTGGCTGCTTCATGCTCGAGTTCGAGGCGGTGCCGGCAGCGATCGCGCGCGTGATCTCGCAACAGCTCGAGATCCCCACGATCGGCATTGGTGCGGGCGCAGGCACCGACGGTCAGATTCTTCTGTCGTACGACCTGCTCGGTGTGTTCACCGACTTCAAGCCGAAGTTCACCAAGCGCTACACCAACCTGACCGAGGTGGCGGTGGCCGGACTTTCGAAGTACGTGGCCGAGGTGAAGGCGGGCACTTTCCCCGACGACGACCACAGCTACGGCGTCGATCCGAAGGAATTCGAGACATTCCTCGATCTGGTCGAGCGGCGCAAGCATGCGTGACGAACCGCGGCGTTCCGGCGTCACGCGAACCGGGGTGCGCGGTGACGCAGGCCGTGGTGTGGGACGGGCTACCCGCCGTGACAGCCCGTCGGTGCGACGCCGCCAGGCCGACGCGCTCGCGCAATCGGACATGCCGGCGCCGGCCGATGCGGTGCTGCGCGACGACCAGCCGAGCCTTACCGACCAGGCCTACGAAATGCTCGAGGAGATGATCGTCACGCTCAAGCTCGAGCCGGGCGTCGCCGTTTCCGAGGCACGCCTGTCCGAGGCGCTCGGCATCGGCCGCACGCCGATCCGCGAGGCGCTGCAGCGGCTCGCGCGCGAGCGGCTCGTCACCATCCTGCCCCGTCGCGGCATCATCGTCTCCGAGATCAACGTCAAGAGCCAGCTGCGGTTGCTCGAAGTACGCCGCGAGGTGGAGCGCCTGGTTGCGCGCAGCGCTGCGCGGCGGGCGCTGCCACCCGAGCGCGCACGCTTCGCCGAGCTCGCGCGCATATTCGAGCAGTCGGCACGCACCAATGACGAAACCTCTTTCATCCGTACCGACCGCGAGTTCAACGACCTGTGCACGCTGGCGGCACGCAACGAGTTCGCAACGGGTGCGATGACACTGATGCACGCGCTGTCGCGCCGCTTCTGGTTCATTCACTACAAGCAGGCCGCCGACATGCCGGCGACCGCGAAGCTTCACGCCGACATCGCGCGCGCCATCGGGCGCGGTGACGAGAAGGGCGCGGCGCGCGCGCTCGACCGGCTGATCGACGAAATCGAGTCGTTCACCCGCGCCACCGTGGGCGCCGATACCTGACTGACCCCGGGCGCCCGCTCCACCCTACCCATGCCTGGAGGCTTGCCATGACCCCCGAACAGATCCTGTCGGTTCCCGCGCGCGTGCTCGACCAGCGCCAGCGCGAGCGTTACTTTGACGAAGGCTATCTGCTGCTCGAGCGCATCGTTCCGGACGAGTGGCTGACGAAGCTGCGTGCGGCGACCGACGAGCTGATCGAGCGCAGCCGCGCCGTTCGCACTTCGGACGCGGTGTACGACCTCGAACCCGACCATACGGCCGAATCTCCGCGGCTACGCCGCGTGTCGAGCCCCGTCGATCAGCACCCCGCGTACTGGGATTACCTCATTCACTCGAAGATTGGCGATATCGTCGCCGACCTGGTCGGTCCCGACGTCAAATACCATCAATCCAAGCTCAACTTCAAGTGGGCGAAAGGCGGTCAGGAAGTGAAGTGGCACTACGACATCCCGTTTTGGCCGCACACCAACTATTCGCCGTTGACCGTGGGGACCTACCTCTACGATTGCGAGATGGACCAGGGGCCCGTTGGATTCGTCCCCGGCAGCCATCGCTGGCCGATGCCGACCCAGTACGATGAGGCCGGCCGCTGGACCGGGTGCCTGTCCGACCGTGAGGTCGCACGCACCGACCTGTCGCGGGCCCACTACATGGTCGGGCCGGCCGGTTCGGTGACGATCCACAACTGCCGCACGCTGCACGGTTCGCCGGTCAACAGTTCCGACAAGGGCCGACCGTTGCTGCTCTACGTGCTGTCGTCGGCCGATGCCTTCCCCTATACCGCCAATCCCATCCGGTCGGCGCGCTACGATGGCGCGATCATTCGCGGCAAGGCCGCGCGCTACGCGCACATCGACCCGGAGGCGTGCGAGGTACCGCCCGACTGGTCGCACGGCTACACCTCGATCTTCGCGCTGCAGCAGAAGGAGGACCGGGCTCCCGCGGCGATGGTGTAGGTGCCCGACGTTCGACGCCGCCGCGGCCGGTCCTTCTCCTGCCCCGGTGCGCCGTGCGCCGCTCTCGCCAGCGTGTCGCTCCGTCGACGGCGCTGCCCGTAGCGCCATGCTTGCCTCGCAGCGACTGGCGATGATATGTTACAAAAAAACAAGAGATATATTATTGTCGGCCAGGAGGAGCCGGGACGCGGTTGACCACCGCCACAGGTTCGAGCAGCGCCCGTTCGACATTCCGCAACGGCACGTGCGCGCCATCGTCGCCGCACAGCCCGTTCACTCGTCTGCATCACCCAGCTGGGCCGCACGATTCGTGTGCCCGCGCCAAGTCGCCAAGGAGAGATCATGAAGTCACGTGTCAGCATCGTTAAAGCCGTTGCCGCATCGCTCGGCGTGGCCGCGCTCGCCGTGGCCACCGGCGCGTACTCGCAGAACGTCGTCAAAATCGGCGAGATCGAGGCCCAGACGGGTGCGCTCAACACCTATGGCTGGATGTCGTCGCAGGGCATGCGCATCGCGGTCGATGAGATCAACAAGGCGGGCGGCTTCGAGGTTGCCGGCAAGAAGTACACGCTCCAGCTGATCAATCCCGACACTCAGGGCAACCCTCAGCAGGCGCTGATCCAGCTCAAGACGATGATCGAGGAGGACAAGGTCAAGTACGTGTTCGGGCCCTTCCTGACCAATGTGTTCAAGGGTATCGAGGGCTACGCGCGCCAGCACAACGGCCAGTTCCTGCTGATGGGCGGCGCGACGCAGATTCATTACGAGCTCGGCAAGCCCGGCAACGACTACCTGGTTCGAACCTGGAACTGGGATGCGGGCCCGAGCGGCTTCGGTACGCTGATGGTCGACTACCTCAAGAAGAAGGGGGTCAAGAAAGTCGCGATGCTGATGCAAAACGACGCCTTCGGACACGTTGCGGCCGATGTCTACCGCGACGCATTCAAGAAGGCCGGCATCGAGTTCCAGGAGAACTGGTTCGAGCCCGGCACCAAGGATTACTCGGCGGTGCTTGCGAAGATCAGTGCCGGTTCGCCCGACTACCTCTTCCCCGGCTATACCGATGCCGTGCTCTACGACATCGTCCAGCAGGCGACGCAGCTCGGGCTCACCAAGTTCTGGCTGGTGCGCGGCTCGCTCGGACCGGCGCTCAAGAACAAGGACTACATCGACGACTATGTCGCCTACATCCCGAAATATTTCGAGGAGGCGGAGAAGTCGGAGCCGAAGGTCAAGAAGTTCGTCGAGGCGTACAAGGCGTTCTACAAGACCAAGGACTTCCCGTATGACCAGGCGCCGCTGTGCTCGTCGTCGTGCTACGACCACGTCTACATGCTGGTCGAGGCGATGAAGAAGGCCGGAACGGTCGACGACGTTGCCAAGGTGAAGAATGCGCTCGAATCCTTTACCTACGACGGGCTGTGGAAAATCCGTTATGACCAGACCGGCGAGGAAGTGATCAACTTCGACATCGTCGACGTCCAGAAGGGTGGCAAGATCACCGTCACGCACGAGCAGCCCAGGTAAGACATGCTGCAGCTCGTAGTCGGCCAGCTGCTCAACGGCGTCATTGTCGGGACGCTTTACGCCATCATCGCCCTCGGCGTGACGCTGACGTTCGGCATCACCGGCATCGTGAACTTCGCCCTCGGCGCATTCATGATGCTGGGGGCCTACTTCACGTGGTACTTCAGCGACGGCCTGGGGATCCCGTATCCCCTGGCCGTCGTGCTTGCGACCCTCGCGATCGCCCTGGTCGGCCTCGTCGCCGACCAGGTGCTTTTCCGCTTCACCCGCAACAACCTGATCAACGGCCTGATCGTGTCGATCGGGCTGATTTCCGTGATCGTCGCCATCGTGCTGATGGTGTGGACGACGACACCGCAGAACATGCACTACGTGCTCCCGGGCGTATTCCGTGTCGGCGGGGTCATCGTTCCCAAGATGAAGGCGGTCGTATTCGGCGTGCTGCTGCTCGTGATCCTGTTCACCTACGCTGCGCTCACCCGTACGTGGGCGGGACGTGCCGCTTACGCCTACGCGCAGAATCCGGAGGCTGCCGCGCTGATGGGGGTGCGCACCAAGGTGTTGCAGGCGGGCGTGGCGGCTTACTCGGCGGCACTCGCGGGACTCGGCGGCGGCCTCTACGCGAGTCTCTACTCGATCACCCCGGAGATCGGCGCCGGATACATCCTGAAGGGGGTCGAGGCGGCCATCCTCGCCGGCATCGGCAGCGTCATGGGCTCGTTCGCGGGTGGCATCATCATCGGCGTCGCCGAGGGCGTCGGCTCGATCTTCCTGCCCTCGGCGTACAACGATGCCTACGGTCTCGTATTCCTGGTGCTGATCCTGCTATTCAAGCCGGCCGGCCTGTTCGCGGTGAGCAGCCGATGAAACTGCTCCTGCTCTGGGTCCCGCTGGTGCTGGTGCCGCTGGTCATCCACAACAACGTGGTGCTGACCATTCTGATCTTCACTTACCTGCTCGGGATCCTGGCCGTCAGTTTCAACCTGATCTTCGGCTTCACCGGCCAGCTTTCACTGTTCCACGCCGCGGCTTTCGGGTTGTCGGCATATGCAACCTACCTCGCGATGGCGCACTGGGGCGTTCCGTTCTGGCTCGGGATGGTGGTGGGGGTCGTGTTCGTCTCGCTGGTATCGCTCGTCATCGGCACGATCTGCTTCCGCTTCAATCTGCGCGAACTGTACTTCGCGATCGTCACCCTGGCGTTCTCGGAGCTGTTCCGACTCGTGATCCTCAACTGGAACAGCTTCACCAACGGCTCGCTCGGCATCAACTTCACGCTGACGCCGACGCTGTGGATCCCGGGCCGCGGCGTCGTGCCCGTGCAGGGCACCATGATGTGGTACTACCTGTCGCTGGTCGCGGTGGTGCTGGCGGTCGGGTTCTACTCGCGCATCGTACACTCGTGGATGGGGCGCTGCTTCGCCTCGATCCGGCTCAACGACGATCTCGCCGACACACTCGGCATCAACGTGTTTCGCTACAAGCTGATCGCCTTCGTCGCCGCCAACGCCGGTGCCGCAGTGGCCGGCAGCCTGTACTCGTTCTATATCAGCTACATCGACCCACACTACTTCTCGATCGACCAGTCGCTCGCGATCATCGCGATGGCGCTGCTTGGCGGCAGCCGATACGTCGCGGCCCCTATCGTCGGCGCACTGGTGCTGACTGCGCTTCCGCACGTGATCAACGTCAACGCCGAGGCGCGGCTGCTGATCTACGGCCTGATCCTGATCCTGACGATCCTCGTGATGCCACGGGGTATCGTCGGCGTCCTCGTGACCGGCCTGCGCAGACCGTCGCGCGCTCCACAGACTCCTGAACGGCCGCGCCATGCTGCTTGAAATTCGTAACCTCACCAAACGTTTCGGTGGTCTCACCGCCGTGTCCGACCTCTCGTTCACCCTGGCCGAAGGCGACATCCTCGGTATCTTCGGTCCGAACGGCTCGGGGAAAACGACGCTGCTCAACCTGATCTCGGGCGTCTACCAGCCGACGTCGGGACGGCTCGTGTGGGCGGGCGAGGACCTGATCGGCCGCCGCCCGCACGAGATCGCCGCGGGTGGCATCGTCAAGACGTTCCAGAACCCGCAGCTCTTCGGGGAATTGACGGTCTTCGAGAATGTGGCCGTCGCCGGGCACCTGCGGCTCAAGCGCCGTGCCGGCTGGCGGCGCGTTGCCACCCTGCTGCCTGCACGTCACGGTAGCGACGATGACCTGCACGAGCGCATCGAGCGCGTACTTGCGCTCTGCCGTCTGGGGTCGGTGCGCGACCAGCCGGCGAAGAGCCTCTCGTACGGTGGCGAAAAGATGCTTGGGGTCGCCATGGCGCTGATGTGCGAGCCCAGGGTGCTGCTGCTCGATGAGCCCGGCAGCGGGCTCGGCCAGGACGAGATCCGCAACCTCGATGAGGTCCTGCGCGATCTTCGCACCCACGGCACGACGCTCGTGGTGATCGACCATCGGGTCGGTTTTCTCGGCCGGCTCGCCGATCGCGCGATCGTCATCCATCACGGCGCCAAGATCGCCGAAGGCCCGCCCGGCGATGTCCTGCGCGAGCGTTCAGTGGTCGACGCCTACCTCGGTCCCGGCCATGCTTGAGCTCGACCGAATCGACGTCCACTACGCCAAGAATCACGTGCTGAAGGGCGTCAGCCTCAACATACGCGAGGGCGAGGTGGTATCGCTGGTGGGCTCCAATGCCGCCGGCAAGACCACGACGCTGCGCACCATCATGGGTCTCAAGGCTTGCACCGCCGGGACCATCCGCTTCGCCGGCGCGAGTCTCGAGGGGCAGGCGACCGATCAGCGCGTCGCCGGCGGCATCGTGCTGGTGCCCGAAGGCCGGCAGGTCTTTCCGCGCTTCACCGTGTCGGAAAATCTCCTGATGGGGGCCTATCATCGGCGTGACCGCAATCGCCTCGATGATGACCTCGACAAGGCCTACGCGATGTTCCCGCGCCTTGCCGAACGGCGCGGCCAGAAGGCAGGGTCGATGTCGGGCGGCGAGCAGCAAATGCTGGCGATCGCCCGCGGCCTTCTTTCGCGACCGCGCTGTCTGCTGCTCGATGAGCCAACGCTCGGTCTTGCTCCGCGGATCGTCGACGAGATCAGCCTGACGATCCGCAAGCTCGCGGAACAGGGACTTACCGTCCTGCTGGCCGAACAGAATGCGGGAATGGCGCTCGCCGTCGCCGATCGCGCCTACGTGCTCGAGACGGGACGCGTGTCCCTCGAAGGGACCGGCGCCGAGCTCGCCGGCAACGAGGCGGTGCGCCGGAATTACCTCGACAACTGAGGAAGGAGGCGATGATGCCCAACGTGCTGACTCCTGCACAAATCGATACCTACCACCGCGACGGATGCGTGTTCCCCATTCGCGTGATGGAGGAGGGTGACGCCATTGCGCTGCGCCGCAGACTGGAGGCGTTCGAGGCGGCGAGCGGAGGTCCGCTGTCCGGTGACCTGCGTCACAAGTCGCACCTGTTGTTCGCCTGGCTCGGCGACCTGGTGCGTGAGGCACGCATCGTCGATGCGGTAGCTGACCTCTACGGCGGAGACCTCCTGTGCTGGACCACCAACTTCTTCATCAAGGAGGCCAACAACCCGGCGTTTGTTTCGTGGCACCAGGACTCGACATACTGGGGATTGAGCCGGCCCGACGTGGTCACCGCATGGGTGGCGTTGACGCCGAGCACCAGCGCCAACGGCGCAATGGGCTTCATTCCGGGCACGCACACGTCCGACCAGATCCCGCACCGCGACACCTTCTCGCGTGACAACCTGTTGACGCGCGGGCAGGAGGTGGCGGTCGACGTCGATACCTCGAAGGCGGTGACGGTCACCCTCGAGCCGGGCGAGATGTCGCTGCACCACGTGCGGCTGGTGCACGGCTCGCCCCCCAACCCCTCGAGCGACCGGCGCATCGGCTTTGCCATCCGCTACATCCCGACCGACGTGTCGCAGGTTGCAGGCGAGGACAGCGCGACGCTGGTGCGCGGCCTCGATCGTCACCATCACTTCGAACTCGAGCCACGCCCTATGCGCGACATGGATCCCGATTTCGTCGCTCTGCACAAACGTATCGCCGAGCGCAACGCGCGCATCCTCTACCGTGGTACCGGCGTCGAGAGCTACAACGACCCGCGCGCGCTGCCTGCGCGCGGCTGAGCGCGGCCCGCTTCAGGTGGCGCGCTCGCTGCGTGCGCATGGAGCGGGGACCGCCTCGCCGGGGCGCATGAAGTGCGCCATCGTGATCTCGCCACCGGGGGGGATCACGACGAACTCCTCGTCCGCGCCGTCCGGGCCCGCACCGTTGCGCACGAGGTTCTCGATCAACCCGGTCGACCCCAGTGTCTCCTCGTATTCGACTTCACCGAAGCGCTCGCGCATGAAGCCCGCGACCTCGCTCGCCTGCGCCCGATAGTCGTCGAGCTCCTGCTGCGAGAACCCGACCAGACAGACCCTGCGGTAGTGCTGGTACTTCATCTGGAACAGGTAGTCGGCAGTCTCCTCGTCGAATTCCTTCACGTAGTCGCGGTAGTCGCTGAGCGGCTCGTCGCGCGCGTCGATCCAGCCCTTGGTCAGATAGTAGGTGTTGGGGCTCGCGAAGAAGCGCTGGACGTACCGCTGATGCGAGCCGAGGAAAATCGCGACGCAATCGTGCGTACGCGGGATGACGAGCGTGTGCTCTCGTGACTTGACGCCGACCAGGCCGTTGCCGCAGAGACCATAGCCGACGATCACGAAGCTCGGCTCGGTCAGCTCGTCGATGCGCTCCTGGACCGCCGCACCGAGCCGCTTCGGAGAGTTATGCAGCATGATGTCGAGCCACACTGCGGGTACGTCCGACGGCAGGCGCTTGCCGAGCAGGTTCTCGAGGACCTTGCACGAGATGACGACGGTCGGGCGCGAATGACTGGATTGAGCGGGCACGGGCATCTCCTGGTCAGGCGAACGCCGGTTCCGGCGATGCCTTGAAGAGCGGCAGCCGCCCCCCCAGCACGTTCGAATCGGCAATGATCGAGCCGATCATCGCCTCCTGGCGATACGCCATGATGTGCACCCCCGCAACACCTTCGATCTGGCGGACACCCCGGATCAGCTCGATGCACAGCCGCCGCCCTTCCTCGCGCGGATCGCGGGCGCTCTCCATGCGCTGCACCACCGCGTCGGGTATGCGCACACCAGGTACGTTGCTGCGCAGCCACCGTGCAGTCTTCGCCGATGCGATCGGCCCGACTCCGATCAGTATGTGCACACGCTGATGCAATCCGTCTGCACGCACGCTGCGCATGAAATCGTCGAGCGCTTCGAGGTCGAAGCAGTACTGTGTCTGGACGAACTGCGCGCCTGCCGCAACCTTGCGCTGCAGCCGCTCGATACGCAGCTCGGTTCCTCCGGCGAACGGATTGCCCGCTGCCCCGAGGAACAGCGACGGCGCGCAGGTGAGCTTGCGCCCCGACAGGAACTCCCCGGCATCCCGCATTTTCCGCGCCGTTGCCAGCAAGGTGACGCTATCGAGGTCGCCCACGTGCTTCGCGCCGGGATGGTCGCCGTTGCCGACATGGTCGCCGGTCAGGCACAGCACATTGCGGATACCGAGCGTGGCGGCGCCGAGCAGGTCGCCCTGTATCGCTATGCGGTTGCGGTCGCGGCAGGTGACCTGCAGGATCGGCTCGCAGCCGGCTTCGCGGAGCAGCACCGATGCCGCGAGGCTCGATGTGTGACAGTTGGCGCCCGAGGCATCCGTGACGTTGAGCGCGTCGACGCTGCCCCGGAACGGTGCGAGGCGAGCCAGAACGTCGGCGGGATCGGCAGAGTCGGGCGGGGAGAGCTCGGCGGTTACTGCGAAGCTGCCGTGCTCGAGCAAGGCCTGCAGCGCACTTGCTGGCGACGCCGGCCGCGCGTTGTCGCTGCCGGGGCCGGCCGGTGCGCTTTCCTCGAGCAGCGCGATCCACGTCGAGCGGCCCGCGCGGCGATGATCGGCCGGTGCGGCCGGCTCGACTGGACGGCGGCCTCGACGCATTCGCGAAGCGCCACGCCAGCCTTCGAGACCGACGCAGCGCATCTCCGGCCTCACTTCACAGGTACCATCGGCTCGCACGCCGCCGCAGGGGCCGTTGCGCACTCCCTTCGGGCAGTTCATCGGACAGGCCATGCCATTGTGCGAAAGCGCGCAGTCACCGCACATGCTGCAGTCGAACAGGAAGCCTTTGACCAGACGCTCGACACGCGCGACCGGCCGCTCCAGCCGCCTCAGGCCGAGCGTGCGTGCGGCCGGCCCGAGGACCGACAGCATGCGCGTGAACGCGCCGTAGCCACGTTCGAGCACGCCCGCGTGCCGTACCGACCAGTAGCGCGCCGCACGCATGGGTCTCCTAGGCTGCCTCGAGTGCGGGTGGCGCGGGTGCGAGCGCAGTGTGCATCACGAAGAGATCCTGGAAGTCGTCGCGCAGCGAGAGCTCGACGACGCGAATCCTTCGCGCGAGCGCGATGGCCCGTCGACGATGGTTGCGGTTGAACAGAGCCATGCGGGCTCCGTCACCGGCGGCGTTGCCGATCGAGCGGATGCGCTCGACCGGCAGCGGCGGAACGAGGCCGATCTTCACGATGTCCTCCGGCTCGAGGTGATTGCCGAACGTTCCTGCGAGGTGGACGCGATCGAGCTGCGAGATGTTCCGGTCCGCGAGCAGGATCTCGATTCCGGTGCGCAGCGCCGACTTGCCGAGCTGGACGCCGCGGACGTCGGCCTGGGTGAGCACGATATCGCGGCCGGTTCGTGCGTAGCGCGCACCCACCAGCAGGATCTCCGGCGCGTGCCCGCCATTCGCCATTCGCAGCTGCGGGTGGAATCCGGGCGCAGCCACGCTGCCGTCTTCGGCGATCAATCCTGCGCCGAGCAATGCGGCGACACTCGAAATGACGCCCGAGCCGCACAGGCCGACAGGTCTTGGATCGCCTTTGCCGTCCGCCTCCCGGATGATCGCGTGGCGGATCCTGCCGCCGGGTTCGACCCACACGCGTTCGATCGCGCCGGGTACCGCGCGCACGCCGCAGTGGATGTGCGCGCCCTCGTATACCGGCCCGGTCGCGCACGACGTTGCAATGAGCTCGCCGTCGTGCGCAAGGACCACCTCGCCGTTGGTGCCGACGTCGACGAGCAGATGGCTGCCCCGGTAGAACTCGCGGTCGCGCGTGAGCAACGCGGCCAGCGTGTCGCCGCCGATGTACCCGGCAATCGACGGAAAGACGAACACCCGCGCACGGGGCAGCACGCCGAGCCCGAGCTCGGCTGCTTCGATCTCGACCCCCTCGGGCCACACCGGCAGGTAGGGCCCTCGGCCGAGCGGCTCGGGATTCACACCGAGCAGGATGTGCTGCATCGTTGGATTGCCTACGATTACCGCATCGGCAATCGCGGCGAGCCCGATCCCCGCCTCACGGGCGATCTCGTCGATCAGCGTGTTGAGCTCGTCGATCAGCCGCCGGCGCATCTCTCCCAGGGTTTCGGGATCGTGCTGGATGTGCGTCATGCGCGAGATGACATCCTCACCGAAGATCGCTTGCGGGTTGGCAGCGGTGCGCATGCCAACCATGCGACCGCGGATGAGATCGCAAAGGAACACCACGACCGAGGTGGTGCCGACGTCGATCGCCACCCCGTAGAGCGCGTCATGGCGACCCGCCGTCAGCGCGATCACGTGCCGCTCGGCATGGAGGGTTGCCGTCACCTCGCGCGCCGAGTCGAAGTCCTTGTGGCCCGAGTAGGCCGCCACCACGTTGACCGGCAGCTCGATCGTCCTGCGGCCGGCCGCGGCCGCGAGCGCACCGGCAATCCGCTCGGTGAGCGAGCGCAGCGGCGGCTCCCACGCACCGGGCACGCCGACGATCCTTTGTGACACGATAGGATGCGGCTCGACGTCAGTAACCGTGTAGGGCTTGCGCGGGGCGTTGCGCACCGCCTGGCTTTCCGGGGGAACTGCGAGCGTGACGTCCCCGTTGATACTGCACAGGCAGGCAAGCCGAAAACTGCGCTGAGCCGCATCGGCGGGCAGGAGTTCGCGCTCGGTTGCGCCGATCGGCGTCAGCGCATCGGGCGGCGTTGCGGTGGCGTCGACCTCCACGAGGCAGCTTGCGCACTTGCCATGCCCGCCACAGACCGACTTGATGCCGACACCCGCCTTCCACGCCGCCGTCAGCAGGCGCTCGCCGCCCCGCACGTCGACGCTGCGTGAGTCGGGATGGAAGGTGACGCGCGGCATTTTCTAACCCCCCGCATCCGGTCGCTGATTACCCGCCCAGGACGCCTTCACGGAAGGCGCTGATCAACTCCATGCAGTATTCATCCTTCCCGGACACGGCGCGCGCAGCGTGCAGCGCTGCCACCAGTTCGCGGTCGGTCGGGTCGAGGATCGCCGCGTCCATGCCGCGGCTCATCGCAGCGACGAGGAACGTCCGGTTGACGAGCTTGCGCGCCGGCAGCCCATGGGAGACGTTGGTCAGCCCGCAGATCGTGTGCACCCCTGGGAAGCGTTCCATGATGACGGCGATGGCGTCGATCGTCGCGCGCGCCGAATGCGGATCGGTTCCGAGCGGAAAGACCAGCGGGTCGACATAGATGTCGTCGATCGCGATGCCGGCGCCGACGAGCCGCTCGACCAGCGTCGAGGCAAGCTCGACCTTCTGCACGGAGCTGGTGGCCGGGATCGCCTCACCCTGGCAGAGCGCGACCAGCTTCGCGCGGTGCTCGACGGCGAGCGGCAGGATCCGCTCGTAGCGCTCGCGCTCGAGGTTGATCGAGTTGATCATCGGCGGCCGGCTGCGAATCTTCGGCAGCGCGGCGGCGAGCGCGGCCGGATCGGGCGAGTCGAGACACAGCGGCTTGTCGGTCACGGCCTGGACGATGTCCACCAGCCATGTCAATAGCTCCGCCTCGCGCCCCGGAAAGGTGCCGCCGTTGACATCGATGTAGTGCGCCCCCGCCCGATCCTGGGCCTCGGCTTCCCGCTGAATCGCCGCGTCATCCAGCGACTCGAGCGCGGCGCGGATTGCCCTGCGCGATGCGTTGATGCGCTCGGCGACGATCAGCACGACCGCTCCCCGCGAATGCGACCGGCCCTCCCCCGTACCGCCATCACGCGTACTTCCCGTACTGACGGATCGCCCGCGACATCGCGCGCACGTTTTCCACCTTGCAATAGTCGGTGATGCTGTTGGCGCTGGAGATGATGTAGCCACCCCCCTTGCCGACCTTCTCGATGCGGTCCTTCACTTCAGCCTCGGTCTCCTCCGGGGTACCGCGCGGCAGCGTGTAGTCGAGATCGATGTTGCCGACGATGCAGACACGGTCGCCATACCGCGCCTTCAGCTGGTTGATGTCCATCGCCGCGGGCTGGACCGGGTGGACGGCGCTCATGCCGAGCGTGACCAGCCCGTCGAGAATCGGGAACAGATTGCCGTCGCTGTGGAAGATCCAGGGCTTGCGGATCTCGTTGGCGACGATCATCTGGCTCGGCTTCATGAACTCCTCATACATCTCCATGTTGACCCATGGCGCCTTGTTGTCGGCGTGATCGTCGTTCGCCCAGATGAAGTCGAAGTCCATCTTGTTGAGGTGCTGGACGACCCGCGCCGACCATTCCGAGAAGCGACGATGAATTTCCTTCACCAGGTCGGGGTCGTCGTAGAGCATGAGCGAGAACACATCGAGGCCCATGCTCTCGAAGGTGCTCGCGCTGCCGAGGCGGATACGGGCAAACACCGCGAAATCCTCACGATACCTGGCGAGCCAGTCGGCCACGCGGTCGTAGCGCGCAGGGTGATCGGGGTCCGGGAGGAACTCGTCGAACAGCCGGAGCGAATCACGGCTGGTGAGCAGGCCCTGCTTGACGAAGGTTCGACCGGTCTGTGTGTCGACCCCCATGTCGGCGATCCACGGGGGGACGAAGTCGAAGGTCACGCGGCCCGGTTTGTACCACGCCTCCTTCGCCTCGCGGGTTCCGCTGGTTTGCATCGCCTGACCCGCCTGCGCGCGATGCCCCGTCGGGAAGTGGTAGCCGAAGCCGTCCATGCCGAGGGTCCGGCAGAATTCGCCGGGGGTGAAGTCGGTGCGCCCGTCCATCAGCGCAATCTGGATCTCCTCCTCGACGTCGTTTTCGACCCAGGGCACCTGGTCCGGCTGACCGCGCTTCAGTGCGATCAGCACTCGCTCTCGTGGTGTCATGCTGCTCCTCGGTTGATCGTGTCGGGCGCCGTCAATGAACGAGGCGGTTGCAGGTCTCGACGCAGGCGTACGCGTCGGCACCGTAGAAGTCCGCGCCGATCTCGTCGGCGAATTTCTGCGTCAACGGCGCCCCACCGACGCCGATCCTGACGTTCCCCCGCAATCCCGCCGCGTCGACGGCGCCGATTGTTCGCCTCGCACTCTCCATCGTCAGGGTGATGAGCGCACTCATGAGCAGGAAGTCAGGTGACTCGCGGCGCACTGCGTCGACGAACTTCTCGGCCGTGACATCGACGCCGAGATCGACCACCTCATAGCCCGCGCCCTCGAGCATCATCTTGACGATGTTCTTGCCGATATCGTGAAAGTCGCCTTGCACGGTGCCGATGACGGCCTTGCCACGCTTCGCCGCGGCCTCGCCGACGAGGTAGGGCTTGATTACCGGTATCACCTCGGTCATCGCGCGCGCGGCGATCATCATCTGCGGCAGGAAGAACTCACCGCTCGAGAACTTCTGCCCGACCACCGACATCGCGCCGATCAGCCCCTCCTTCATGATGACGGCGGCATCGGCCCCCGCCGCGATCGCCTTGCTCGCTTCCTCGACCGCCTCCTTGCGCTTGCCGCGGATGACAAAGTCCTTGATCGCCTCGACGCTGTCCAGCATGGAATTCCCCCACACAGTTCTGGATGACGCCCGATCGAGTCGGGAAGCCGACATATCCCCGCCGGACGTGATATGCCGCTAATATGTTACTAACCCGAAGCCGGGTGTCAACCGGATTCGCGCCGGACCTTGATGGCCATCAAGGATTGCCATGCGTCCCGGGGTGCGGGCCCCCCCGCGGGGACCGCCGGTGTCACGTGATCGTTTGCGCGCCCTCGGCGAGCAGCCGCTTGACGAGCCTTACGGCGTCGACCGCATTGGCCCCGTAGCCGTCGGCCCCGATCTGCCGCGCGAACGGCTCGCTGACCGGGGCGCCGCCGACGATGACCCTGCATCTCCGGTCGAGGCCCCGTTCCGCAAGCCCGGCGATGATCGCCGGCATCTCCATCATCGTGGTGGTCAGCAGCGACGACAGGCCCACGATGTCCGGCGCAAACGATGCCACCTCATGGTAGAAGGTTTCGCGAGCGACGTTGATGCCTAGGTCGCGAACCTCGAAGCCGACGCCGCGCAGGAGGGTGACGACCAGGTTCTTGCCGATGTCGTGCATGTCGCCTGGCACCGTGCCGATCAGCACTTTCCCTCGCAGTCGTTCCCCGCTCTTTGCGAGATGGGGCGAGAGAACGGCAATCCCGGCGCTCATCGCCCGCGCGGCGAGCAGCACCTCCGGGATGAACGCTTCACCGGTCGCCATCCGGTCGCCGACCAGCGTAATGGCGGCGATGAGACCCTGCTCCAGCACGTCGCCCGGCGGCACGTCGCGGTCGAGTAGGGCCTGCACGTGCCCGCCGATCTCGCGATGGCGCCCCCTGAGCACGGCCTCGCGCACCGCGTGAAAGACGGCGGCGCGCGGCTCCGCGATCGTCTCCGCTGCGGGCGCCGATGTCGCCGCAGTCGCCGGCCCCGGCCGCACCGGTGCGTGTGCGAGTGCGGCCTCCGCGCCGGCCGTGGGGCCCTCGTACGGCCTAAACGTCCCGGCCATGAGGGGCAGCCGTCCTTCGCGCCCGATGCGCTCACCGATACGCTGCAGCCGCGAGAATACGGCGGCCGGCGGCACCTCGTCGGCGATGCCGACGACCATCCTCGAGCCCGGTGCGACGGCGCCGAACAGTGCGTCCATATAGGCCTCGAACGCAGCGTCGCTGGTGCCCGGCATGACGATCGTCGAAGGGATGCCGCCGAAGAGCGTCAGATGCGTCGACCAACGACGGTAGTACTCGTCGAGGCTCACCCGGGTCATCGGAGCCGGGCAGATCGACTCGGCGATATGCATTCCGCTGTCCCGGATCAGGTCCATCAGCCCCCGGTTCTCGCCGTCGGTGTGGCACAGCAGGAGCTTCCCGGCGGCGCCGAGCGCATCCGCGGCCTTGCGAATCCACGGCTTGATCTCGCGCTCGAAGTACGGCGGGTAGGTCAGCATGTCGTCGAAGTTGGCTCCCCACCACACGACCTCGGCGGGCGACCGGCACAGGATCGCGAGCAGCTTCTCCTGCAGCTGCGCGATGCGCTCGGCCAGTGCGCTCATCTTCGCGTAATGATCTCGATAGTGGATGAAGAACTCGGTCGCATCGCAGAGATCGCGCTGGATCCAGTGGAACGGAGACGCGTCGAACGACCCCAGGCACACCGGCACACCGTTGTCGCCCATATCGTCTTGAGACCAGCGCCGGAATCGCTCGAAGCTCGCAACGGCATCCATGTGCTCGAACAGGTAGCCCGCGGGCGCGTAATCCTCGGGTGTCTTGATCAGATGCTCGACCAGCGCCGGAATGGTGATGCCGTGGCGCTGCGACTCGACGTCGTAATGCGTCACGGTACTGACCGTGCCGAGCGGCGTGATGTATTCGACGCGCGTGCGTGCGCCGCGCCGCTCGACGCGAACTTCGACATCGGGTGGCAATACGACGTCGAACACCGTATCGCGGCTGTAGAAGACGTTGATCCCGCGGTGAAGGTACTGTTGCTGGTACGCCGGATCGAGTTGGTCGTCGCAGAAGCGATGATGAAACGCCCAGCCCTCGGCGCGCGCGATTTCGTTCATCGGAGTGGACGCGTAGTGCCTCGGCAGCGTCCCGGATGTCGCGTTCGCGAGATACCAGAGGTCGAGCCGCGGAACATAAGGCAGGCAGTCGACCGGTTCGCCGCGAAGGGCGGCCAGCACCCTCGTCCTGTGCGTGTGCACTCGTGCCTCCGTGCGCGGGTACGGTTGCGCGATCCGCTACCGGACCAGCGCCGAACCGGAACCGTCAAATTATTCCGAAGGCAATCGAGTGGTGTGCTTGATCTGGATCAAGCGCCGGTGAACCGGCCGATCGCGTTGCGTCGCGGCCGGGATACCATCGCAAAGCTTCGATCCTGCATGCTGCGCCATCCACCGGCAGGGTCCGATACCGGGGCGCCGTCGCGTCATCCGCAGTGGAACGGTGAAATGGGCACAGGTGTCCGCAGGCGACGTCGAACGCAGCCATGAACCTGCTCGAGCGGTTGCTCAACACCCGGGATGTCGTCATAGCAGACGGCGCCATGGGCACCAACCTGTTTCTCCGGGGGCTCGGCAAGGATGACGTCGGCGCAGCCTGGAACGTCCAGCGGCCCGAAGTCGTCGCCGGCATCCATCGAGGCTTTGTCGAAGCGGGCGCCGACGTCCTGCTCACCAACACCTTCGGCGCGAATCGCTTCCGGCTCGCGTTCCGCCAGCTCGAGTCGCGCACGCGCGAGTTCAACATTGCTGCGACGCGCATCGCGCGCGAGGTCGCGGAGCGTGCCGGCCGCCCGGTGGTCGTCGCCGGCAACATCGGTCCGATCGGCGAAGTGCTCGAGCCGCTTGGCACGCGCGGCGTGGACGAGGCGGAGCAGGGATTCTTCGAGCAGGCGACCGCGCTCCGGGAAGCCGGCGTGGACATCGCCTGGATCGAATCAATGTTCGCGGACGACGAGCTCGACGCCGCCGTACGCGCGGTACAGCGCGCAGGATTGGCCTACGTCGCAACGATGATCTTCGATACCAATGGCCGCACGATGATGGGTGTGCGGCCCGAGGACGCGATGCGGCGCAGCGGCACCTTTGCCCACCGCCCCATTGCTTTCGGCGCCAACTGTGGCGTCGGCCCGGCGCAACTCATGGACTCGGTGCTCGGGCTCATCGCAGGCGCCGAGCCCGGCGCCGTGGTAGTGGCGAAGAGCAACTGCGGCATTCCGGTGCTCGATGCCGATCTCCGCGTGCGATACGACGGCACGCCCGACGTGCTCGCCCGATACGCCTGCATGGCGCGCGATGCCGGCGCGCGCATCATCGGTGGATGCTGTGGCGCGACCGACGAGCACCTCCGCAGGATCGTGGAAGCGCTCGCGTCGACCCCCAGGCAGCCGCCGCCGACGCGTGCCGACATCGAACTCCGGCTGGGTGGCCTTGGATCCGCAGCGGGCGTGCGGAGCCGCACCTGAACGATGCAGCTCTCCGACGATGCACACGACCCTTCCGCGTGACCTCGAGAGCATGATCGCCGCAAAGCTTGCGTCGCGCGAGTACGACTCGCGTGCTCAGCTGATCAGGGAGGCGCTGCTGCTGCTCGACGAACGCGATCGAACGCGCGCACTGCGACGCGAGCGCCTGCTGGGCGAGCTGGCGATCGGAGTCGATCAGGCCAACGACCGTCAGCTGGTCGACGCTCCGGAGGTCTTTCGGCGGTTGCGCGCCAAGTCCGGCGAGCACGCCTGATCGGCCAGGTTACCCGCATGCAGTTCACGTTCCAGGCGTGCGCCGACCTGAACGAGATCTGGGAGTCGATGGCGATGCCAAGCGACCCCTGGGGTTCAGGCGACGCCGAGCATCTTGCCGCCGCGCGGAGCTTCGCCGAGAAGCTCGAGCAACTTTGTCAGCTCCTCGTCCTGCATCCGGAGATGGGATCCGTGCGCGACGAACTGAAGCCTGGCATTCGAAGCGTCCTGCTGAACCGCTACGTGATCTTCTACCGCGTCCGCGGGAATGGCGTCGAGGTGATGCGCGTGCTCCGCGCCTCGCGCGAACTCGACGCAATCGCGTAGGGCGGAATCGGCCCCATCGCGTCGGGTGGCGCGGGGCGGTGCAGGGTGTTGCACCGCAATGAGGTGCGGCGGAGCGCGACAGATCGCCGCAATCGGCGGGTGTGCTTGATCCACGTCAAGGCATGGACGCACGCACTGCCATATCAGCGATATGGCACCGATCAGGACCGGGAGACCCGCCATTTCCAACGATCTCGCAATCGCTCGAGCCGCGGCCATGCTCCCCATCGCGCGAGTGGGCGAACGGCTCGGCATCCCTGCTGAAGCGCTCGAGCCCTATGGGCACTACAAGGCGAAGCTCGCGCTCGACTACATCGACTCGGTACGGCAACGGCCAAACGGGCGCCTTGTCCTCGTCACCGCGATCAGCCCCACGCCCCCCGGCGAGGGAAAGACCACGACCTCGGTGGGCCTCGCGGACGGGCTCGGCCGGATCGGCAAGAGAGCCGTAGTGTGCCTGCGCGAGCCCTCGCTCGGACCGGTCTTCGGGCTCAAGGGAGGCGCCGCCGGCGGTGGTCACGCCCAGGTCGTGCCGATGGAGGACATCAACCTTCACTTCACCGGGGATTTCAACGCGATCGCGCTGGCGAACAACCTGCTTGCGGCGCTGATCGACAATCACATCCATCATGGCAATCCGCTCGACCTCGATACCCGGAGGATCACCTGGAAGCGGGTGATGGACATGAACGACCGCGCGCTGCGGGACATCACCGTCGCGCTCGGCGGCGCCGGCAATGGCTATCCGAGGCAGGATGGGTTCGACATCGTCGTTGCCTCGGAGGTGATGGCGATCTTCTGCCTCGCGACAGGACTCGCCGATCTCAGGACGCGGCTCGGCAACATCGTCGTCGGATACACTCGGCAGCAGAAACCCGTCACCGCCCGTGATCTGGGCGCGCACGGTGCCATGACGGCGCTGCTGCGTGAGGCAATCAAGCCCAACCTCGTGCAGACGCTGGAGCACACGCCCGCTTTCATCCATGGCGGTCCGTTCGCGAACATTGCGCACGGCTGCAACTCGGTCATCGCGACTTCCACCGCGCTCAAGCTCGCCGACTACGTCGTGACCGAGGCCGGATTCGGCGCCGATCTCGGCGCCGAGAAGTTCGTCGACATCAAGTGCCGCAAGGCGGGCCTGCGCCCGGACGCTGCAGTGATCGTCGCGACGATCCGCGCGCTCAAGTATCACGGGGGTGTCGATGCATCGAACCTTGCCGCCGAGAACGTTGCCGCTGTCGAGCGCGGGATCCCGAACCTGGAGCGACACGTGAACAATGTTCGCAACCATTTCGGGCTTCCATGCGTCGTTGCGGTCAACCATTTCTCGAGCGACACCGATGCCGAGATCGCGGCGCTGCGGCGCAAGATTGCTCATCATGGGGCCGAAGTCGTGGTTGCGCGACACTGGGCCGAGGGAGGTGAAGGCGCGGCGGAACTCGCGCGCGCCGTGGTCCGCACGATCGACGCGACGCCATCCGATTTTCGCTTCGTGTACGCGGATGGCACGCCGTTATGGGACAAGATCTGCACGATTGCGACCACGCTCTACGGGGCGAGCGAGGTGATCGCGGATACGCGTGTGCGCGAGCAGATCCGCAAGCTCCAGCATGACGGCTACGGTCATTATCCCGTGTGCATCGCCAAGACGCAGTACTCGTTCTCGACCGACCCGCAATTGCGCGGTGCACCGTCGCATCACGTGCTGAACGTCCGCGAGGTGCGGCTGGCCGCCGGAGCCGAATTCGTCGTCATGATCTGCGGCGACATCATGACCATGCCGGGTTTGCCGAAGTCGCCATCGGCGCTGCGTATCGACATCGACGAGGCCGGGGCGCTGCTCGGTCTCTCCTGACCGGGGCTCGCGCGGCTTCATGGTCCGGCCGATGTCGCCTCACACGACACCGGATGCCGTCGCGGCCGAAAAGGCTGCCCTCCGGCGGCGAATCCTCGCTTTGCGCGATGCGATGTCGCCGGCGTCGCGCGCCGCAGCGGCCGACCGGATCCAGGACGCCGTTCTGGCCCACCCTGCGTTCACGAGTGCGGGCGTCGTGATGGCCTATTCGACGTTCGGCAGCGAGCTCGACACATCACGCATCCTGGCGGCCGTCCGGGAACGCGGTGCGACGCTCGTGCTGCCGCGGATCGATCGGCAGCGCGATGCGCTCGCACTTCATGCGGTGGACGACCTCGCCCATGATCTCGTGCCGAATCGCTGGGGCATCCGCGAGCCGCGGCCCGAGGGCTGCAGGCTCGTGCATGCGGCCGACCTGCAGTTCGTCCTCGTGCCGGGCGTCGCTTTCGATCCGCATGGGCGGCGGCTGGGCTACGGCAAGGGGTACTACGACCGGCTGTTGCGCCGGTCGATCGCCGAAGGCGGTACACCGTACACAGTCGCCGGCGCGTTCGACCTGCAGGTCGTGAACGCGGTTCCGATCGAAGCGCATGACTTCGGCATCATGGAGATCGTGAGCGAGTCGCGCGGCATAGGTTGTACCGTGCAGAGCGGATCCGTGACGCGGGGGTGAACGAGGTCCTGGTCGCCGGCGAGGTCCGCTCGCCCGCGACGCATACGCGGCGCTACAATCCGGTCCGCGTACCCTGGCACGGCGCGATACGCAGGCCGCAGCCGGGGTGCGAAATCGGCATGCCTTGCGTCGCGACTGACCTCGTATTCCAGCCATGAAGTTTGATGCAGCAGTGCTGCACGCACCGGGCACTCCGCTTCGCGTGGAGACTCTCGACATGGCGCCGCTTGGCAGCGACGACGTACTGGTCCGGCTCGCGGCGAGCGGTCTGTGCCACACCGATCTCGAGGTGATCCAGGGAAGCCTTGTGTATCCGATGCCGGTCGTGCTCGGCCACGAAGGTGCCGGAGTGGTCGAGGCGGTGGGAAGCGGCGTGACCCGCGTGAAGCCGGGCGACCATGTCATCTGCTCGTGGAACCCGCACTGTGGTCACTGCTATTACTGCGAGCATGGGATGCCGATCCTGTGTGAACCGTACACCCGTCATCAGCCGCGCGGTCACCTGATGGACGGCACCACCCGGATGAGTCTCGACGGTATGCCGGTGCACCACTACTTCACCACCTCGACCCACGCGCAGTACACGGTAGTACCGCAGGCAGGAGCGGTTCCCGTGTCGCGCGACATACCGCTCGATCGGGCATCAATCATCGGTTGCGGCGTGATGACCGGCATCGGCGCGGCGGTTCGCAAGGCGCGGGTTGCTGCTGGATCGAGCGTCGCGGTGATCGGTTGCGGCGCGGTCGGACTCAACGTGCTGCAGGGGGCGCGGCTCGCGGGGGCTGCACGCATCGTCGGCGTCGATCTCGATCCGCGCCGCCGCGAGCGCGCGCTTGCCTTCGGCGCCACGGACGTCATCGACGGCGGTGACGGCGGCGTGCTCGACGCGATCCGCGGACTCACCGGTGGCCGCGGCGTCGACTACGCATTCGAGGCGGCAGGCACCCAGGCGTCACTGCGCCTGTCGGTCGAGGTGGCGCGCCCGGGCGGCGACGTCGTGTGGCTCGGCAAGGTCGACGTCGAGCGCGAGGTGAGCTTTCGCTGGGGCTCGCTGATGGGTGAGAAGCGGATCGTGCGTTCGAGCTACGGCGATGCGCATCCGAGCCACGACTTTCCGTGGATCGTCGACCAATACCTCGAAGGCCGCATCCTGCTCGATCCATTGATCACCGCGCGCATTGACCTCGATGCCATCAACCAGGGCTTCGACGCCCTGGCGCGCGGCGAAGGCCTGCGCACGGTGATCGTGCTCGATCCTGGCCTGCTGCGGCCATAACGGGCACTCATCTCGCCTGAAGCGACGAACCGTGCGCCACCCGCCGCTCGCTTCGTGGCACGTCGATGCGCCGCACCGAGTGGCGAGACTCGGCGACCTTCCGCTCGAGACTGGGGGGGTGATCGCCGATTGCCGCCAGTCGTACGTCGTCCACGGGAGCCTCGATGCGCCGGCGGGGGTCATCCTGGTCTGTTCAGCGATCACCGGCACGCACCATCGGCTCGACTTCCTGATCGGCAAAGGCCGTGCGCTCGATCCCGCGCGCCACGCCGTCGTCGCGGTTGACCCGATCGGCAACGGCCTGTCCACTTCACCCTCGAACAGCCTTGGCCAGCCCGGCATGAGCTTCCCGCAATTTGGTCTGCGCGACATGATCGAGGCGCAGCGGCGCCTGCTCGACCAGCTCGGCGTCGGACATCTCGCCGCGGTGGTCGGTGCGTCGATGGGCGGCATGCAGGCGCTCCAGTGGGCCGTGAGCCATCCCGACCGGATGGATTCCGTGGTGGCGATGACGCCCATGGCGAGGACCACGCCCTGGGCGGCGATGGTGGCCGAGGTGGCGTGCGCATGTCTCATGGCCGATCCCGCATGGACCGACGAGGGGTTCCGTGGCGCACCCGAGCGCGGCTGGCGCGCATACGCAGGTCTCATGCATGCGCTGGTCATGCGCACACCCGAGGCACTCGACCGTGCAGTCGACGTGAGCGGCGTCGGCGCATGGTTCGACGGCATCGCCGCCCTGCAGCGCGCACAAGACTTCGACGCCACCGATTTTCTCTACCAGTCGCGCGCCTACGCGGCGCACGACGTCGGCACCACCCCCGGCTGCGCGGGTGGCACCGTCCGCGCGCTCGCGTCAGTGCGCGCGCGCACGCTGATCCTTGCTCCGCCACTCGACCTGTTCAATCCCGTCGCGGCCGCGCGCGAGGCAGCGGCGGCGATTCCCGGCGCAAGCTACGTCGAGATCCCGTCCTGTCAGGGGCACTCCGCTGCGGCCAATCTCGACGCAGCCGACGGGGCGTTCCTGAACCACAGTATCGCCGCATTTCTTGCAGGATGAGGGCGTCGTGCGTCCAAGCGCCAATCCACGCCGGACACCTCGGCCCACTGCGCTAGATTCATGGTTGCGCGACGGACCTCGTGGACCTGCGACACCCTGGTGACGTTGCCGCCATCGGGTCCGCTACGAAGTCTCCTCGCGTGACCTGCTCTGCTCAAGCGGGACGCAGCCCCGGAGCGGCCGACGCGGTGCGAGGTGCCGCTGGACGAGGTAGAGCGGGCGCTGCTTGACCTCGACGAACATGCGCGCGAGGTACTCGCCGATGATGCCGAGCGCCATCAGCTGCAGCCCGCCGAGAAACAGGATCAGCGTGACGAGCGACGGGTAGCCGGGGACCGGATTGCCGAAGACGACCGTCTTGATCACGACGTAGGCGCCGTAGCCGAACGCGACGAGCGCGGTGACGAGGCCGACGTAGCTCGCGACCTTGAGCGGCACCGCCGAGAACGACGTGATGCCCTCGAGTGCGAAGTTCCACAGGCTCCACCAGTTCCAGCTGCTGCGGCCGGCGTGGCGCGGCTCGCGGTCGAAGACGAGCTCGCGCGCCGGGTAGCCGATCCACGCGAAGAGCCCCTTCATGAACCTGCTTCGCTCAGGAAGGCGGCGCAGCGCATCGGTTGCGCGCCGCGACAGCAGGCGGAAGTCGCCGACATCGGCGGGAATGGCGATCGGGCTCATGCGACCGATGACGCGGTAGAACAGGTGCGCGGTTGCGGCCTTCAGCCAGCCGTCGCGGTCGCGGCTGCGCCTTCGCATCAGCACGACGTCGCAGCCGTCGCGCCACGCGCCGACCATCGCCGGAATGCACTCCGGGGGGTCCTGGAGATCGGCGTCGATCACGATGACCGCATCGCCGCGCGCCGCGTCGAGTCCCGCACTCATCGCGATCTCCTTGCCGAAATTGCGCGACAGGTCGATGACCCCGACCCGCGGATCGCTGTCGCGAAGCGCGCACAGCAGTTCGAGGGACCCGTCGCGGCTGCCGTCGTTGACGTAGAGGACCTCGCAGCCGACGTCGAGCGTGGCGAGGACCGCGCCGAGCCGGCGTGCAAATTCCGGCAGCACCTGCGCTTCGTCGTGCACCGGCACGACGATCGAGAGCGTCTGCGTCGTCGCGGCGTCGCTCAGAACGTCCACCGGCGGTTGCCGAGAAAGGTGAAGGCGAGCACCGCGGCCGTCGCCACGACCTGTGCGGCGAGGTAGTTCGTGCGTGCGGCCGACACGAGCAGCGCGACGACCGCGGCGTTGAGCGCGATGCCGGCGAGCGCGGTGGCCGCGAACCGCGGCAGGGCGCGCGCGTGCGGCGCATCGCTGCCGAACGTGTAGCGGTGGTTGAGCCCGTAGTTGACGAATGCACCCGCGACGGCGCCGATCGTCGAGGCAGCGACCGCCTGCACCTGCAGGCTCTCGACGAGCGCGACGAGGATCGCATATTGCACGGCGGTGCCGATTGCGCCGGCCGCCGCATAGCGGAAGAATTGGCGAAGCATCGATCGTCGCGCCGGAGCGGGGAATTATACTCAGCGGGATGAAAGTGGACCGAACGCTCGCGCTCGTCGCTCCCCTCGCGGGGTTTGCCGTGACGGGCCTCGCGATGCATCCCGGCCAGTTTCCGTTCGACTCGGCCTACCAGTTGTGGCAGGCCCACAGCGGGAGGTTCAACGACACGTCGCCGGTCGCGATGACCGCGCTGTGGTCGCTGCTCCTGCGAGTCGGGGCGGGGCCCGCGTCGCTGCTGTGGCTCAACCTCGCGATGTACTGGGCGGGCCTCGGGCTCTGCGTGGCCGCTGCCGCGAAGTCGCCGTGGTGGCGGGTCGCGTGGCTCGCCATCCTCGGCTTTGCGCCGCTCGCGCTGGTCGAGATGGCGCAACTCCTGTCCGATGCGCATTTCGCCGCGGCGATGACGTTCGCGACCGGCCTTGCGGCCTGGGGCGCCGGGACGCACCGCCGGGCGCCGCTCGTCGCCGCCTGCGCGGTGCTGGTATGGGCGGGGTGCATCCGGCACAACGCTGCCATTGCGCTCCTGCCCTTCGGCGGAATCGCCGCGCAGGCCTTCCGTGGAGCGCGCGGATCGCCACGGCACGGTGCGCGGGGCTGGGGGAGCGCGTGCGCGGCCGCCGTGGTGCTGTGCATCGTCTCGTTTTCGCTCTCCGTCGTCATCGACCGCACGATCGCGCGCGAGCACGCGACGGTCTGGCCATCGCTCGCCCTGTGGGATCTTGCGGCGATCTCGGTCGCGAGCGGGACGATGCTTCTGCCGCCGTTCACGCGCGGAGTCGGGCTCACGCCGGACGAGCTCGTCGCGACCGGAGCATTCGATCCGGCGAGCAACACGCTCCTCTATCAGAAGTCGCGATCCGGCGTTCGCGACGGGCTCGGCGAGCCGTATTCGCCGCCGCAGCTCGCCGCGCTGCGCCGCGCGTGGCTCGCGGCCGTCCTCGGGCATCCGCGCGCGTACGTCAGGCACCGGCTGCGTACGCTGTGGCTGCTGGTCGGTCCCCACCGGGGCCCCGTCCAGGGCGTCGCGTACTTCGAGGCGCGGACCGCGTTTCGCGACAACCCGCCGCTGCCGACGCCGATGCTCCCTGCGTTGCAGCGGCGCGTGTACGCGGCCGCGGCGGCGCTCACCCCGACGTGGTGGTTCACCGCGATTCCCTACCTCGCCGCGGCATGGCTGGCGGCCGGACTGTCGACGCTGCGGCGGCCGCTCGGCCGGGTCGCCATCGCGGCGGCGGCGAGCGCGATCGTCTACACGCTTCCTCTCGTGGTGCTCGCCCCCGGCGCCGAGCTTCGCTACGTCACCTGGCCGATCGTCGCGGGACCGCTCGCGCTGCTCCTCGCAGTCGCTTCGCGCAAGGCCGCTCGCAGCACCCCGGATGGCGCGGTGACCTTGGGCGCGTCCCGCTTCGCATGATCGCCCTGCGCGCCTTCATCGTCGGCTGCGCGTTGTGCGCGGGGGCAGCGCAGGCGGCGACTCTCGCCGCGATCGGTGGTGCGTCGCGGGAGGCGAGCATCGTCGGAGTGGCGTGGGCGTGGCACGACCCGATCGCGCTGCGCGAGGAGACCGCGTCGCGACTCGTCTGGGGCGTCGAGGCCGACGCGATGAACATCCACTCGCGGCGCGGCAAGCCGCTCGGCGCGGCCGACATCGCCGCGATCGGCGTCACGCCCAACTTGCGCGTCGAGTGGCCGCGGCGGGACATGGCGCCCTACGCGGGGATCGGCGTCGGCGCGCACTTGCTCTCGCATACCCAGCTTCGCGGCGGGCCGAGCCTCGGCACCGCATTCCAGTTCGGTGAATGGCTGGAGGCGGGGCTTCGCCTCGGCACACGGCGCTCGTTCGAAGTCGGGCTGCGCCTCGAGCACATGTCGAACGCCGACATCAAGCTGCCCAACGACGGCCTCACCT
This sequence comes from Pseudomonadota bacterium, assembly GCA_018241785.1. Lineage (GTDB taxonomy): Bacteria > Pseudomonadota > Gammaproteobacteria > Burkholderiales > Casimicrobiaceae > VBCG01. Next base: position 35,209 of record JAFEDF010000112.1, on the reverse strand, counting down.
TCGTCGCCGTGCGCTTCGGCTGGCGCTTCTGAATGGTGTTTCCCGGTGCCGCGCGCGCGCGGGCACGCAGTCACGACAGGCCGGTGACCGGGATCGCGGCGCCGTGCACCGCACGGGCGTCGTCCGATGCGAGAAACGCGATGACGCCGGCGAGATCGGGGAGGGCGACCCATTTCGACGGATCGGCCTGCGGCATGTCGCGGCGATTCTCGGGCGTGTCGAGAATCGTCGGGAGCACACAGTTCACGTTGATGCCACGCTCGCGCAGCTCGGCCGCCATCGACTCGGTGAGGCGGATCACGCCGCTCTTGGCGGCAGCATAGGCGCCCATGCCCGCGCCGCCGCGGCTTGCGGCGAACGCACCCACGTTGACGATTGCGCCGCGGCCGGCCGCCAGCATGTGCGGAACCACCGCATGCGCCATGTTGGCGAGCGTCACCACGTTGAGCGCGAAGAGCGAATCGAAGGTCGTGGCGGAAGTCGCGTGGACCGGGCCGTCCATGCGGAATCCGCCGGCGACGTTGACGAGCACGTCGATGCGTCGCGCGCGCGCGATCACCGACGCGACCGCGCGCAGGACCGCGTCGCGGTCGAGGAGGTCGGCGACGACGTGCATGCGCCGCTCCGTCGGCTCGCCGAACGCGCTCGCCAGCGAAGCTTCGCTGCGCGCGAAGAGCGCGAGCCTCGCCCCGCGCGTCTCGAATGCCGCCGCGACGGCGCGGCCGAGATTGCCGGCCGCTCCGGTGATCGCGACGACCCGCGCGCTAGCTTCCATGTCTCGCCGTCGCAGCGGTCGCTCCGGGCGCGGCGAAGCTTCGCCCGGCGAGCAGGTCCTGGGCGAGGTAGGCGACGCGGTATTCCTCGAACGGCACCCGGTCGGAGGCCTCGATCTCGCGCTGTGCCTCGAGCGAAGCGCGTGCCATCGACTCGCAGCGGCTGCGCGCCGCCGCGTTCGGCGGCAGCGCGAGCACGGCGGCACGGTTGGCGAGCGAACGCGCGAGCGCAAAGCCGTGAAAGGAGTCGTGATGCTCGGTGCGGACTTCGCGAAGCACCCGCGCCGACGGGGTCTCGTCCGGGTCGGCGAGGCGCCGGCGCGCCTCGGCGAGCGCGTCGCGGTGAGCGTGCCCGCCGGCTGCCGCGTCGAGTGCATCGGCGACAGGCTCGCATTCGTCGACGATCGCCGAACCCCAGGCGGCGAGCCCGGCGTCGCGGCCGCCGCGACGCAGCGTGAGGCCCGGTTGCCGCCCGCGCTCGGCGACGGTGAACTGGTTGCCCGCGATCTCGGCGATCTCGCCCGGGTGGTCGTCCGGGCTCGCCGCGAGCAGGCATTTCACCAGGAACGCGTCGAGGAAACGCATGGCCGACGCGCCGATGCCTTCGGGCGTGTACGGATCGACGTCGAGGTTGCGCACTTCGATGTACTCGACGCCGCGCTCCATCAGCGCGTGCAGCGGCCGTTCGCCGCGCCGGATCCTGCGCTTCGCCCTGATCGCGCTGTAGAACTCGTTCTCGATCTGGATCAGCGTCGTGGCGAGCTGGCGGTAGTCGTCGCCGTCGCGGATGCCGATCCGCTCGTAGGCCGGCCAGCGCTCGGTCAGTCCGCGAAGAAGCGATCGTGCGTAATCGGCGAGGCTGTTGAAGCTGACCCTCATCGATGCCTGCGCCTGGCTCTGGTAGCCGAGCGGCCCCATCCGCAGCGAAGTCGCGTAGGGCAGGTGGAAGGTCTGCCCGCCGAGTGGGGCGAGGTCGTGGCTTCGCCCCTCGACGAAGCAGCGGCACACCGCGGGCGACGCGCCGAAGAGGTAGAGGAGCAGCCACGACTCGCGCCGGAAATTGCGGATCAATGCGAAGTATGCAGCGCTTCGAAACGCGTCGTCGGGCGCAAGACCGGTCACCGCGGCCGAGCCGAATGCGGCTCCGGCGTCGCGCAGGCCCGACCACGCCGCGACGGGGAGCGAGAAGTTGTAGTGGATGCCCGAGATCGTCTGCATCCGCTTGCCGTAGCGATACGACAGCCCGGTGCGATAGACGGTCTTCAGGCGGCCGAGATGGGAGCTTCCGTAGCGACCGATCGGAATCAGCGTGTCGTCGGGCAGCCGGCAGGGCATGCTGCTCGTCCAGATCGCTTCGCCGGCGATCTCGCCGTAGACGAACCGGTGCAACTCGGTGAGCTCCGCCACACAGGCCGAGGCTTGCGGGTGAACGCCGGTGATGAGCTCGAGCTGCGACTCGCTGAAGTCGGTCGTGATGTGCGGATGCGTGAGTGCCGCACCGAGGGCAGCGGGGTGCGGCGTCGTTGCGAGCGAGCCGTCGGCATGCACGCGAAGTCCCTCGCGCTCGACACCGCGCAGAAGGCCACCCAGGGTCACTGGCGCCAGCGAAGCGAGAAGTCGGGTGCTTTCAGGGGTCGGCAAGCGGAGGGTTCCTGGCAGTGCGGCAACGGGATGCCCGGTCATTATGCCTGCACGGTCTTCGCGCGCTGTGGCGAGGCGCTAACCCGGCCGCGATGACTGCTGGCATACTCGCCGCCGTCCCGTCGCGTACGACGCACTCCATGAACGTCACCATCCTCGGCAGCGGTGTCATCGGCGTTTCGATCGCATACCACCTCGCGAAGGAAGGCCACCAGGTGCTCGTGGCGGACCGGCAGCCCGGGGCGGGCCTCGAGACGAGCTTCGGCAACGCCGGCGAGATTTCGCCCGGATACGCCGCGCCGTGGGCCGGTCCGCGCGTTCCGTTGAAGGCGCTGCATTGGGCAGTCATGCGCCACCGGCCGCTCGTGATCTGGCCGCTGCCGGATCCGGCGATGTGGCGCTGGATGCTGCAGATGCTGCGCAACTGCACGTCGGCGCGCTACGAAGTCAACAAGACCCGCATGCTGCGTCTCGCCGAGTACAGCCGCGATTGCCTGCGTGCGCTGCGCGCCGAGACCGGCATCCGGTACAGCGAGCGAAGCCTGGGCACGCTGCAGCTCTTCCGCAAGCAGAAGGATTTCGACGCGTCGCACGACGATACGACGATCCTCGATCGCTACGGCGTACGCTGGGAGCGGCTCGACCGCGAAGGCTGCATCCGCGCCGAGCCCGCGCTCGCGCGGGTTCGCAGCAAGTTCGTCGGCGGATTGCGGCTTCCCGGCGACGAGACCGGAGACTGCCACCAGTTCACCACGGCGCTCGCGAAGATCGCGCAGGCGATGGGCGTGCGCTTCCGCTTCGGCACGACGATCTCGCGCATCGACACTGCGGCAGGCCGGGTCAGCGGCGTGGCCACCGACACCGGCACGCTGAACTCGGATGCCTACGTGGTCGCCCTCGGCAGCTATTCGCCGCTCCTCGTCAGGCCGATCGGGATCCGCCTGCCGGTCTACCCGGTCAAGGGTTACTCGATCACCGTGCCGATCGTCGACGCCACCGCGTCGCCGGAATCGACGGTGATGGACGAGACGTTCAAGGTCGCGGTGACGCGCCTCGACGACCGCATTCGCGTCGGCGGAACCGCCGAGCTCGCCGGATACTCGCAGCGGCTGCGCGAGGGCCGCAGGGCGACGCTCGAGCACGTCGTTTCGGACCTCTTTCCGGATGGAGGCGACGTCTCGCGGGCCACGTTCTGGACCGGCCTGAGGCCGATGACTCCCGACGGCACTCCGGTGCTCGGGGCGACGCGCTATCCGAACCTCTACCTCGCAACGGGTCACGGCACGCTCGGCTGGACGATGTCCGCTGGCACCGGGCGTGTGCTCGCCGACCTCATTTCAGCGAAGAAGCCGGCGATCGACATGACGGGGCTCACGATCGAACGCTATCGCTGAACGGGCGGATCGCGCTATGCAATCGGCGCCGCCGTGTGCAACAATGGATGGAAACGACTTTGCATCGGGGTGATTGCGATGCTGGACCGTGACGGCTATCGCCCGAACGTCGCCATCGTCATCGTCAACGGCAGGAACCTGGTTTTCTGGGGCAAGAGGATACGAGAGCACTCGTGGCAGTTTCCGCAAGGAGGCATCAACCCCGGTGAGGCGCCCGAGCAGGCGATGTACCGGGAACTGCGCGAGGAGGTCGGCCTCGAGCCGCAGCACGTCAGGATTCTCGGCCGGACGCGCGAGTGGCTTCGCTACGACGTTCCGCGGCACTGGATCAGGCGCGAATTCCGCGGCAGCTACCGCGGGCAGAAGCAGATCTGGTACCTGCTGCGGCTGACGGGGCGCGACAGCGACGTCAGCCTCAGGGCGACCAGCCATCCGGAGTTCGACGCGTGGCGCTGGCACGAGTACTGGGTGCCGCTCGAATCGGTGATCGAGTTCAAGCGCGAGGTCTACCGGCGCGGTTTGCGCGAGCTCGAGCGCTACCTCAGCACGCGGCCGCAGACCCGCCGCGAGCGGCTGTACGGCCGCGCGCAGTCCGCGTCCACGATGCCCGCTTCATACGGCGACAGCACCGCTGCGCCGGCTCAGGCATCGGACAGCGCGGAGCGCGGCGCAGCCGATTCGTCAGCGGCTGTCGATCCGCCCGCCTGAATCGTCGTCCGTCTGCGCGACCGGCCGCACCCACGCCGTGTCGGCGCTCATGCCCGCACCCGGGCGCGGCACGCCGAGCATGCCTCCGACGATGACGCTTGCGAGGTAGCCCAGCACGAACGCACACAGCACGATCACCAGCGTGAACGGGAGTGCACGGTCGGGGCTCGCCTTCTTCAGCACCGGAGCGCCGAGGAAGAACGTGTGGAAGGCGTAGGCCATCGCGGCGAGCCAGGGTGCGAAGCCCAGCACGCCGAAGAGATTGAAGATCCCGGCGAGCCAGGCGACGGTGAGGCTGTAGGCGGTGAGCTTCAGCGACGCGACGAAATCGCGGCTGCCGCCGAACGTCGGAGCGAGCGCGTCGACGACCTGCGCGAGCACGAAGGTGATGATGAGCCACAGGACGTACTCGGCGACCGCGAGACGAAGCGAGTGCTTCGAGACGAGGAGCGCCACCGGGCCGATCGCGGCGAGCAGCATGATCCAGCCGGTGTAGATCGACTGCACGCTCGACCGCTCGGCAGCGATCCGCTGCCATTCGCTGCGCGGCTCGAGCAGGATCCTTCTCACGCGATCTGCGAAGGACGGCGGGGATTGCATGCGTGGTGACGTGCGTCCGGGTTGGAGCCAGCCGCGGCCAAGTTTAGGCGACGCGGCGACCGCTGTCGACCGCGTGGGGTGCCGCTACAGCAGGACGAGATTGCTGCGATGGATGAGTTCGGGCTCGTCGACGTAGCCCAGGATCGCCTCGATCTCCGAAGACGGGCGCCCGACGATCCGCGCCGCATCCTGCGCACCGTAGTTGACGAGACCGCGCGCGAACTCGCGCCCGTCGGGCCCGAGGCAGCCGACGATCTCGCCGCGCTCGAAGTCACCGCGGATCGACGTCACGCCGATGGCGAGGAGGCTCTTTCCTTCGTGCACCAGCGCGCGCACGGCGCCGGCGTCGAGCGACAGCGACCCGGCGAGCCTGACGTGATCGGCGAGCCACTGCTTGCGCGCCGCGAGCGTGCCGCGCTCGGCGTGCAGGCGCGTGCCGATCGCCTCGCCGGCGGCGAGGCGCGTCAGCACGTCCGGCTCGCGCCCGCTCGCGATCACGGTCGAGGCGCCCGACCGTGCGGCGCGACGTGCGGCGAGCACCTTGGTCAGCATTCCGCCGCGCGCGATCGCGCTGCCGGCGCCGCCGGCCATCGCTTCCAGCGCCGGATCACCGGATTGCGCCGAATGGACGAGGGTCGCCTGCGGGTCGCTGCGCGGATCCGCCGTGTAGAGGCCCGCCTGGTCGGTGAGCAGCACGAGCGCGTCCGCGTCGATCAGGTTGGTCACCAGCGCACCCAGCGTGTCGTTGTCGCCGAGGCGGATCTCATCGGTCGTCACCGTGTCGTTCTCGTTGATCACCGGGATCACGCCGAGCTCGAGCAGCGTGGCGAGGGTCGAGCGTGCGTTGAGGTAACGCCTGCGGTCGGCGAGGTCCTCGTGGGTGAGCAGGATCTGTGCGGTCCTGAGGCCGTGCGCGGCGAACGCGCGCTCCCATGCCTCGACGAGGCCCATCTGACCGACGGCTGCCGCGGCCTGCTGCTCGTGGATCGCGTGCGGACGCCTGCTCCAGCCAAGGCGACGGATGCCTTCGGCGATCGCGCCCGACGAGACGAGCACCACCGCCTTGCCCATGCGCGTCAGCTCGGCGATCTCGCCTGCCCAGCGCGCGACGGCCGCGTGGTCGAGTCCGCGGCCGTCGTCGGTGACGAGGCTCGATCCGACCTTGACGACCAGGCGCTGCGCGGCTCCGACGATGTTCTCGCTCATGGCCTTCGCCCGCTCATGCTTTGCTCACGTTCATTCCCTGCCCGCGCGCGTGCGTTGCCATGGCTCAGGGCGCCTTCCGGCGCTTCGCCGGATGCGCATCGAGCCACGCCTGGACGGCGCCGATGAGTGCGGTGCACCCGCCGCCGTCGATCGCGCTCACCGCGAACCACGGGCCTTTCCAGCGATAGCCGCGCAGGAATGCGGCGACGCGGCCGTCGCGCTCGTCCGCGGGGACGAGATCGAGCTTGTTCAGCACGAGCCAGCGCGGCTTCGCGTGCAGCGCCGGATCGAATTCGGCAAGCTCGCGCACGATCGCGCGCGCGTCGGCCACCGGGTTGGAGTCCGGGTCGAGAGGCGCGAGGTCGATCACGTGGAGAAGCAGTCGCGTGCGCTGCAGGTGGCGCAGGAACCGGTGCCCGAGCCCCGCACCCTGCGAGGCTCCCTCGATCAACCCGGGGATGTCGGCGACCACGAAGCTCTTTCCCGCGTCGACGCGCACGACGCCGAGTTGGGGTGCGAGTGTCGTGAACGGATAGTCGGCGACCTTCGGCCGCGCCGCCGAGATCGCGCGGATCAAGGTCGACTTGCCGGCGTTGGGCATGCCGAGGAGCCCCACGTCGGCGAGCACCTTGAGTTCGAGCTTCAGGCGGCGCCGCTCGCCAGGCTCGCCCGGAGTCGACTGGCGCGGTGCGCGGTTGACGCTCGACTTGAAATGGATGTTGCCGAGCCCACCGCGGCCACCCTGCGCGATCAGGGCGCGCGCTCCGTCCCGGTCGAGGTCGACGATGGGCTCGCCGGTATCGGCATCGGTGATCACCGTGCCGACGGGCATCCTCAGCGTGATGTCGGGTGCGCCGCGGCCGTAGCGATCCGCGCCGTGCCCGCTCTCGCCGCTCTGCGCACGGTGGATGCGCGCGTAGCGATAGTCGATCAGCGTGTTGACGTTGCGATCCGCCACGGCCCAGATGCTGCCGCCGCGCCCGCCGTCGCCGCCGTCGGGACCGCCGCGCGGCACGTACTTCTCGCGCCGAAACGACACCGCGCCGTTGCCGCCGTCGCCGGCCTCCACTTCGATCAGCGCTTCGTCGAAGAACTTCATGTGCGGTCCCGGACGTAGAGGACGAAGGTCTCGGTGGCGTCGCCCGAGCGGCTGCCGCCCCATTCGGCGTGCCAGCCGGGCGGCGGCGCGCCAGGCTCGGCTCCCCATTGCACGAGCAGTGCCGGGCACACGGCGTCGGGGTGTGTTTCCTCGCGAAGCGTGGTGAACTTGCCGAAGTACTGGAACAGCGCGCGCTGCGCGTCGCCGAGGTTGCGGCTCGCGATGCAGCCTCCGGCGGGAAGGTGCGCGGCGATGCTCTCGGCGAGATGGCGGTAGGTCCGGCGCGAGTCGAGATACGGGAGCCAGATCGTCGAGTAGAGGCACCACATCAGCGTCATGCCCACGGCCCAGTTGAGGAGTGCGCGCCGGTTGCTGCGTCGCGCGGGCCGCACGAGCGCCACCCAGGCGAGCGTCAGCAGCACTGCCGTCAGCACTGCGCTCAGGTGGAAGCTTGGCCGATAGCCGGACTCGGCGTCGCGGAACAGCGTCGCGACGGCGCGCGGCATTCCGAACAGCCGCGCATCGATCCATGCCGCCCAGACGAGGATGCCGAGCAATCCGAAGGTCAGGATGCCGAACCAGTCGAGTGCCGCCGAGTGGCCGCGCTTCAGCGTATCGACTTCGAGCATGCCGAGCAGTGCCAGCGGTACGAGGAGCGGCAGGCCGTCGATCAGCTTCGGATCCGGGATCACGAGCAGGTTCGCGAACACGACGATGGCGACGAGCCCGGGAAGCTGCACGGCCGGCGTGGCGAGGCCGCCGTTGAATCCGCGCCCACGCGTCCACAGCGTCCACACGATGAGCGGAACGGCGGGCCAGCCGAACCACAGGATGTTGCGCAGATAGTAGAGGGGGTCCGCACCATGGGCGCTTCCATCGAGCGCGATGAAGTTGCTGAGGTGCTGTCCCGCGGCCCACGCGGCGAGGAGCCCGTGGCCGCGGCGGTCGAGGGCGACGATCCACGGCAGGACCAGCGCGGCGCCGACGATGAGGGCGAGCGCGAGCGCAATCGCCCACGCCTGCCGGCGCCATGCGCGCCCGCACGCCGGGAGCAGGAGCGTCGCGACGAGAATCCACGCCGGAGTCAGCGGACCCTGCGCGAGGAATGCGACGGCGAGCCCGACCCCGAGCCACACGCCGCCGGCGACCGGCCGGCGCAGCGCGAGCGCGTGGCCGTAGAGCGCGACCGCGATACCCGTCATTGCGCCGAGTTCGCCGGAGAGGACGTGGCCGCGGTCCCACAGTCCGATGGTGCCGATCAGGATCAGCATCGGCAGCCAGCGCAGGCCGGGGCCGGCGAGTTCGACCGCCGCGAGCGAGGTGAACAGCAGCGCGAGCGCGAGGGCGAGCCCGGCCGCCACGCGGGCGGCGTCGTACGCATCGAGGGGCGGCGACAGCAGGCGCTGGCTGAGCGCCGCGACGGCCGGAACGAGCGGCGGGCGTGCGAGGTACACCTCGCCGGCGAGGCGCGGCACCACGTAATCGTCGTGCACGTTCATCTGCCAGGCGAGATCGAAGTTGACGGCGTCGTCGAACTTCCACGGGTCGTGCCCGACGAGGCCGAGTGCGATCCAGACCGCTGCGAGCAGGACGAGCCCGGTCTGCTTCCAGCGCCGCCAGGGCTCGGACGGGCTGAGGCGTGCCGGATCGGCCACGGGATCGGGAATCGGTCGCGGGCTCAGCATGGGTGCGAGCATGGCTTCATCGGTGGCCGCCGGCAACGAAAAAGGCAGCCGAAGCTGCCTTTTGCGGCGATGGGTCGCCCCGGTGCGTCAGGCGGCGGGTGTCGCCGTCTTGGTGCCGTAGCGCTGGCGGAACTTCTCGACGCGTCCGGCTGTGTCGACGATCTTCTGCTTGCCGGTGTAGAACGGGTGGCAGGCTGAGCAGACCTCGACGTGCAGCGGCTTGTTGATCGTCGAACGCGTGGTGAACGTGTTGCCGCAACTGCAGGTCACCTGGATTTCGCCGTACTTCGGATGGATGTCGGATTTCATTGCATGCCTCATGTGCGGGCAGGCCGCGCGACGCGGGATGCCATCGGAAAGATTTTCGGGAACGCGCCCCGCCGGAGAGTCCCGGTCGGAGCCGGTCGGATTTGCGCATTATCGCCGATCGGCGGGTGGGAGACAAGGTCGGGCGCTGCTCCTGAACGCCGGTCCGTCGCATAAAACCCATTGTAAATCAATGCGCTGCAATCGTGACTCCGCACGCGGCCAACGCCGGCGGCGACCGGGCGGGCCGTTGCGGCGGACGAGCATCCCGGCGGACCGTACCGAACGTTCGACGTCAGCCGCCCGCCTCGCGCCACGCCTCGAGCACGGCGTCGGAGAACGCTTCGGCGTAGCGCCTGGTGTCGAAGAGCGGCGACTGCCGCCGCGCCGATCGCAGCATCCCGCGAAGCTCGCCGAGTCGTGCGGGGGCCGCGAAGAGACTGTCGGCGATCGCCTCGTAATCGTCGAGGCTCTCGGCGACAAGGCTCGCCAGGCCGGCCGCGCTCACTTGCGAGGCTGATGCGCGTCCCGCGAAGCTCGTGCCGTTCACGGTCAGCACCGGCAGCCCCGTCCAGAGCGCGTCGTTGACCGTCGTGTGGGCGCCGAAGGGCACGGTGTCGAGAAAGAGATCGGCCAGAGCGAAACGCGCGAGGTACCGGGAAACGGGGGCGCCGGGAGCAAATGCGAGCCGCGACGGCCCGATCCCGTGCCGCTGCGCCTCGGCTCGCAGCCGATCGTTGACTTCGGCGCCGGCGTCACGCAGCCACAGCACGACCCTCGGGTGGCGCGCGAGCAGACGCATCCACCGCGCATAGACGTCCGGAAGGATCTTGTAGGTGTTCGAGAGTGCGAGCGCGACGATCGCGTCGTCCGGAAGTCCACACTGTGCGCGTGTGGCCGGTCCTTCGGTCGGGCGCCCGGTGTCGCTCGGCAGGTAGCATGGTTCGACATAGAGCGGTCGCTCGACGTAGCTCGCCGCGGCGGCCGGCGGGATGCAGCGGCGATCGGTGACGATCCGGTCGTAGGCGTCGGACCCGAGTGTGCCGGTGTAGCCGAGGAAGTTGATCTGCAGCGGCGCGGGGCGCCGCGCGAAGATCTCGATTGCCGAACGGCCGGTGAACCCGTCGAGATCGAACAATACGTCGATCGCGTCGGCGTCGATGCGGGCCGCGAACGCGCCGGCATCCGCGTCCGCTTCGGGCACCACCACCCATCGATCGACCGCAGCGGCGAGCCGATCGGGCGGCGTCGCGCCGGGCGCCGCGCCGAGCGTATAGAACGTGACGCTGAAGCGTGTGCGGTCGAGCCGCTCGAGCAGTTCGACGATGAGGCGTGGCACCGGGTGCTCGGCAGCGACTTCGAGCGCGACGAAGCCAAGCCTGAGCGGTCCCGATCGGCCGCGGCGCAGCGGGCGGCGGGGAGTCGCGCGGACTTCGCGCGCGTGCACCCACGCCTCGGCCACACGGCGCTGCAGCGATGCGTCGTCGCAGATCGACAGGAAGCCGAACGGACCGATCCCCTGCCGAGTGCGCGAGTGGCTCTCCGCCCGCGCCGCGACGATCTCGGCCTCGCGCAGCACGTCGAATCGCGCCCAGTCGGCAACGTGCTGCCGGCAGAAGAGGAGAGCGCTCCGCGGCCATGGCTGGCCCGGGTCAAGCGCGAGTGCGCGCTCGAATGCTCGCGCGGCACGATCGAAGTGCTTGCGTTCGATCTCCAGCGCGCCAAGGTTGCAATGGAGCTCGGGCGAGCCGGGCTCGACAGCGATCGCCTGGCCGAAGCTCAGAGCCGCGGCGTCGCGGGCGCCGGCACGCGCCTGGCATATGGCAAGATTGCCCCAGACGCTCGCATTGGCGACGGGACGGCGCGCAAGCGCGCGCTCGAACAGCACCCGCGCAGCCGCAAAGCGGTGTTGCGCGAAGAGTGCGAGCGCGAGGTTGGCGAGGGCTTCGAAGCTTTCGGGTGAGCTCGCGAGCGCGCGGCGGAACCGTGCCTCCGCGGCGACGGGGTCATTGCGATCGAGCAGCGTGAGCCCCAGGTTGTTGAGCAGGCCCGCGTGCGCCGGGGCGTCCTGCAGCGCACGCTCATAGCGCTCGATGGCATCGTCGTGCCGGCCCGCGGCGCGCAGCGCGTTGCCCTCGTGAAACAGCGCCTCGGCATCCGCGCCCGGCGGCGGCGGACCATCACGCCCGTGACAATGCTTGTACCGCCGGCCGCTGCCGCAGGGGCAGGCGGCGTTGCGCGCAACCGGGCCCTCAGCCACGCATCCCGCGCCGCGCGCTCAACCCCGGCGCATCGAGTCGAAGAAGTCGGCGTTGCTCTTGGTCGCCTTGACCTTGTCGAGCAGGAACTCCATCGCCTCGAGTTCGTCCATCGGGTAGAGGAGTTTGCGCAGGATCCACACCTTCTGCAGGATCTCGGGCTTCAGCAGGAGTTCCTCGCGCCGCGTTCCGGAGCGATTGACGTTGATCGCCGGGTAGATGCGCTTCTCGGCCATCCGGCGATCGAGATGGATCTCCATGTTGCCGGTGCCCTTGAATTCCTCGTAGATGACGTCGTCCATCCGGGAGCCGGTGTCGATCAGCGCCGTCGCGATGATGGTGAGCGAGCCGCCTTCCTCGATGTTGCGCGCGGCGCCGAAGAAGCGCTTCGGGCGCTGCAGCGCGTTGGCGTCGACCCCGCCGGTCAGCACCTTGCCTGAGGCGGGTACCACGGTGTTGTAGGCGCGGGCGAGGCGTGTGATCGAGTCGAGCAGGATCACCACGTCCTTCTTGTGCTCGACGAGGCGCTTCGCCTTCTCGATCACCATCTCGGCGACCTGAACGTGGCGCGTCGCGGGCTCGTCGAACGTCGAGGCGACGACCTCGCCGCGCACCGTGCGCTGCATTTCGGTCACCTCCTCGGGGCGCTCGTCGATCAGCAGCACGATCAGGATCACGTCGGGATGGTTCGAGGTGATCGCGTGCGCGACGTGCTGGAGCATCACCGTCTTGCCCGACTTCGGCGACGACACCAGGAGCCCGCGCTGCCCCTTGCCGATCGGCGCGATGATGTCGATGATGCGCCCGGTGATGTTCTCCTCGGCCTTGATGTCGCGCTCGAGCACGAGCGGCTCGTCGGGGAACAGCGGCGTCAGGTTCTCGAAGAGGATCTTGTTCTTGGCGTTCTCGGGCGGCTCGCCGTTGACCTTGTCGACCTTGACCAGCGCGAAGTAGCGCTCGCCGTCCTTCGGCGTGCGGATCTCGCCCTCGATCGTGTCGCCGGTGTGGAGGTTGAAGCGGCGGATCTGCGACGGCGAGATGTAGATGTCGTCGGTGCCGGCGAGATAGCTCGTATCGGGCGAGCGCAGGAACCCGAATCCGTCGGGGAGCACCTCGAGGACCCCCTCGCCGAAGATGCTCTCGCCCTTCTTCGCCTGCGTCTTCAGCATCGCGAAGATGAGGTCGTGCTTGCGCATGCGGTTCGCGCCCTCGATCTCCATCGCGTTCGCGATGTCCAGCAGTTCGGATACGTGCTTGGCTTTCAGTTCGGATAGGTGCATGGCGCGCGCAAGCGGCGAAGGCGGTCGCGGGGACCGGGGGAAGGTGCGGGGAACTCCGGGGCGCCGCGCTCGTGCGCGGACTGGATGTGCGTCGGCGCGTTCCTGCGCCTCACGCGGGCGGGCGCGTGTTCCGCCCGCCGATCACCTGCGAAGCCTAGCGGCCCCTGCCGGGGCTGTCAAGGAAGTGCGTCAGAGATTGCTGTCGAGGAAGGCGGTCAGTTGCGATTTCGTCAACGCGCCGACCTTCTGGGCGTGGGCCTGGCCGTCCTTGTACAGGATGACCGTCGGAATGCCGCGGATGCCGAACTTGGTGGGCGTCGCGGGATTGGCGTCGATGTCGAGCTTCGCCACGGTGAGCCGGCCCTCGTAGGCCTTGGCGACCTCGTCGAGGACCGGGGCGAACATCTTGCACGGCCCGCACCACTCGGCCCAGAAGTCGACCAGCACCGGGTTGCCCGCCTGCAGCACGTCGCGCTCGAACGAAGTGTCGGTGACGTGCTTGATGGATTCGCTCATGTCCTTCCTGGCCTCCCTCCCGCTTCACGCGGAACGCCCCGCGCTCGAGCCGGGGCCCGAGCCGCGTCGGGAACGCCGATGATACCCCAAGCGTCCGATGCCCGATCCGCACGCCCGACGCGCCGCACCGGTGCGCGTCGCCGTTCTGATAACATTTCCGCTTTGCGCCAACGCGTCGCACGCTCCCGCCACCGCAATCCCATGACCTACGTCGTCACCGAGAGCTGCATCCGCTGCAAGTACACCGACTGCGTCGACGTCTGCCCGGTCGACTGCTTTCGCGAGGGCCCGAATTTCCTGGTGATCGACCCGGACGAGTGCATCGACTGCACGCTGTGCGTCGCCGAGTGCCCGGTCGAGGCGATCTACGCCGAGGACGATGTCCCGGAGGCGCAGCAGGCGTTCAAGGCGCTCAACGCCGAGCTCGCCCGAGTCTGGAAACCGATTATCGAGCGCAAGTCCGCGCCGGCCGATGCCGGGCAGTGGAAGGACGTTGCGGAGAAGCTTCGCTACCTCGAGCGGTGACCGGTCTTTTCATCGCCGGGTTTGACCGCAACGCCCGCGACAAACTAGAATTGCGCGGCGTCGCGTAAGCGCCCCCGCCCATCCGAATACCCGCCAGCCCGAACAGCGATCGATGATCCGCCATGCCGTTTTTGCCGTCGCCCTGCTGACGGCCGCCGCAACCTGTGCGGCGCAGACCAGCGCCCCCGCCGGCGATCCCGCACGCGGGCAGGACAAGACGCGGCTGTGCGAGGGCTGCCACGGCCTCGACGGCTACCGCACCGCGTATCCGGTCGTCTACAGCGTTCCCCGCATCGGTGGACAGCACCCTGAATACCTCGCGAAGGCGCTGCACGAGTACCGTGACGGCGAGCGCAGTCACCCGTCGATGCGCGCGATCGCGGCATCGCTTTCCGACCAGGACATCGCCGATCTCGCCGCCTACTACGGAGAGAGCCCGAAGGCGACGGCGAGCAAATGATGAAGAGGATCGGAACTGCACTGTTGGCTGCGGCGCTGCCGCTCGCCGTGAGCCTGCCCGCCGCCGCCGCCGACCTCGCCGCAGGAGCCGCCAAGGTGAAGGAGGTCTGCCAGGCGTGCCACGGACTGAACGGCAACAGCACTTCGCCTGACTATCCCCGCCTCGGCGGACAGCACGTCGACTATCTCGCGCAGGCGCTGCGCGACTACAAGTCGGGCGCGCGCAAGAATCCGATCATGAACGGCTTTGCGGCGACCCTTTCCGAGCAGGACATCGAGAACGTCGCGGCGTACTTCGCGTCGCAGCCGCGCGTCGTCTTCACCAAGCGCTGATTCAGCGCTGTCGTTCGAGGCAGCCGAGGTAGTCCGCGGCATCGACCGCGGTGCCGTTGCGCTGCGCTTGCCACAGCGTCTCGCCGAGACATTCGATCAGTGCATGCGCGGCATCGTGCGCCTCGGCGCGCGAGGCGGCGAGCCTCAAGTAGTGCGCACGAACGCCCGGTGGCTGGTCGATCGCGAGCTGCTCGGTGACGGCGAGATGCAGGGACAGGTGCAGGAACGGGTTGGTTGCGCCAGCCTCGGGCGGGAAGTCGCGCGCAACGGCATCCTCACCGGCCTCGAGCAGCGGATGGTATTCGGGATGCATCGCGATCACCGGGAGGGCCGCCTGCTCGAGTCCGGCGAGCGGCTCGCCCGCGCGGTACTTGCGCCAGGTTTCGATCAGGAAGCGGCGCGATTCGTCCCGCGTCGGCGTGAACATCGAATCAGCCCTTGTCCGGCCACTCGCAGAGGTCGAAGATGATGCATTGCCCGCATTTCGGCTTGCGCGCAACGCAGGTATAGCGCCCGTGCAGGATCAGCCAGTGGTGCGCGTGCAGGCGGAATTCCTCCGGCGTGAACTTGACGAGCGCACGCTCGACGGCGAGCGGGTCCTTGCCGGGGGCGAGCCGCGTCCGGTTCGCGACGCGGAAGACGTGCGTATCGACGGCGATCGTCGGCTCGCCGAAGGCGACGTTCAGCACGACGTTGGCCGTCTTGCGCCCGACGCCGGGCAGGCGTTCGAGCGCATCGCGCTCACGCGGAACCTGGCCCCCGTGCCCGTCGATCAGCGCCTGCGACAATGCGACGAGGTTCTTCGCCTTCGTGTTGTAGAGCCCGATCGAGCTCACGTATGGAATGAGACCGTCGACGCCGAGCCCGACGAACGCCTGGGGTGTGTTCGCCACCCGAAACAGCTTCGCCGTCGCCTTGTTGACGCCCTTGTCGGTCGCCTGCGCCGAGAGCACGACGGCGACGAGAAGCTCGAACGGCGTATCGAACTCGAGTTCCGGGCGCGGCTCGGGATCGGCCGCGCGCAGCCTCTCGAAGATCGCGCGGCGCTTCGCCGGGTTCATCGGGTGGCTGCGCGGCGCGCACGCGCACGATCGAGCGCTGTGGCGATGGCCTGGGCGCGCCTGCGCGCAGTCTCTCCGGGCGCTGCGGCGTGCGATGCGGCACGGACCCTCCGCGCGAGCCGTGCGTCGTAGCGTGCGCGCGCTGCGCGCACGTCCTCCGCAGTCCAGTCGCGCTCGGCCGCGCGCATGACGATGCAGTCGACCGGGCAGGGCGGCACGCAGAGCTCGCAGCCGCTGCAGAGCTCGGCGAGCACGCCGTGCAGGCGTTTCGGCGCGCCGATGATCGCGTCGACCGGACAGGCGGCGACGCACAGCGTGCAGCCGATGCAGCGCGTCGAATCGACAAAGGCGACCTGCGGGACCCCGGCCGGACCGAGCGTGCGATCGCGCGGTGGCGGTGCGACATCGCGCGCAATCATCGAAGTGCGGCCGATTCCCATGCGCGATTCTAGCCGGTCCGATCGCGGCCGGCTGCCGCGGAGGCCGCTCGACCGGGCGCCCGGCGGGCGCGACAATGGTTCGCCATGATGCGCGCTTCGCGAAACCCGACGTCGACCTTTCACCTTCACGACCATCCCGAGACGCAGGGCCGGACGGCGCACGTGCATGCCCTCGGCAGCGCCGGGGCGGGGGGGCTCGCTGCCGCGCTCGCCCTCACGGCGACCTTCGCGCTCGTCGAGGCTGTCGGCGGATGGCTCGCCGGGTCGCTGGCACTCGTGTCCGACGCCGGGCACATGGTCACCGACGCGGCGGCACTCGCTCTCGCGCTCTTCGCCCAGTGGGTCGCCGCACGGCCGCCTTCGGCGCGTGCGTCGTATGGCTACGCGCGCGCGGAAGTGCTCGCCGCCTTCATCAACGCGCTCGCATTGCTGGTGCTCGTCGCGTTCATCGTCTGGGAGGCGGCGAAGCGGATGCTCGTTCCCGAGCCGGTCGCCGGTGCGACGGTGATGGCGATCGCCGCCGTGGGACTCGGCATCAACGCGGTCACCGCGTGGATCATATCGCGCGGATCGCGCACGCAGGTCACCCGCAGCGTGCTGCTTCACGTGGCCTCCGACGCGCTCGGCTCGCTCGCCGCGCTGATCGCCGGCCTGGTCGTCGTTGCAACCGGGTGGACGCCGATCGACCCGCTGCTTTCGCTCGTGACGGCACTCCTGATCCTGCGCTCGACCTGGCGGCTCCTCGCGCAGACGGTGGGAGTCCTGATGGAAGGCGTCCCCGCGCACCTCGACTACGACGCGATCGGCCACGCGCTGCTCGATGTGCGGGGCATCGAGGGCGTGCACGACCTCCACGTCTGGCATATGGCTGCCGAGGAGGCCGCACTGTCGGCGCACGTCGCCATCGATGACGGCGCGAACTGGCCGCGCATTCTCGACGAGGCGCGCAGGATGCTGGGGAGCCGCTTTCACATCGATCACATCACGCTGCAGCCGTCGTGGCAGCCGGATTCGCGCTACGCGGACCGGAGGGTGATCCCGATCGCCGAAGCCTCCGGCGATGGCAACGCGATCCGCTAGGGAAGCTCTGCGAAACGGGAACGGACCCTGTTTCAGCGATCCCCACCGCTTCCCAGCGCGGCGATCGCTGAAACAGGGTCCGTTCCCGTTTCGCAGAGCTTCCCTAGGACCGGGCGCACCGCGAGCACCGCGCACCGCGACGAGGGCGTCAGATCCAGCGCGCGCGGCGCAGGCGCGAGAACAGCACCGCATCGACCGCGACCATCACCGCGATGGCGAGCGGATAGCCGTGCGCCCACTCGAGCTCGGGCATGTACTTGAAGTTCATGCCGTAGATGCCGGCGATCAGCGTGGGCACGGTGATCAGCGCGCCCCAGGCGGCGAGGCGCTTGGTGACCTCGTTGTCGGAGATGCCGATCAGCGCCAGGTTGACCTGGATCGCGGTCGTCAGCATCTCGCGGATGCTCTCGATCGCACCGTTGATCCGCGCGAGGTGATCGTAGACGTCGCGGAAGTATTCCTGCGTGTCCTGGCACAGGTGCGGGACACGCCCGCCGTAGAGCTTGCCGACCGCCTCCATCAGCGGCGTCACCGCGTGTTTCAGCGTCATCAGCGTGCGCTTGATCCCGTAGAGCTCCTCGATCCTGCCGCGTGACGAGCCGCTCGCGAACATCTGCTCCTCGGCGGTCTCGAGCCGTGTTTCGAGCGCGTCGAGCACGGGGAAGTAGCGGTCGACGACGTTGTCGATGATCGCGTAGAACACGAACCCCGAGCCGTGGCGAAGCAGTTCGGGCTCGCGCTCGGCGCGCGCACGCACCGCCGAGAACCCGATCCCGGTGCGGTGCCGGACGGTGAGCAGGTAGTTCGGTCCGACGAAGATGTCGACTTCTCCGACAACGAGTTCTTCGATACCGTCGGCGCCCTTCACCCATTCGACCGGATGGAGCACGGCGAACAGCGAATCGCCGTACTCCTCGATCTTCGGGCGCTGATGACCCTTGCGCGCATCCTCGACCGCGAGCTCGTGCAGATCGAACTCGCGAGCGACGACGTCGAGCTCGTCCGGCTGCGGCTCGGCCATCGCCACCCAGACGAAGCATCCCGGACGTTCGAGGTAATCGCTGATTTCCTCGATGGCGATGTCGGCAAGCTTGCGGCCGTGCTCGTAGGCTACGCAGTTGATCAGCATGGCGGTCGGCCTCTCGGGGCAGTCGGCCTCGCAGGGCCGCCATGATAGCGCCGCCGAGCAGCCCGTGCCGGCCGGGGTAGGATGCGTGCGACGGGTTTGCTCGCGGCCGCCATGATCATCTCCTCGCTCCTCGACACCGACCTCTACAAGTTCACGATGATGCAGGTCGTGCTGCATCACTTTCCGGCCGCGCAGGCCGAGTACCGCTTCAAATGCCGCAACCCGGACGTCGATCTGCGCCCGTTCGTCGACGAGATCCGGCGCGAGATCCGCGACCTCTGCTCGCTGCGTTTCACGGCGCGCGAGCTCGACTACATGCGCAGCTGGCGCTTCTTCAAGAGCGACTACGTCGACCTCCTCAACCTGTTCCAGCTCGACGAGCGCTTCATCCAGGTGAACCCGATCGCGGACAGCACCGAGATCGATATCTGGATCAAGGGGCCGTGGCTGCACACGATCATGTTCGAGGTCCCGGTGCTCGCGATCGTCTCCGAGGTCTACAACCGGCACGTGCACCCGAAGCCGGACTTCGGCGAGGGCCGCCGCCGGCTTGCCGCCAAGATCGCCCAGCTCAACGGGGTCGAGGACCCGGCGTTCCGCATCGCCGATTACGGCACGCGCCGGCGCTTCTCGCGCGCGTGGCAGGAGGAGGTCGTCGTGGCGCTGCGCGACGGCATCGGCGCGCGGCTCGTCGGCACGAGCAACGTGAAGCTCGCCTGCGAGCACAACCTGACCCCGCTCGGCACGATGGCGCACGAGTATCTGCAGGCGTGCCAGGCGGTCGGGCCGCGGCTGCGCGATTCGCAGGTGTTCGCCTTCAACACGTGGGCGCGCGAGTACCGCGGCGACCTCGGCATCGCGCTCTCCGACGTCTGCGGGATGGACGCGTTCCTGCGCGATTTCGACCTCTTCTTCTGCAAGCTCTTCGACGGCGTGCGCCACGATTCGGGCGATCCGTTCGAATGGGGCGAGAAGCTGATCGCGCACTACCAGAAGATGCGTGTCGACCCGCGCAGCAAGGCGATGGTGTTCTCCGATTCGCTCAACATTCCGCTCGCGCTGCGGCTGTTCGAGTACTTCCGCGGCCGCTGCCAGGTGGCGTTCGGCATCGGCACCAACCTCACCAATGATCTCGGCTACGAGCCGCTGTCGATCGTCATCAAGATGACGCGCTGCAACGGCCAGCCGGTGGCGAAGATCAGCGACGAGCCGACCAAGGCGATGGATTACGACCCGCGCTACGTCGCCTACCTGCGCGAGGTCTTCCAGGTGCCGCCGGGCGACGACGAGCCGGTCACCGCCGCGGCGCTGCGCGCCGCCGAGCACCGGTAGGGGTCAGGCACCGGTAGGGGTCGGGTCTTGCCTTTTCAGACCGAGTTCGCGCCGGTAGGCGGCGAGGGTCCCTGCGCCGAAGCACGCGAAGATGACGTGCAGCGGGCCATGCGCGCGCAGCGTGAAGGCGTGCACCTCGTGCACGGCAATGGCCGTCGCGGCGCCGAGCGGGTATCCGTAGACGCCGCAGCTGATCGCCGGGAAGGCGACCGATGCCGCTCCTACCGCCTGCGCGAGCGCGAGCGAGTTGCGGTAGCACGCGGCGAGGAGCGCGCCTTCCCCGGCCTCGCCGCCCCGCCACACCGGCCCCACCGTGTGGATCACGTAGCGCGCCGGCAGCCGGTAGCCGCGCGTGAGGCGCGCTTCGCCGGTCGGGCAACCACCGAGCGTGCGGCACTCGGCGAGGAGCTCCGGTCCCGCGGCGAGGTGGATCGCCCCGTCGACGCCGCCGCCGCCGAGGAGCGTCGGGTTGGCGGCATTCACGATCGCATCGACGGCGAGCGTCGTGATGTCGACCTTTCGCGCTTCGAGCCGAGGCTGCTGCATGGGGAACTCCCGCCAGGGGTTGCGGCTGCGCCAGTGTAGAGTGCCGTGATGGCGAATTCTGCCCCTCGCGCCGATCGGCGTCTCGAGCTGCGCGACATCCTTAAGCTGATGGTCGCCGAAGGCCTCGTCAGCACGGTCACCGCCGAGCGCGTCGCGCGCGCGCGCACGCGGCGCTTCGAGCATCCGCTCGAGCAGATCGCCGACGAGAGGCTGCACTCCGCGAAGCCGCCCGGCAAGCTGCTGACCCTCGACGCGCTCGTCGAGTGGCTCGCCGGCCGCCTCGGCGTGCCCTACCTGCACATCGATCCGCTGAAGATCGACCTCGGCGCGGTGACCGCGACGATGACCAACGCCTACGCCGAGCGCTATCGCATCCTGCCGGTCGCCGTCGACCGATCGACGCTGACGGTGGCGACGGGCGAGCCGTTCGTGCGTGGCTGGGCCGATGAGCTCGAGCGTGTGCTGAAGCTCGAGGTGCGCCTCGTGTTCGCCAATCCGGTCGATGTGCGCCGCTACGCGGGGGAGTTCTACAACCTCGCGCGCTCGATGAAGAAGGCGCAGGAGAGCTCGCAGGGCGAATTCAACCTCGCACGCAACTTCGAGCAGCTGGTTGAGCTCGGCCGGCACGGCCAGCTCGATGCCAACGACCGCCACGTCGTGCACATCGTCGACTGGCTGTGGCAGTACGCATTCGAGCAGCGCGCGTCCGACATCCACGTCGAGCCGCGCCGCGACGTCGGATTGGTGCGCTTTCGCATCGACGGCGTGCTGCACCAGGTGTACGCGATTCCGACGCTCGTCCTGACTGCGGTGACGTCGCGGATCAAGCTCCTCGCGCGCATGGAGATCGTCGAGAGGCGCCGTCCGCAGGACGGCCGTATCAAGACGGTGACGCCGGACGGCAGCGAGGTCGAGCTGCGCATCTCGACGATGCCGACGGCGTTCGGCGAGAAGATCGTGATGCGCATCTTCAGCCCCGAGGTGCTGGTGCGCGACTTCACCGATCTCGGCTTCACTCCCGACGATCGGACGCGCTGGGAGACGATGACCGGAGCGCCCAACGGCATCGTGCTCGTCACCGGCCCGACGGGATCGGGCAAGACGACGACGCTCTACTCGACGCTGAAGGGACTCGCCACGCCGGAAGTGAACGTCTGCACGATCGAGGATCCGATCGAGATGATCGAGCCAGCGTTCAACCAGATGCAGGTGCAGTCGTCGATCGGCGTCGACTTCGCGTCGGGCGTGCGCACGCTCTTGCGGCAGGACCCCGACATCATCATGGTCGGCGAGATCCGCGACCGCGACACCGGCGAGATGGCCGTCCAGGCGGCGCTCACCGGGCATCTCGTCCTGTCGACGCTGCACACCAACGACGCGCCTTCGGCGGTGACGCGCCTGCTCGATCTCGGCATCCCCGCGTATCTGATCAACTCGACGCTCCTCGGCGTGATGGCGCAGCGTCTGGTGCGAACGCTCTGTCCGCATTGCCGGCGGCCGGTCGACGCCCCCGACGACGCGGCCTGGGACGCGCTGACCGCACCGCTCCACGCCGCCAAGCCCGCCACGGCGATGGGGGCGAGCGGCTGCCTCGAGTGCAGGATGACCGGCTACTTCGGGCGCGTCGGGCTCTACGAGATCATGGTCATGACCCCGGCCCTGCGCCGGATGGTCACCCGCGAGGCCGACGACCGCGCGATCCGCGAACAGGCGATCAAGGACGGGATGAAGCCGCTGCGCGTCTCCGGCGCCGTGAAGGTGGCCGCCGGCGTGACGACGATCGAAGAGGTGATGAAGGTCGTTCCGCTCGAGTGAAACGCCGGCGACCTATCGGTCTGCCGCAATCGGTCCGCTGGGGGTCGCTGCAGCAGGCCCGCTACGGAATGGGTGGATCAACTGTCCGACGAGTGAATCCGGCAGCTTCGTATCGATGCCGTACGCCGACGGCCACTGGTTGTGCGGCACGTGGTAGGTCCCAAAGATCCGGTCGACCCACGGCAGCGTCGGCGCGTAGTTCCGGTCGCGCAGGCCGCCCAGCGTGTGGTGCCATAGATGGAACGCCGGCGTGGCGATGACCCACTCCAGCGGGCCGAGACGCCAGCGCAGGTTCGAGTGGATGAAGAAACCCCACAGGGTAACGAACAGCATGATCAGCGTGGGGACGATGCTGCCCGTCCGGCTGATCGGGTCGGCGACCCCGAGCATGTAGGCGGGAATCAATCCGCACAGCTTGTTGAAGACGTTGTCGATCGGGTGGGCACGCGCGCTCGTCAGGAAATACACGTGCTCGGCACTGTGGTGGATCGAGTGGAAGCGCCACAGGAACGGGATCTCGTGACACCACCGATGGCCCCAGTAGAAGCCGATCTCGGCGACAAGCATGCCGACCGCGACCCGCAACCAAAGCGGCCATGCCGCGACCGCCATCTGCACCCTCCATGGCATCAACTCGTGGGCTGCCCACGCCGCGGTGGCGAGGGGCACGGTGAGCAGCAGCCCCGGCACGATGCCGCTGACGAAGTAGTAGCCGAGATCCTGAAGGAGCGACTTGCGGAAGAAGTTGCGTGGATGGACCGCGAACAGTCGCTCGAGCGGCGCGAAGATCAACGTGAGAAGCAGCAGCCAGGCGCTCATCCTCGCCACGTTCACGGCGAACGACACGAGATGCTGCTGATCGAGGAATCCAGGCACGAGGGCTGTCCGGAGCGACCGGCGCGTCACCCACGCCGGCTATCGCACCCAGGACTGTCGGGGGCACGATAGCCGTTGAGGGCAATCAGGCCTGCGGGTCCCGCTTGCCTCGACGCAGCCAGGTCACTCCAAGTCCGATGAACGCGGCGCCGAAGAGTGCGAGCGACCCTGGCTCCGGCAACGCAGGTGAATTCACCCCGGCGAGAAATACGGTCGGAGGGAGATTTTCCGTATTGCCGTTATCCCCCCACGCCAGAAAACTCAGCGTCTGTGTGGCCGCGGTCGCTGTGAACGATAAGGTCACCTGGTTCCACGGAGATACGCCCTGTGACGGCGTGTTCATCAGCGTCGATGTGTGAATCTCTGCCGACGAATCCGTGTCATAGTACTTGCCGCAACTGATGTTGCTGCCGCAGTTGGCGGTACCGGAATAGAAGTTGACATTGAGCACCGAGCCAAGTGAACCCAGCGCGACGATCCATTGCTCGGTTGTGTCACCCGTAAACCCTTGCTGCTGTCCGGCGGCCTGCCAGAACGAGAGATCGTAGGTTTGCCCGACGGTGAGTCCCGAGATGTCTTGGTTGAACGAACTCTCGAAATCGGGGTTCCCATCTGCCTGTACGAAATTCCCGCCGGGCGGAGGATCCGCGAATGGGCCGTAGACTGGATAGGAGTTGCCGTGCGCCTGACTGTTCACCGTGGCCGTTCCGGGAGCGTCTATAGAGACGAGATCTCCCTGAGGCCCAGGCGTCCCCCGGTACCATGACGTCGGTTTGACGGCCGAAAACAGTGTCTTGGGCGCGTAACCCGTGTAGCTGCTAAACGTAAGATTCTGAACGGGGAGCAGCGGGTTTGCCTGAGCCGCACAGGCAAAGGCAATGGAACTGGCGACTGCGGTCAATTTGAGCAATCCTGAACCTCTGCTTTTCACGGATCATCCTCCGAGACAATTGGAATCTGAAAGTCGCTGGCCAATACCAATAACGAGAACCACTGATTGGTATCCGCAAGGATTTCGCGTAATCATTCTCAGCATGATTCGCGCCCATGATGCATTTCTCGAATATTCAAAGACTTGCATTTTTGACCTGCACGTGGATGTAAAGTGCGCCGACACTTTTCGAAGTTGTAGCGTTCAGTTTCACTGAGCCGACGGACGCTGCACGGATGAACCCCGATTGCTCCGACCCCAGTCGCGTTGTCGGATGGCGCCGATCTGCATCGCCGTAACTGAATTGCGACGCACCGTGTCCTGGCAGCAGCGGCGTCTTTCCGCAGCGAAGTACTCGAACGAGTCGGCGCGGCCTTGCATCGCAATCAGTTCGCCTGCTCGATCGCACGGAGGTTCAAGAGCCGCGGATTACCGGTGCGGCTGTCCGGCGACAATCAGAAACTCGGGTAGAGGGTTTCGCAGCCGTGCGGGCTCTGCTGCAATTCGAGCAACACGCGCCACTTGGACGACCGTGCGCAGCGCGTACCTGATGTCGCCCTCGTTTCCCGTGTGAAACGCCTCGGCCGGCAGCGGCGCCGCAGGGCGATGCCAAGATCCGATCGCTGCCGGGCGCGAACTCGATTCGACGCTCAGATCCGTCGTCGATTGAAGACGATTTCGGTTTTGGCGGATGGGGTGGGATTCGAACCCACGGATCGCTTGCGCAATCGCCGGATTTCAAGTCCGGTGCATTCAACCGCTCTGCCACCCATCCTCGTTCAATGGAGGCGCTTCGCGCCCGCCACTTTGCGGCCTCGCATTCGCGTGGCAAGTGTACAGGTACGTGAGCCCGGCGCAGGCGGTTTGAGCTTCGCTTCACGCGGTACGCGCGCGGGCGTGCGCCACGACGCTGCGACGCGACTGTGACGCCCAGGTCGTGATGATCCCGTGCCGCGAAGCGTCGCGCTCACCGCGACGGGTCTTCGTCGAACTTTCGAATCGCCGGAGCGCGCGCGGTCTTGACGCGCCGCCAAGAAGTGAACTAGGATTCACAAAGCGCTGAATCAACGTTCACTTCTTCATGGCCTATCGCAGAACCGACAACGTCGAAGCGCACCTCGCGGACAACCGCAAGCGCATCCTCGCGGCTGCACGCTCGCTCGTGAGTGAAGGCGGCTGGCCCGAAGCGCAGATCAGCCACGTCGCCGCCGTCGCAGGGGTCGCAACAGGCACCGTGTATCGCTATTTCCCGTCGAAGGCGGAGCTCTTCGTCGAGGTGCTCTCGACGGTGTCGCAGCGCGAGGTCGATGTTCTCGACGTCATTGCCGGTGGCGCGGAGTCTCCGCAGCAGCGGCTGCACGATGCGGTCACGGCGTTCGTCCGGCGCGCGATGCGTAACCGGCGTCTTGCCTACGCGCTGATCGCGGAACCGTGCGACCCCGAGATCGACCAGGCGCGACTCAGGTACCGGCACGCGATCAGTGAGCAGATCGTGCGCATCGTCGGCGATGGGCAGGCGAGCGGGGCGTTTCGCGCCGATCTCGATGCGCGCGTCGTCGCGACAGTGATCGTCGGCGGGTTCATGGAAGGCCTGATCGGCCCGCTGTCGCCGCTCAATGCCGACTTCGGTTCCCCGCCGCATCACTCCGGTGCGGTGCGTACCCTCGCCGAAGACATCGCCGACCTCTGCTGCGCCGCGGTGGCGCCGCGGCGAGGCAAGGTTTCGCTTCTCGTCCCCACTGTCGCAACCCGAGGGAGATCACGATGAACGCACCTCTCACCGCTGCCCGTCTTCAGGAGCCAACCAGCCTTGCCGACCGCTTCTCGACCCACGTGGTCAGGAATCAGGCGAGCCCCGGCACCGGGTTCAATGCGTTTACCGGCGACTGCGTGCTGACCGCTGCGATCGGGCGCGAGGCGCCGTGGGCGGCGGAGCGATGCTCGGAGGTCGGCCGGCTTGCCGGAGACGAGGCGGTGCAGGAGCTCGCGCGGCTTGCCAATCGCAATCTACCCGAGCTGAGAACGCACGACCGCTTCGGCAACCGGATCGACTGGGTCGACTTCCATCCGGCCTGGCACGAGTTGATGACCCTCGCGTGGAGGCACGCGATTCCGAACCTCGCGTGGACCGCCCGTGAACCTCACGCGCATTTCGCGCGCGCGGTGCTTGCCTACCTGTGGAACCAGGTCGAGCACGGAACGGGCTGTCCGACGGGAATGGCCTACGCAGCCTATGCGGGTTTCGTTGCGGACCCGGCGCTTGCGATCTGGGCGGAAAAGGTTTGCGGCACGCAGTACGAGTTCAGCCGGCGCGAGGTCGCCCTCAAACCCTCGGTGGTCGTCGGTTACGCGATGACCGAGAAGCAGGGCGGCTCGGACCTGCGCGAAACGCAGACGACCGCGGTGTACTCCCATTCGGACGATTACCACGGCGCGACCGCGCACTGGTACGCGTTGACCGGCCACAAGTGGTTCTGCTCGGTCCCGCAGTCGGACGGATTCTTCACGCTGGCGAAAGTCGGTGGACAGATCACCTGCTTCTTCCTGCCGCGCACGCTCCCGGACGGGAGCTTCAATCGCTTCTTCATCCAGCGTCTCAAGGACAAGTCGGGCAACAAGTCCAATGCCTCGAGCGAGGTCGAATACTGCGGAACGCTGGCGATCCGGGTCGGAGCCGAGGGCCGCGGCATCCGGGAGATCATCAGCCATTCGCATCTGACGCGGCTCGACTTCGCCGTCGGCTCGGCGGGCCTGATGCGCCAGGCGCTGACCCTTGCGCTCAACCACGCGGGCACGCGCAGCGGCTTTGGCATGCCGCTCGCGAGATTGCCGATGATGAGCAACGTCCTTGCCGACATGGCGATCGAAGTCGAGGCCGCGACGTTGCTCGCGTTTCGCGTCGCCAGGGCCACCGATGACCTCGGCAAGGATGCCCGCCAGACGGCGTTCGCGCGCGTCGCCACACCGGTCGCCAAGTTCTTCAATTGCTCGATCGCCGCGACCGTCGCGAACGAGGCGGTGCAGTGCCACGGCGGCAACGGGTTCATCGAGGAGAATCCGATGGCCCGGATCTACCGCGAGGCGCCCCTCAACAGCGTGTGGGAGGGGACCGCGAACATGATGTGCATGGACGTCCGCCGCGCGTTGCGCAGGAACCCCGATTGCCGCGAAGCGCTTCTCGCCGAGTTCCGGGACGTGCGCGGCGCGAGCAGCGAGTTCGACGCGTTCCTCGAGGGGATCGGTGGATTGCTCGACGCGGTGACCGACGACGAATGGCTGGCGCGCCCGGTGAGCGAAGCGCTCGCACGCGCGATCGAGGGAGCCGAGCTCATCCGGCATTCAACCGGCGAGGTCGTCGACGCATTCATGGCAACGCGCATCGGAACCTCGCGTTACAGCCGCGGAGCGTTGTTCGGCACGATGGGCCGAAGCATCTCCAAGATGCAGGCCGACGCGATCGTCGACCGTGCGCAGGTGATGCGCGCGTGACCCGGCGGGCGCCCGCGCGACGTGCCCCGGCCCGTGCGCCGTTGGCCCGCGGCTTGCCGCTCAGCCGCGGACGGCGCCAGGCCGGCAGCGAGGATGGAGGCTCGCCGATGCGGAGGGGCGCGCTGCGACGCGCTCGAACCACGGCGCGAGGTTGCGCAGCTTTGGGTCAAACGGCTGGTTGACCGAGCCCGCGAAGTCGAGCCACACGTACAGCCAGATGTCGGCGAGCGTGAATCGGTCGCCGGCGATCCATACGTGTCCGTCGAGCATGCCGTCGAGCCATGCGATGCGGTCCTGGGCGACCTGCTTCAGGCCGGGTGCGGCCTCCGGCGCCACGGGGATGCGTTCACGGAATCGCGGCAAGCCTTCGGCGTAGTGGTAGGCGTTGTGGATGTTCTCGGTGACGTTGAGCTCGATGCGCCGCTGCCATTGACGCGTCTGCGCGCGCTCTTCCGGGGTCGCTCCGATCAGCGCAGGCTCGGGCTGCACCTCCTCCAGGTACTCCATGATTGCGACGGACTCGGTGATGCAGGCGCCGCTGTCGAGAAGCAGCGAAGGAGTCTGGCCGGCCGGATTGTGCGCAAGGTAGGGCGCGCGCCGGTTCTCGCCGGCGAAGACGTCGATCTGCCGGGTCGGCAAGGTGAGCCCCTTCTCGGCCAGAAACATGCGCACGGTGCGCGGTGCGGGACTCAGTGCGTCGAAGAGCAGCATGCTCGTGTCAGAACTCGCGCGATTTCTGCTAGTCTAACGCGCGGTGAGGCTCGCTTCGGGCCCGGGTGTCGTTAGGGGCACCCCTTATACGGAGGGTACATGGATCCAAGATTGCAACCGGTGCTCATCGATCAGTCGGGCGTGCCCGGTGGTCAGGTCGCGGTCGACGTCCAGCATCGCGTGCTGCGCAACACCTATTGGCTCCTCGCGCTGTCGATGCTGCCGACGATCGCCGGCGCGTGGACCGGCATGCAGTTCAACTTCGTCAAGCTGTTCGTCGCCGCTCCGGTGATGACGCCGCTTTTGATGTTCGCCGTGATGATCGGCGCGCTCTTCGCGGTGACCGCGCTTCGCAACAGCGCGTGGGGGGTGCCGGCGCTCTTCGCCTTCACCTTCATCGCCGGGCTGATGCTCGCGCCGATCCTGTCGGTCGCCGCGGGATTCCGCAACGGGGGCCAGCTCGTGGCGCTCGCCGGGGGCATGACGGCGGCGATCTTCTTCGGCATGGCGACGCTCGCGACGGTGAGCAAGCGCGACTTCTCGTTCCTCGGGAAGTTTCTCTTCGTCGGCCTGATGCTGCTCATCGTCGCATCGCTCGCGAACCTGTTCTTCCAGGTTCCGGCGGTGACGCTCACGGTTTCGGCAATCGCCGTGCTGATCTTCTCGGCGTACCTGCTCTACGACGTCAGCAGCATCGTCCGCGGCGGGGAGACGAACTACATCTCGGCGACGCTGAAGCTCTTCCTCGACATCTACAACATCTTCATCAGCCTCCTCAACCTGCTCCTCGCCTTCTCCGGCCAGCGCGACTGACCGAACCGGCAGGCAGGTCCATCGACGGGGCGGATCTTCCGCCCCGTCGCCGTTTCGGCGCCCGGAAGGCATACAGCCGCGCTCGCCGCGCGCAGCGTTCGTCGTGTGGTCAGCTCGTCGGGCGCGTGAAGAGCGCGATCGACTCGACGTGCGCGGTCTGTGGAAACATGTTGACGATGCCCGCGGCTTCGAGAGCGTAGCCGCGCTGGTGAACGAGCACCGATGCGTCGCGGGCGAGCGTCGCGGGGTTGCACGACACGTAGACGATGCGGCACGGCGCGCCGGGTGCGTCACCGGCAGGCAGCGCCTTGACGAGCTCGATCGCCCCCTCGCGCGGCGGGTCGACGAGCACGCGGTCGAGCGAACCGGCCGCCGCGACGGCGTCGCCGGCCGCGCGAAAGAGGTCGGCGCACACGAAGGCGGTGGAGGCGCCGAGCCCGTTCACGCGCGCGTTCGCGAGCGCGCGCGCGACGAGCGAACGGCTCCCTTCGAAGCCGACCGCGAACGCGCCGCGGCGCGCAATCGGCAGCGTGAAGTTGCCGAGACCGCAGAAGAAATCGGCGATCCGCTCGTGCGGCTGCGGATCGAGGAGCTGCAGCGCGCGGCGCACCAGCACGCGGTTGACCGCGGCGTTCACCTGCGTGAAGTCGGTCGGCGAGAACGGCAGCGCCACGTCGAACTCCGGCAGCGTGTAGGCGAGCGCTGCCGAAGGCGGATGGAACGGGACGACGGTCTCCGGCCCTCCCGGCTGCAACCAGAACTCGACGTCGTGCGTGTCCGCGAACGCGACGATCCGCGCGAGATCGGCCTCGGACGGCGCCTCGAGAACGCGCAGGACCAGCGCGTACACCGGTTGTACGGGGCGGACCCCCGCCGCCGCGGCGCTGCGCGGCACGAGGCGCTCGCCGACGGCGACCTCGATCTGCGGCAGGCGCGTGCGGATCGACAGCGACGCGACGAGCGCCCGCAGCGGCAGCAGGAGCTTTGAGACATGGGGCGGCAGCACGTGGCACTCGCGCATGTCGGCGACGTAGCTCGAGCGGCGCTCGTGGAAGCCGACCAGCACGCCGCCCTTCTTCGGCACGTCGCGAACCGACAGCCGCGCGCGGTGCCGATAGCCCCACGCCGGGCCGGCGATCGCGGGAAGGATCGTCGCAGGTCTCACGCCACCGATCCGCGCGAGCGCCTCCTCGAGGACGCGCTGCTTGGCCGCCACCTGCAGCGGCAGGTCGGCGTGCTGCAGCGAGCAGCCTCCGCACACGCCGAAGTGCGGGCAGCGCGGTGCGCAGCGGCCGGGGTTGGCCGAGCGCACTGCGACGACCCGCGCGACGTCGAAGCTCGGCTTGCGCCGCGTCGTCTCGGCGTCGACGACCTCGCCCGGCAGCGCACCGTCGACGAACACCACCTTGCCGCCGCTTCGCGCGACGCCGCGGCCTTCCTGGTCGAGCGATTCGACGGTGAGTTCGAGCATGATGAACGGCGCGGATTGTACGCGCGAGCCGTTCAGCCGGCCGGTAGAATGCGCGGATGAAACTGCTCGCCATCGAAGGTTCGACTGCGTGGCTCTCGGTGTGCGCGTACGACGCGCGCGACGGGCGCGCGATCGCGATCGAACGCGAGCGCTCCGGTGCGAATGCGTCGGCGCGGATCCTCGAATTCGTGCAGCGCACGCTCGCGCAGGCGGGCTGGACGCTCGATGATCTCGACGGCATTGCATTCGGCAGCGGCCCCGGTGCGTTTACCGGCCTGCGCGTCGTCTGCGGCGTCGTCCAGGGCCTCGCACTCGGATCGGGTCTGCCGGTCGCCGGCGTGCCGAGCCTCGTCGCGGTCGCGCAGGCGGCGTGGCGCGCACACGGCGTGACCCGCGTTGTCGCCTGCCTCGACGCGCGGATGCACGAGGTCTACGTGGCCGCCTGTCGCCGGCGCGACGGCGATTGGCTGGTCGAAGCCGAACCGGCCGTCGCTCGCCCCGACGACGTGGCGCTGCACGGCGTTGCGTCGCCTGGCGGATTCGGAGCCGGCGATGGCTTTGCCGTCGCTCCTTCGCTCGCGACGCGCCTGGGGCTCACCGGGGTCGACGCCACGATCGTCCCCGATGCCGTCGATGTCGCCGCGCTCGCCGCGCCGGCCTTTGCAGCGGGCCGTGGACGCCCGGCGGGCGACGCGCAGCCCCTCTATGTCCGCCACCGCGTCGCGCTCACCGAGGCCGAACGGGCCGCGGGCGCGCGAATGTAGGCGATCGATGGCTTCGATGGCGACGCCTGTTTCCCGTGCAGCCGCCGCGCGCGTCCTCTGGCGGCCGCTCGGCGCCGAAGACGTCGAGACGGTCGCCGCGCTCGAGGCGCGCATCCACGCGGCGCCGTGGACCGCCGGCAACTTCCACGACGCGCTTCGCGCCGGCTACGCGGCGCGCGTCGGATTGCGCGACGGATGCATCGTCGCCTATGGCGTGCTGATGCTGGGTCCCGGCGAAGCGCAACTGCTGAACCTGTCGGTCGTGCCGGAAGCGCGCCGCGAGGGCCTGGGGCGCGCGCTCCTCGCGCAGTTCATCGAGACCGCCGAGCATTTTGCTGCGGAGCAGATGTTCCTCGAAGTGCGGGTCGGCAACGTGCCGGCGATCACGCTGTACGAGCGCGAAGGATTCGTCGGTGTCGCCCGGCGCGAGAGCTACTATCCGCCGTCGCCGGAAGGCGAGCGCGAAGATGCGCTGGTGATGCGTTGCGCACTCGGGCGCCTGCGTCGGGTGATTCACGCCGTCGCGGGCGGCGGCGACGGCGGTTCCGCTGCGGACTGACGCGGTGATCGCGCGCGCCGAACTCCTGCGCGAGATGGGCATTGCGCCGCTGTGGCGGCTGCGCGGCCGCGGCGCACCCGCGGAACGGGACTCCGCCACCCCGGAAGCGGCCTCCGAGCGGGTACCGGCACACGCGGAGGCAGGACCTGCCGACGTTCGCCTCGCGCGAATCGCCTCGCTCGCGTTCGACGCGCTCGCCGCCGACATCGATGCCTGCACGGCGTGCGCGCTCTGCCGCACGCGCCATCGCACGGTGCCGGGGGTCGGCGATCCGCACGCGCGCTGGCTCTTCGTCGGCGAGGCCCCCGGCGCCGACGAGGATGCCCAGGGCGAGCCCTTCGTCGGCCGCGCCGGACGGCTGCTCGACAACATGCTCGCCGCACTCGGCCTCGCACGCGGCCGCGACGTGTACATCGCCAACGTGCTGAAGTGCCGCCCACCCGGCAATCGGACGCCTGCGCCGCTCGAGGTCGCGGCGTGCCTGCCTTATCTCGACCGCCAGATCGAGCTGATCGCGCCGACTTTGATCGTCGCGCTCGGCAAGGTGGCCGCGGCCACGCTCATCGGAACGGAGCAGTCGGTCGGTGCGATGCGCAGGCGCGTCCATCGCTACCGCGGCATCGCGATGGTCGTCACCTACCATCCGGCCTACCTGCTGAGGAGTCCCGCCGAGAAGGCCAAGGCCTGGGAAGACCTGCTGTTCGCGCGCCGCACGCTGCGCGACCTCGCCGCCGCATCGGCCGGCGCATCGGCGGCCGCCCCCGCCACCGGTTGACGGCCGGCCTCTCGTTCACGCTGCGCGGCGTCTTCGCCGCGCATGCGCCGGCTCTTGCGCCGCCCGGTCCGAGGCCGCATATTGCGGTTGGGCCGGGACGAGGGACCGGCGTTCTCGAGGGGAAATCGATGTTGCGCAAGCTCGCCGTGCTGCTCGCGGTCGTCGCGACGGTATCGCTTTCGGGGTGTGGCTACAACACGCTGCAGACGCAGGATGAGGCGATCAAGGCCGCATGGTCGGAGGTCCTGAACCAGTACCAGCGCCGCGCCGATCTCGTTCCCAATCTCGTCAGCACGGTGAAGGGGTACGCCGCGCAGGAGCAGACGGTCCTCACCGAGGTCACCAACGCGCGCGCGGCGGTCGGGTCGATCAAGGCGACGCCCGAGCTCGTCAACGATCCCGCCGCGTTCCAGAAGTTCATCCAGGCACAGAATCAGCTGCAGGGCGCGCTCTCGCGCCTGCTGGTGGTCTCGGAGAACTATCCGCAGTTGAAGTCCGACGCGCTGTTCCGCGATCTCCTGTCGCAGCTCGAAGGTACCGAGAACCGGATCACCGTTGCGCGCAACCGCTACATCCAGGCGGTGCAGGCCTACAACACGACGGTGCGGCAGTTCCCGACCAACCTGACGGCAATGGTCTTCAAGATGGGCATGAAGGCGAACTTCGCTGTTGCCGACGAAGCCGCGGTCAGCACGCCGCCGAAGGTCGATTTCGCGAAGCCCGCGCCAGCACTGCCCGCTCCGGCGGCGCCCGCTCCCGCCGCCCCGGCCGCGCCGGCCACACCGGCTCCGGCCGGCAAGTAGCGCGGCGTTGCGCGGCGCACCCGAGCCGATGGGGTGGCTCTACCCGGGCGGTCGCGTCGCGGGGGTCTGGCGGCGCACCCGGATCGGGGCGTGGATCTTCGCGCTCGCGGCACTCGCCGTGTCCGCCATCGCGTTCGCCCAGCCGGCGTCGCTCGCCGCAACGGCTGCGCCGGCGCCGGTGCCGGCGCTCGCCGGGCGAGTGACCGATCTCACCGGCACGCTGTCGGCCGCCGAAAGGCAGGCGCTCGATGCCAAGCTCGCCGCGTGGGAGCAGGCGAGCGGCAACCAGCTCGTGGTGCTGCTCGTGCCGACGACCAAGCCCGAAGTGATCGAGGCCTACTCGATCCGTGTCGCGGAAGCGTGGAAGATCGGCCGCAAGGGGCGCGACAACGGCGCGATCTTCCTCATCGCGAAGAACGACCATCGGATGCGCATCGAGGTCGGCTACGGTCTCGAGGGCGTGCTCACCGACATCACGTCGCACCGGATCATCGACGAGACGGTCGCGCCGCTCTTTCGCGAGGGGAAGTTCGCCGAAGGCGTCAACGCGGGCGTCGACCGCATCATCGCGGTGGTGAACTCGGGTGAGCCGCTCTCCCCCGTGAGTCGCGTGGCTCCTGCCGGCGGCAAGAGCGGCGTCGATTTGCAGTCGCTGCTCGTTCTGCTTCTCGTCGTCGTTCCCGTGGTCGGTTCGATCCTGTCGCGGATCTTCGGCCGCGCGCTCGGCTCGACCGTTGGCGGCGGCGTCATCGGCATTGGCGCCTGGCTCGTCGCCGGATCGATCGCGATCGGCATCGGTGCCGGCGTGATCGCTTTCCTCGTCATGCTGCTGTTCAGCGCGGCGGGCGGGCTCGGCCGCAGCGGCGGCATGTGGTTTCCGATGGGAGGCGGCTTCGGTGGCGGCGGGTTCGGCGGCGGCGGGTTCGGCGGCGGCGGGTTCTCGGGCGGCGGCGGCAGCTTCGGCGGCGGCGGCGCGTCGGGGAGCTGGTAGCGTGACGCATCGCTCGCTCGCGCGAAGGCTCCTCGCGCACGTTGCGACCGATCACCTGTCGGTTCGGCGTGCATTTCCGCGCGCGGCACTCACTCGCGTCGAGGAGGCGATCGCCGCCGGCGAGCGCAGGCACCGCGCGCAGATCTGCTTCGCCGTCGAGGCGGCGCTGCACCCGGCGCACATCCTGCGCCGGCTGACGCCGCGGGAGCGTGCGCTCGAGGTGTTCGGATTGCTGCGCGTCTGGGACACCGAGGAGAACGCCGGCGTCCTGGTCTACCTCCTGCTCGCCGACCACGACATCGAGATCGTCGCCGATCGCGGCGCCGCGCGCGCCGCCGGCCCGCACGCATTCGAGCCGATTGCCGCCCACATGGAGGAGGCTTTCGCGGGCGGGCGCTTCGTCGACGGCGTCGTGGCGGGCATCGACGAATTGTCGGCGCTCCTCGCGATGCACTTCCCGCGGCTCGCCGAAGGGCCGAACGAGCTTCCCGACCGCGCCGTCGTGCTCTAGGGAAGCTCTGCGAAACGGGAACGGACCCTGTTTCAGCGATCGGCCGCGCTGGGGGCGCAGCGCTGGGGAGCGGTGGGGATGCTCCGGCGCGCTCTACACCGACCGTGGAGGCCGAGGGGGCGGGGTACCGTGACGCGCGAGTTCGGCTGCGGAACGCAGCCGGTGTTTGAGCCCGTCACGGTACCCCGCCCCCTCGGCCTCCGCGGTCGAACTCGCGCGCCGGAGCATCCCCGCCGCTTCCCAGCGCGGCCGATCGCTGAAACAGGATCTGTTCCCGTTTCGCAGAGCTTCCCTAGAGCACGACGGCGCGGTCGGGAAGCTCGTTCGGC
>JAFEDF010000111.1 GCA_018241785.1 Pseudomonadota bacterium | reverse complement strand
TCGGGCTGGACCACGCGCAGGGCGCCCGATGCAATGATGGTCGAGAACGCGTCGCTCCCGCGCAGATTTTCTCCGGCCGCCAGCGCGATCGGGGAGGCCTTAGCGAGCGCTGTCCAGTTCGAGATGGGCGCGTCGGCGCGAATCGGCTCCTCGATCCACCGGGGACGAAACGGCAGCATCGCGTTGGCCATCTCGAGCGCCTCATCGACCGTCCAGGCTTGATTCGCGTCGACCATGACGGGCGCATCTTCACCGAGCGCCTCGCGCAGGTCGCGCAGGCTCTCGAGGTCGGCCGCTCGACCGAATCCGACCTTGAGCTTGAAAGCTCGGAAACCTGCTTCGCGCTTGCGCAGCGCAAGTGCCGCCGCTTGTTCCGGATTGAGGCCGCTCGCGTAGACGCTCACGGTGGGCGCGCCACCCAGGAGTTTCCACAGGGGCGCCTGAGCACGACGCGCCCATAGGTCCCACAGCGCGACATCGACTCCGGCAATGACCTGTGCCAGCGGTCCAGGCTCACCGCTTTGCACGGCGAGCACCGCCGTCTGGCGCGTCAACGTTTCGAAGGCGTCGGTCGGCGTCGCGAACGACTTCCCAGCAACCAAAGGGGCGATCACCGAGGCGAGCACGCGAACGCGATGCTCAGCGCCGACGCTGGGAAAGTTGCACCACACCTCGCCCCAACCGACGGCGCCGCCGCGATCCTCGGCGCGCACGAGTACCGCAGGCCGGTCGTGCATGATGCCGAACGAGGTGCGAACGGGAGTCGCGATCGGTGCGCGGAACAGCAGAGCACGCAGGCTCGCGATCTGTAATGGCCCAGGCTGCATTGCCGGTTCAGGAGTCATCGGTGGCCCGATGGCAGCGATGCGCGGAGGCGACGCGGACGGCGGCCTTCCTTGTAGCGCTGGGGGCGCAGATCCATGTCGAAATGGATGAAGTCGCCGCGATAGACGGCTTCGGCGAGGTAGATCACCGTCTCGTCAGGCGCGTTGAACACGCGCCGGACTTCGGCCACCGGAGCGTTGACCGGAATCTTCAGGAGCCGCGCGATCTCGACGTCGGCGGTTCCGATGGTGAGCGTTTGCCGCGCGCGCGCGATGGTCACCTCGGGCATGTCGAGGAGCAGCGGAATTACCGTGTTGCGGCGAAACTTCACCGGCGCGCGCCGGAAGATGCGCTCGTCGAGGTGGATCGCGATCACCACATAGGGGCGCCCGTCCTGCGAGTGCAGGCGGCGCATGTAGCTGTACGCGGGAGCGGCCCGGCCGTCACGGGCGTCGAGCCGCGGGGTGGCGCTGGATTCGCTGATGTTGAGGATCTGCGGTTGGGTGTCCCGGTACACCTCGGCGAGGTCGTCGAGCGTCGTTTGCAGCCGCAACCAACGGTCCGGTGAGGATCGGGCCAGGACGAACGTGCCGCGCCCCTGCTGCGGCGACACCAGCCCGTCCCGCGTGAGCAGTTCCATCGCCTGCCGTACGGTCACGCGCGCGACACCGAACTCGCGTACCAGTTCGTCGAGGGAGGGTAGACGCGTCCCCTCGTGCCAGGTCCCGCGCGCGATGCGCTGGCGGAACAGGTCCGCAAGCTGCAGGTAGCGCGGGATCGGGCTCTGGTCAAGGAGCGGGTGCATCGGGCATTGCACTAAACGTATGGTCTATAGTATGTTCAGCTCGCCCGATGCGCAACTCGCACGGCGAAAATCTTCCGGATGCGATCAGCGGCCCTTGCGGGCACCCCGTCACTGATGCCCCGACCGATCGCCCCCCGTCTGCGCGGATGGATGCTGGTGCTGGTGCCGTGGGCGGTGCTGGTTCTGGTCTGGTACGGCGTCAGCCGCAGCGGACTCATCAATCCCGGTCTCGTGCCGACACCGTTACAGGTCGGCGAGCGCGCGTGGGCGCTCCTCGTGCACGGGCACCTCGCGCGCGACATGCTATGGTCGACTGAGCGGGTCCTGGTTGGTGTGGTGCTCGGAACCGTGCTTGCAGTGCCGGTCGGCTTCCTCCTCGGCTGGTACCGCGAGGTCCGCCGCTTCATCGATCCGGTGATCAACTTCTTCCGCGCGCTGCCGCCGATCGCGCTGATCCCGCTCGTGATCGTCTACTTCGGCATCGGCGAACTCGCCAAGATCGTCATCCTCTTCTACGCAGCGTTCTTCGCCGCCGTGATCGTCATGTACGAGGGCATTGCCCAGATCAGCCCGATCTACGTGCGCGTGGCGAGGACCCTTGGCGCCACTGATGGGGAGATCTTTCGCCGGGTGATTGTCCCGCTTGCCGTGCCGCACATGCTGACTGCGTTGCGCGTCGCGCTCGGGGTCGCATGGGCAACGCTCGTCGCCGCCGAACTCCTCGCCGCACGGGAAGGCCTTGGTGCGGTAATCGAGAACGCCGCGACCTTCTTCCAGCTCGACATCATCTACGTCGGCATCATCTCGATCGGGTTGATCGCGCTCGTCATGGACCTGGCGCTGCGCGCCGTCGCGCGGCGGATGGTGTCGTGGCAGGAGCGCATCGGATCGTGAGCGCTGCCGCCACCCGCATCGTGTTCGACCATGTGTCGGTCGCATTCCGTACGGCGGGTGGCCTTTTGCCCGTCGTCGAGGACGTGTCGTGGTCGATCGCGAACGGCGAGTTCGTGTCGATCATCGGGCCGTCGGGCTGTGGCAAGACCACGATGATGAACATGGTGGCGGGCTTCGTTCAGCCGACTACCGGGCGCGTCACGCTCGATGGCGCCGCGATTACCGGCCCGGGGCCCGAGCGTGGGGTGATCTTCCAGGAGTATGGGGTGTTTCCGTGGTTGACGGTGGAGGAGAACATCGCCTTCGGACTGCGGCTGCGCGCCAATCGCGCGGCCGACGACGAGCGCCGAGCGACCTGCAGCCGCTACATGCAGCTGATGGGCCTGAACGAGTTCGCGCGCTCTTTCCCGAAGACCCTGTCGGGCGGCATGCGCCAGCGTCTCGCGATCGCGCGCGCCTACGCGGTGAAGCCCGAGTTCCTGCTGATGGATGAGCCGTTCGGAGCGCTCGACGCGCAGACGCGAAGCCAGATGCAGAACCTGCTGCTCGACGTGTTGCAGCAGGAGGAGAAGACGGTGATGCTGATCACCCACTCGGTCGAGGAAGCCGTCTACCTGTCGTCGCGGATCATCGTCGCGACGGCGCGTCCGGCACGCATTCGCGAAGTGATCGACGTCCCGTTTGCCTACCCACGCGAGGAGTCGCTGCACGAATCGGCTGCGTTCGGCGAGCTGCGCTCGCACGTCCGCGATCTGGTGATGAAGGAGTATGCGATGCAGCAGCGTCAGCAGGGCGCGGCTGCCGCCGGCCACTGACCTGCTGCCACGACGACGAGGAGGACGAGCATGAAACGCAGAGACTTTTTGCAGCGTACCGGGGCGGGACTCGCGGCGACCGGACTTTCGGTCGCCGGCTTTCCGGCCATTGCCCAGGGTATGACCAAGGTGCGCCTTGGCTACCTGCACACGATCGCAGTCGACGGGCAGCTCTGGCTTGGCCAGCACTTCGGCCATTTCGCCAAGCACGGCATCGAGTTCGAGCTGCATCGCTTCGTCACCGGCCTCGAGCTCTTCCAGGCGATGATCGGAGGCAGCATCGACATGCTGGCCACCGGAGCAGTGATCTCCAACTTTCCCGCGCGCGGTCAGGGCAAGATGTTTCTCGTCAACGACATCGAGTACGCGACCGCCCAGCTCTGGGTGCATACCAAGGCGGGAATCAGCAGCCTGAAAGACCTCGTTGGCAAGACTGTGGCGACGACGACCGGCACGACCGCGCACGTGTTCCTCGATACGGCGCTGCGCAAGAACGGGATCGATCCGTCGACGGTCAACGTCGTCAATCAGCGCATGTCGGACGCCGTCGCGTCGTTTATCTCCGGTGCCGTCCCGGCGGTGGCCCTTTGGGTGCCGTTCAACATCACCGTCCGCGAGAAGGTCCCCGACGCGAAGATGCTGATCGACGCGTCGTCGTTCTATCCCGAGGCGGCGATCGTCGGCGGCTGGGCCGCGGGTAACGAGTACTACGCGAAGAACAAGCCGATCCTGCAACGGATCATTCTCGGCTGGGCCGAGGCGAACGACTACATGATCGCGCACACCGACGAAGCGCTGGACCTGATCCAGAAGAACTGGTATCCCGAGGTGCCGCTGAAGGACCTGAAGGAGCAGTTCGGCGACGAGAAGGTGTTCCGCTCGAAGGAGTGGTGCAAGCTCTACGCCGACGGCACGGTCACCAAGTGGCTGAACCAGGTAACGGACTTCTTCGTGGAGTTCGCCAAGATCCAGAATCCGGTCCACGCGGATCAATACTTCGATCCTAAGATCTACCTCGAAACGATCAAGGAGTGTGCCTGAGCGCAAGGCATCGCCGCGCAGTGGCGGAGTGCCCGCCGAACCGCGCGACGATGCGGTACCAAGGCGAAGCGCGGTGACGACGGCGACGTACGACTACATCATCGTCGGCGCCGGCTCCGCCGGCTGCGTGCTCGCAAACCGACTCTCGCGCGACCCCACGATCCGCGTGCTGCTGCTGGAAAGCGGCGGGAGCGACCGCCACTTCTGGGTGCGCCTGCCCGTCGGTTACTTCAAGACCATCTACGACACGCGCTTCTCGCGCCTGTTCGACACGGAACCGGGTGAGGGGACGGCTGGTCGCGCCATCGTCTGGCCGCGCGGGCACCTGCTCGGCGGGTCGAGCTCGATCAACGGGCTCATCTACATCCGCGGGCAGCATCGTGACTATGACGACTGGGCCGCTCGAGGTGCCCACGGGTGGGACTTTCACTCGGTACTGCCGTACTTCAAGCGCTCGGAGCGCTTCGAAGGCGGCGAGAGCGAGTACCACGGCGCCAACGGGGAAATCGGTGTGTCGCGGCTTCGCAACGACCATCCGTACTGCGCGGCGTGGCTCGAGGCCGCGCAGCAGCTTGGCTTTCCGGCGAATCCCGACTTCAACAGCGCAAGCGAGTACGGCGTCGGTGCCTATCAACTCAGTATCCGTGGCGGCTGGCGCTCGAGCGCTGCGGTGGCGTTCCTCCGCCCGATCGCCCATCGTCCGAACCTCGAGATCCGGACGCGGGCGCACGCGAGCCGAGTGCTCTTCGACGGGATCCGTGCGGTCGGCGTCGCGTGGGCGAGCCACGATGGCGAGCATACCGCGCATGCGCAGCGCGAGGTGATCCTCGCCGCGGGAACGATCCAGTCGCCACAGCTCCTGCAACTCTCGGGGGTCGGTCCGGCAGAGCTGCTGCGGCGCCACGGAATCGAAGTCGTCGTCGACGCTCCCGAGGTTGGCGAAAACCTCAAGGATCACTATCAGGCGCGAACCATCGTGCGGCTGAAGCGCCCGATGTCGCTCAACGATGATGTGCGCAACCCCTTCAAGCTCGCCGCAATGGGAGCGCGGTGGCTGTTTGCCAATTCGGGGCCACTGACCGTGGGAGCTGGGCAGGTCGGCGGTTTCGTCGCCACGTCGTGTGCGAAGGATAGTCGCGCCGACATGCAGTTCAACGTGATGCCGCTTTCGGTCGACAAGCCGGGCGAACCGCTGCACGACTTTTCCGGTTTCACCGCATCGGCCTGCCAGTGCCGTCCGGTGTCGCGCGGACGGCTGCGGATCCGCTCGGCAGACCCGTTCGACGCTCCCACGATCGAACCCAACTACCTCACCGAAGAGCTCGACCGCCGGACTCTCGTCGAGGGCATCCGCATCCTGCGCGAGATCTATGTCCAGCCCGCATTTCGGGATCTCGTAGACGGCGAGGTGCTTCCAGGCAGCGATTGCCGGGACGACGCGCGATTGCTCGCATTCGCGCGCGAGAAGGGGGGCACGGTGTTTCACCCGACCGGCACCTGCCGAATGGGGAGCGACGCACGCTCCGTCGTCGATTGCGAGCTGCGGGTGCGTGGAGTTGAGCGGCTGCGCGTCATCGACGCCTCGGTGATGCCGGAGATTATTTCGGCCAACACCAACGCGGCCGCGATCATGATTGGCGAGAAGGGTGCCGACCTCGTCCTGCGTGAGGGTGCTTGAATGGGACATCCCATGTGTGAGAGCCCGTAGGCGGAGATTCGCGCATGCGAGTGTTCTGGTTCGAGCAGGCGCTCCAACAGGATAGAGAGGGTTGCGCGCCTACGTTGTACGGCGACATCACGGCCGACGTGTGCATCGTCGGAGGCGGATACACC
>JAFEDF010000110.1 GCA_018241785.1 Pseudomonadota bacterium | reverse complement strand
CTCGTTGAAGAGCCGCACGTTCTCGATGGCGATCAGCGCCTGGTCGCGGAACGACTCGGCGAGCGCGATCTCCTTCTCGCCAAACCCGCCCGGCCGGTTGCGGAAGAGCATCAGCACGCCGATGCACATGTCTTCGCGCAGGAGCGGAACGGCGAGCGACGTGCGCGCCCCGGTCTCCCTGCGGATCATCGCTTGCCGCGGCGGAAGCTCGACCGCGGCCCAATCGGGGATGTGGACGACGCGCTTCCAGGCGATCGCCTGCGACGGAAAGTTTGCGGCG
This sequence comes from Pseudomonadota bacterium, assembly GCA_018241785.1. GTDB lineage: Bacteria > Pseudomonadota > Gammaproteobacteria > Burkholderiales > Casimicrobiaceae > VBCG01. The sequence goes on along the minus strand of JAFEDF010000110.1, from coordinate 1,150 downwards.
GGATCGATCGGCACCGGATCGGTCCAGCGGTCGTTCTCGAAGCCCGCGGGCGTCGCGACTGCGCAAGGCACGTAATGATCGCCCTCGACGCGCGAGAACGCCGCGCGATCGCAGCCGAGGAGCTTCACCGCCGTCTCGACGATTGCGTCGAACACCGGCTGCGTGTCGGTCGGCGACGCGCTGATCACGCGCAGGATGTCTGCGGTGGCGGTCTGATGGCTGAGCGCCTGCTGGGTCTCGTCGAAGAGGCGCGCATTCTTCAGCGCGACCGACGCCTGCCGCGAGAGGCCGGTGAGCAAGTCGAGCTCGTGCTGATCGAACGCGGCGCCTCCGGTACGCCACACCGCCATCGCCCCCTCGACGGCCTCGCCGGCAACCAGCGGCACGACCATCAGGCGCTCGTCGTGGCGCGTCTCGGTGCCCTCGATCTGCACGCCGCGCGGATCGGCCTGCGTGTCGTTGACGTACTCGGCGCGGCCCGTCTGCAGCAGGCTGCCGATGATGCCCTGGCCGGCGATGATCGTGGTCGCCTTGAGCTGCTCGGCGACGTCGCCCTGCGCGACGATCGCCCGGTACGTGGAGCCTGCGGCATCGGGGAGGAAGATTGCGCTGTTGTCGGCGGTGAGGAGCTCCTTCGCATGGCGGGCGATGCGATCCATCACCGAGGAAAGATCGAGCGACGACGAGAGGTCGCGGCCGACCTCGGCGAGCGCTGCGGCCTCGCGCTCGCGGCGCCGCGTTTCGTCGAGGAGGCGCGCGTTCTCGAGCGCGACGCTCATCGCGTTGGCGAGAGTCGTCATCAGGTGGACGTCGCCATCGCTGAATGCATCTTCGCGATCGGCGTACATGGCGATGACGCCGTGGGCGACGCCGCCGCGCATCACCGGCACGCCGAGGTAGCTCGGATTGGCCGGCCTCGGCGCCGACGGATCACCGATTTCCGCCGAGCCGAGCTCGCGTGCACGCGCGTAAAAATTGCGGTTGACGACGAGCGGCTGCCCGGTCCGGATCACGTGACCGACGAAGCCACCCGCAAGTGGCCTGGGCTCGACCGGGTAGCGGCGGCCGTTTTCCAGCCAATAGGGCGTCGCCAGACGGTCGGTCGAGCGATCGTAGAGGGCGATCGACATGTTGCCCGTATGGAGGACTT
>JAFEDF010000010.1 GCA_018241785.1 Pseudomonadota bacterium | reverse complement strand
GCGAACATCGTTCGCGAGCGCTCGATCCTGCGCCAGCTCGCCGCGACGGCAACCGAGATCGCCGACTCGGCGTACCGCCCGCTCGGCCGCGAGGCGAAGGCGGTGCTCGACGAAGCCGAGGCGAAGGTACTGCACATCGCCGAACAGGGTTCGCGCGGTACGCAGAACTTCCAGGAGATCGGCAAGCTCCTCGCGACGGTCGTCGACCGCATCGAACAGCTCTACAACCGCGACGACCCGTCCGACGTCACCGGCGTCGCGACCGGCTACGCCGATCTCGACCGGATGACGTCGGGCCTGCAGCCGGGCGACCTCGTCGTGATCGCCGGCAGACCGAGCATGGGTAAGAGCGCCTTGTCGCTCAACATAGGCGAGCACGTGGCGCTGCACCTGAAGCTCCCGGTCGCCGTGTTCTCGATGGAGATGGGTGCGGCGCAGCTCGCGCAGCGGATGATCGGGTCGGTCGGCAGGCTCGACCAGCACAAGCTGCGGACCGGACGCATCTCGCACGAGGACTGGGACCGGCTCGCCGAAGCGCTCGGCCGGCTCAACGACGCGCCGATCCTTATCGACGAGACGCCGGCGCTGAACGCGATCGAGATCCGCTCGCGCGCGCGGCGCCTGTCGAAGCAGTACGGCAGGCTGGGGCTCGTCATCGTCGACTACCTGCAGCTGATGCAGGCGTCGACGCAGGGCGAGAATCGCGCGACCGAGATCTCGGAGATTTCGCGCGCGATGAAGTCGCTCGCGAAGGAGCTGTCGGTCCCGGTCGTCGCGCTGTCGCAGCTCAACCGCTCCCTCGAGCAGCGCCCGAACAAGCGGCCGGTGATGTCAGACCTTCGTGAATGCGTCACCGGAGACACGCTGGTCAACCTCGCCGATGGGCGCCGCGTTGCGATTCGCCACCTCGTCGGCACGACGCCCGAAGTGACCGCAGTCGATTCCTCGCAGCGGCTGGTGTCGGCACGGTCGGATCTCGTATGGTCGAAGGGGGTTCGCCCGGTCTCGAGGATCACGCTCGCGAGCGGACGCGAGCTTCGCGCCACGTCGAGCCATCGCTTGCTCGCGGCGGAGGGTTGGCGCGAGGTGTCGCAGCTTGATATGCGTGACCGCATCGGCGTCGCGCGTGACGCGGCCTCCGATCTCTTCTGGGACCGGGTCGTCGCGATCGAGCCAGCAGGCGACGAGGAGGTGTTCGATCTCACCGTTCCGGGTCCCGCATGCTGGCTCGCCGACGGCATCGTCAGCCACAACTCGGGTGCGATCGAGCAGGACGCGGACGTGATCCTGTTCATCTACCGCGACGAGGTCTACAACCCCGAATCGCAGGACAAGGGGATCGCCGAGATCATCATCGGCAAGCAGCGCAACGGTCCGATTGGAACGGTGCGCCTCACCTTTCTCGGCGAGTACACGCGCTTCGAGAACGCGGCGCAGTCGCAACGCTCCTAGGGAAGCTCTGCGAAACGGGAACGGGCGCTGTGTGAGCGATCGGCCGCGCCGGGAAGCGGCGGGGATGCTCCGGCGCGCTCTACACCGACCGTGGAGGCCGAGGG
>JAFEDF010000109.1 GCA_018241785.1 Pseudomonadota bacterium | reverse complement strand
CCCGCTCCCTCGGCCTTCGCGGTCGAACTCGCGCGCCGCGGCATCCCCGCCGCTTCCCGGCGCGGCCGATTGCTGAAACAGGCTCCGCTCCCGTTTCGCAGAGCTTCCCTAGCTTGCTGCCGTCCGGCGCGACCCAGCCTGCCGGTGCCTCGCGCCGCGGGCGGTACAATCCGGGGCACCGCGAGGCTTCGTGCGCTACCCCGGCGCCGGAAGTTGCGGGAAAATGCGACGGCAGCACATCGGAGACGTGGCCGAGTGGTCGAAGGCACTCCCCTGCTAAGGGAGCATACGGGCGAAAACCTGTATCCAGGGTTCGAATCCCTGCGTCTCCGCCAACCGATTGTCTGTGCGTTGATCGGGAACGCGTAACGCGTTCGACCGACGCTACTGGCAGCCTTCAGCCCTCACCCGCAGATTTGCCCATCGCCGGGTCGGTTCGCGCCTCGCATCGGCGCAGGACTACACCGGCGGGACTGCGTTGCCGCGGTATCGCCTCCACGCGGCAGTTGCGAACGCCAGCGCGAATAACGAAAGCGCGCCCGGCTCGGGAACGGTCGCGCTCGTACCCGGAAACACGCCCGACGCCGAATGCACGTCGAGGCCGGTGAAGTCGAACGTCAGCGTCGCGGTATGCGCGAGATTGGCGTCCCACGCCGCGGTCGCGTTGAAATTGCCGACGTCGGCCTCGAGCCCCATCCATGCGCGCAGCAGCGGGTCGACACCCCACAACTCGAGCGTGTCGTGGTACACAACGTGAATCGGCGTCGCGCCATTGTCTGCGACCGACACCTGCGTCACATCGCCGCGCAGGCGGCCCGAATTGGCGAACAGCGCGCCGGTGTTGAGCCAGTCGTCCTGTGTGAACGCGAGCGACCCATCGGCAAACCACAGCCACGTGAAGATCTGCGCGGCAGGGTCGCCGTGCGGGTCACCGACGAGACCTGACGCTACCCAGGTTCCGTCGAAGGTTGCGGTGAACGGCAGCCTGAGCGGCGTCACCGTATAGTCGCCGGTGAAGGTCAAGGTGTCGAGCAATTCGGCGAACAGGAACGTGACTGTGTTCGATTGCGAAGCCCCCGGCCCGCCGGTGCCGCGATTGCGCACGCTAAGCGTGCTCGATGCCAGGTTGGCGCCGCCGTCGAGGTGAAAGTCGCGCCCGCTCGACCCGTCGGTGAAGCTATCGGATGCCGACGCCGATGTCGCGCCGTCGAAGTGCGTCACGTCGTCCACCCGAGGATTCGGCGTGATCGATCCGGTCGAGAGCGTGCTGCGCGCACGTACCGCATAATCGAAAGGTACGGGCGCCGCAGCGACGGGTGCGGTGATCACGGCGGCGAGCAACGCGGCAACGGCGAGCGATGCGCGTATTCGCAGGGGCATGAGGTTAGGGTGCATGAAGACTCCTCTGGTTGGTCGAGGCGTCGAACTTGCGCGTTGCACGTACAAAGTGCCCGTATCGGGCAGACGTTTCCACCGTGATACTCGCGCGGCGCCTCTTGCCGCCATTCTTCGATATCGGCGACACTGAACGCCAGCGAGGCGGGGTAAACGCGAGGTAACGTCCTTCGCGCGACCGCTCGACCCATGCACGATTCCGAAGTGACCGGCGTTGCGCCACAGTTCGTTCGCGAGGAACTCGCGCGCATTGAGACGAGCGCGGCGTTTCGCCAGGCCGATCGGCTGCGCGCGCTGCTGCGCCATCTGGTCGAGCGCGCGCTCGATGGTGACGCCGGCGCGCTGAAGGAGATCGCTCTCGGCATCGACGTGTTCAGGCGTCCGGCAGCGACGTTCGATCCGCGCAAGGATCCGATCGTGCGGGTGGAGGCTGGACGCCTGCGCAACAAGCTTGCCCGCTACTACGCCGACGAGGGATGGAACGATCTCGTCGAGGTATCGCTCCCCGTCGGCCAATACCGTCCCGAGTTCCGCCGTCGCGCGCGCCCGACGCGCCCGAGCCTCGCGATCCCTTCGCTGGTCGTGCTCCCGGTGACCAATCTGACCGGTGATCCCGCGCACGATGTGTTCTGCGATGGATTGACCGACGAGTTGATCGACACGTTCGCCCGTCTTCCGGGTCTCAAGGTGATCGCGCGCACGACGGCGTTCAAGCTCAAAGGATGCGCTGGGGACGTGCGCACGATCGGCCGCAAAGTCGGCGCCGCCACGGTGCTGGAGGCGTCGGTCCAGCAGCGTGGCGCAGCCGTCAAGGTGATCGCGCAGCTCGTACAGGCGAGCGACGGCGCGCACCTGTGGTCGCGTGTGTTCGCGGCGGATGCCGCCGAGTTCTTCGCGCTCGAGGAATCGCTCGCCCGCGACATCGTCGAGGCACTGCAGAAGCAATTCAGCGCACACGCGGCCGCGCACGCATGGACGACGTCGCGACGTGCACTGGTGCGTCGCAGTACCGCCGACGCCGCCGCGCGCGAGATGCACGATCAGGCGCGTGCGCTGCTGCGCAGGATCAGGCCGGCGAGCCAGTACCGCGCGATCGAGCTTTTCGGCGAGGCGGCGCGCCTCGACCCCGGATTTGCCCTCGCACATTCAGGCGCTGGTGCGGCCTGGACGAATCTCGCGTCGATCGGCGCGGAGCCTGCGCGCCGCGCCAACTCCGCCGCGATGGCCGCGTCGCTGCGCGCGCTCGAGATCGACGGCGAACTGCACGAGGCGCTGTCGGTGCGTGCCTACGTCACGTACCGCGACACGCTCGACGCGCGCGGGGCCGAGATGCTCTACCGCGAGGCCCTGCGGCTCAACCCCGGTGCGCCGTACCTGCGCCTCGGCTACGCCTGGCTGCTGGCGTACACGCACCGCTTCGACGCGGCGCGCGAGCAGTTCCAGCTGATTCGCGACATCGATCCGCTCGATATCGGCCTGCGTCACAACTTCGGCCACTTCCTGCTGGTCGCCGGCGATTTCGACGGCGCTCGCGGTGAGCTGGCGCGCGCGCTAGAGATCGAGCCCGAGGACCCCGCTTCGCGGATCTTCCTCGCCGAGGTCGCGCTCGCGCAGGGCCGCCATGACGAGGCGCTGGCCGAGTCACGGCGTCTTGCGGCCGTCACGGCCGATGCCTTTGTCGCACGGGCACTGCTGGCGATGGCGCTGCACGCCTGCAACCGCGCGGACGAGGCGGATGCAGCATTTGCCGAGGTCGAGCGGCGCGCGCGTGCCGACGCCTGCGCCGGGGTGGCGATGGCGATCACCTGCGCGACGACGGCGCGCAGCCGCCTGGCATTCGCCTGGCTCGACCGAGCTGCCGAAGTCCACGACATTCACCTCGTCGCCGTGCCGACGCATCCGCTGCTCGACGTGCTGCACGCCGATCCCCGCTGGGCGGCATGGCTGCGCCGCCACGGCTTCGACGCGGGAGGTGGCCGCGTACAGGCGGACGGCTGTCGAGCGCAGCGCACAGCCACGACGCCGTAATGCCGCGCTGCACCTGAGACCCCACGGCCCCGCCTTCCTGTTTGAGCTGCGGCGGATCGAGTTGCTGGCGCGCCGTCCGGGTTCGGGTCAGGCGGCGTCGAACAGCGACATGAATCCGTAGTCCATGTGCTGCTGCATGTGGCAGTGGAACGACGTGAGGCCCGGCTGGTCGGCGGTGAAGTCGACGTCGCAGGTCTGAAAGGGCGGCACCAGGACGACGTCCTTCATGACCCCTGCGGTGGCGTGGCCCATGACGCTTGCGATCTCGAAAGTGTGGCGGTGCAGGTGCAGCGGGTGGATGTCGTCGGAGGCGTTCCTCAGGTGAAGCCGGTAGCGCCTGCCGAGTTGCAGCCGGTGCGTGACCGGCATCGTCTTCCAATCGTAGGGAACGCCGTTCACTGCGTAGAGATCGAATCCGTCGACGGCGCTCTGGCGAGCGGTGAAGAGCAGGTCGACGATCGCGTCGGGCGGGGCGAGCTTGCCTTTCGGATCGGAGAACAGCCGGTAGTCCCACTTGAAGGCCGGGGGCGTCCGCCACTGCGGCTTTCCGCGGGCTCCTGCATATTCGACGACGATGCCCATGCCGCCCTTGCGGTCGGAATCGGCGGTGTCGCCGAGCACCCACACGCCGGGATGGTCCATTTCGACGATCGCCGAGACGCGCTCGCCGACGCCGAGCCACAGCACCGGCACCCGCGCCTGGCGCGGAACAGGGTTGCCGTCGAGCGCAATCACGGTGAAGGTGTGGCCAGGCATCGCAAGGCTGCGGTTTTCGGTGGCGCTGACGTTGACCACGTGCAGCAGCACGCGCTCGCCGCGCCTGACGCGGATCGGCTCGCCGTGGCCGAGCATCCTGCCGTTGATGGCGAACGACCCATAGGCGAGCTCGAAACCCGGCGGGACTTTGCCGGCGTCCGGATCGGAATTCGCTGCGATCTCGATCAGCGCGAGATCCTTGCCGTCCGGAAGCATGAACGGCGTGTCGTCATCCATGCGGGTGAGGTAGGGCTCGAACTCCTTCAGCGTAAGGAAGACCTCGCGGTCGAAGGCGCCGGGTTCGCGCTTCGGCTCGATGTAGACGGGCCCGGCCTGCCCGGTGTAGAGCCCGCGCGAAAGATCAACCCCGGCGCGGACGTGCGCATGGTAGTAGCGCAGACCAGACGGTGCGGGCGTGAAGACCTGGCGCCGCCGGCCGTGGGCGGGCACCGGGGGCGTACGCTCCTCCGGCGCACCGTCGATGTCGGCCGGAACGTGCTGGCCGTGCCAGTCGACCTGCTCGTCGGTCCCGGTATCGTTGACGATGTCGATGACCGCGCGCTGCCCCTCGCGAAAGCGCATGAGCGGGCCGGGAAAGGCGCCGTTGTAGAGCGTGGTCGAGACGAAACGATCGGGGGCAAGCTCGACGATGCCGGTGGCGATGCGCAGCGTATAGTCGGCTGGTACGGCGGTGGTCGATGCTGCAGCGGCGGCAGCGGCATCCGCCGCCGCGGGTTGCATCGCGGGGGCGTCTGCGGCTTGGGTGCTGGCTCCGGTACCGGCGAGCAGGGCGGGTATTCCGGCTATCTTCAGGAAATCACGACGGTGCATGGTTGGACCGGTTCAGGGGGTGGTGATCGCGCCGCCTAAGCGCGGATGGCGCCGCCCGTTCGTGCGGCGCCCGTGGCACCCAGTCCGGCCGGGACCGGACGGTTGCATATTTGAATGAGAATGATTAGCATTAGAGCCGGACGGGCACAGTCTGTCAATGCATCGATCGGGCGATCGGCGCGCTGGCCCGCCGCACATCGGCACCGCATGCGCTCAACGCTCGTCCTGCTGGCTGCCTTGACGCTCGCCGCGGCACCGGCCGGATCCGCCGTGGCGGCTGCGGCCGCTGCCGGCGCCGGCGAACCGCCCGAGGTCGCGCTCATCATCCGCAATCACCGATTCGAGCCGGCCACGCTGACCGTTCCTGCCAACACGCCATTCAAGGTGAAGGTGACCAACCGGGATACCGAGCCCTCCGAATTCGAGAGCACTGACTTCAACCGCGAGAAAATCGTGCTGCCGGGAGGCACCATCACCGTCTTCGTCGGGCCGCTGAAGCCCGGGCAATACAGGTTCTACGACGATTTCCACCAGAGCACCGGCCAGGGTGTTCTCATCGCGAGGTGATCGGACATGCTCGGCGTCGCACTGCTGGTGTTTCGCGAGGTTCTCGAAGCTGCGTTGATCGTGACGGTGGTCGCAGCGGCCACGCGCGGCGTACCGCGGCGAGGCGTCTTCGTCGGCGGCGGCATTGCACTCGGCGTCCTCGGCGCGGTCGTCGTCGCAGTGTGCATGGGCTTCATCGCGGGATCGCTGGGTGGCGTCGGACAGGAGGTGTTCCAGGCGAGCGTGCTGCTTGCCGCGGTGGTGATGATCGGCTGGCACGTCACGTGGATGTCGAGCCACGGCAAGGAAATGGTCGTGCGGATGCGCGAGGTCACCGACTCGGTCCGGGCAGGGTCGAGCTCGATTGTCATCCTGCTCGCCGTCGTCGCGCTGGCGGTGCTGCGCGAGGGCTCCGAGGTCGTGCTGTTCGTGTACGGGATGGCGGCCGGCGGGGCGGGCAAGCTCGGCATCGTCGCCGGCGTTCCGCTGGGGCTCGCAGGGGGCGTGGTGGTCGGCTTCGCGCTGTACCTCGGCCTCCTGCGCATTCCGATCCGCCATTTCTTCACCGCCACCAACTGGATGCTCGTCGTGCTGGCGGCGGGCCTTGCGTCGTCCGCCGCCGGTTTTCTGCTTCAGGCCAATCTGCTCCCGACTCTGGGTGATCAACTCTGGGATACGTCGGGCCTGCTCGCAAATGGCTCGATCATCGGGCAGGCCGTGCACGTTCTGACCGGCTACGAAGCGCGGCCGGCCGGCATGCAGCTCGTGTTCTGGTGCGTGACCTTCGCCACGCTGGTGCTCGGCATGCGCGCGGTTGCGAAGCGCCACGCGTTGCGCGCACGCGCAGTTCACCACGAGCCGCGGTGCTCGGGTACGCGCGCGACCAGCGGCAGCGCGGCAACGAGCAGCAACGCCACCGCGACATAGATCCACGCCTGGACCTCGCCGGGGTCGGCGAAGTGCGCGAGGATCGCCGTGACGATCGACACGGTGGTGATCGATCCGACCTGCAGCGACGCGGTGCGCAATGCGGCGACGACGGATGAGTGCTCGGGCGCCAGTTGCAATCCCGCGTTGCGGCTCGCCGGATTGATCGTTCCGCGCCCGGCGCCGACGAGGAACGCGACGGCAGCGAGCCAGGTGTAGGGCGACATGCCCGCGACCGGCGGGACGGCGAACAGCAGCACGCCGATGGCGATCGTAGTGGCGCCGACATAGATCGGCAGCCGGTAACCGGTGCGGCGCAACGCCAGCGCCGCGGCAACCGACAGCACGATGGCTGCGGCCCCCTGGGAGACCAGAAGCGTGCCCGAGCTCAGCGCGCCGATGCCGTAGCGGTTGGTCGCGTAGAGCGGAATCAGCGTCAACGCCCCGGTGGTGATGCCCCCGTAGATCATGTTGACGAGGTTGACCGATCCGAAGCCGGGTCCGTGGATCAGCCGCGGAGCGATGAACGGATCGGCCGACCGGCCGATGTGGCGAACGAACATCCATGTCGCCGCGATCGCGATGGCCGCCGGAAGCAGGAATACGGGTGAGCCGATGCGGGCGTCGGCTTCGCCGAGGTAGCTGACGGCGAGCATGCCGGCGAGAATGCCCGCGCCGAGAAGCGCCATTCCCGTCACGTCCATCATCAGGCGCGTCGTATCGGCCCGCGGCAGGTCGCGCGGGATGTAGCGCCACGCCAGCACGACGATCGCGATCCCGATCGGCACGTTCACGAAGAAGATGCCCCGCCAGCTCCAGTACGACACGAACAGCCCGCCGAAGATGGGCCCGATCATCGCGCCAATCGGAAAGATGCTGCCGAACAGGCTGACCGCGCGATCGCGCGCGTCGCCGAAGTGCTCGACGACGATGCCGGTCGCCGACGGCGTGAAGCCGGCGCCTCCGGCCGCCTGCAGTGCGCGCAGCACGATCAGCGCGAAGATGTTCTCGGCGAGGCCGCAGCACAGCGACGCCGCGGTGAACGCGGTGACCGAGCCGAGGAACACCTTGCGGCGCCCGTAGCGCTCGCTCAGCTTGCCGCTGATCGGCAGCATCAGCACGAAGCCGAATGAATACGCGGTGATGGTCCAGGCAGCCCAGTTGATCGACGTATCCAATCCGTGCTGCAGCGCGTGCAATGCCGTCGCGACGATCGTCGAGTCGACCGACATCATCAGCAGCGCGAGCGCGACGATCCCGAAGACGGGCAGGCGACGGACCGGGGCGTCGACCGCGGGGGCGCCCGCAGGGGCAGCCCCCGCAGCCTGCCGGGGCCGGGGGCCCGAATCGCCTGTTCTTTGCACGCGATAGCCTACCAAACGACCTTGCACGAGTTGGCGTGCCGCATTCGGCGGCGGGGGAGGTGTGCACCGGGTTTCGACGCGGTGCTACATTGCGTCCCCATGGATGCGCAGGCGCCCCCGCGAGCGCTCGCCGCCGCGGACCTCGCGGCGCTGCTTGCCGTCACCCGCGCGCTCGCCGCGCCGTTCGACCTCAGGACCATGCTGGAGGAGGTGGTCGCGGCGGCGAAGCAGGTGCTGCACGCCGACCGCGGATCGGTGTGGCTCTACGACGCACCGGCCGACGAGCTCGTGCTCGAGGTCGCGACGGGGATCGCTCCGGTGCGCGTGCCGTCCGGGCGCGGCCTCGTTGGTGCCTGCGCCCACCAGCGCATGATCATCAACGTTCCGGACTGCTACGCCGATCCGCGCTTCGACCCGCGCGTCGACCGGGAGTCGGGCTACAAGACGCGCTGCATGCTCACGCTGCCGCTCGTCGATCATCGCGACGACCTCGTCGGCGTCATGCAGGTGCTGAACAAGAGCGACGGCGTGTTCGACGCCTATGACGAGGCGCTTGCGTCGGCGCTCGCGGCGCAGTGCGCGGTCGCGCTGCAGCGCGCGCGGATGACCGACGCGATCATCGAAGGCGAGAAGATGCGCCAGGCCCTCGAGATGGCGCGCGTCGTGCAGATGAGCACGCTGCCGACGGTGATGCCTGCGGTGCCGGGCTACGACGTGCACGGCACCTTCATTCCCGCCGAGCTGACCGGCGGCGACGCATTCGATCTCGCCCTGGTCGGGGATCAGCTGCTCGTGGTGCTCGCCGACGCGACCGGCCACGGCATCGCGCCGGCCCTGTCGGTCACGCAGATGCAGGCGATGCTGCGAATGGCCTTCCGGCTCGGCGCCGATCTCGACATGGTGTTCCGCCAGGTCAACAACCGCCTCGCGGAGACGCTCGCCGCCGACCGCTTCATCACCGCATTCATCGGCGTGCTCGATCCGGCGACGCATCGGCTGAGCTTCCACAGCGGTGGCCAGGGGCCGATCCTCGTCTATCGAGCGGCGACCGATGCCTGGGAACGCCACCGGCCGACGAGCTTTCCGATGGGGGCGATGGAGGTCACGTCGGTCCGGCCGGCGATGACGCTCGCGCTCGGGCCGGGCGACATCGTGCTGCTCGCCTCGGACGGCATTGCGGAATACGAGAACGGCGACGGCGAGCCCTACGGCGACGAGCGCGTGTGCGAGGCGGTGGCGGGTCATCGCGACGAGCCCGCGTCGGTCATCGTCGGGGCGCTGCTCGATGCCGTGCGCGCGTTTGCAGCGGGAGCGCCGCAGGACGACGACATGACCGCAGTCGTCGTCCGGAGGCAGGGGCCCGCTGCCGGCAAAGGCGACGGCCGGCGCGTGATCCGACGGGCGTTCGCGCGGACCTTCGACTCGCTGCCTCAGATGGTCGAGTTCACCGCCGAGTCGTTCGCCCGTCTTGCGATCGACCCGCGGCACCGCCCGACCGCCGATCTCGTGATCGAGGAGCTCTTCACCAACATGGTGAAGTACGGCACCGGCAGCGCGATGCCGGTCGAACTCGCCTTCGAGCCGTTGCCTCGGGGCGTGCGCATCGTGCTCATCGACCGCGATGTCGATGCGTTCGATATCAGGCGGTCGCGCGAGGTCGACATCCATGCGCCGATCGAGGAGCGCGTCCCGGGCGGCCTCGGGCTGCACCTGATCAGGCGTATGGCAAGCTCGATCGACTACGATTACGATCCGAAGCGGCGCGAGAGCCGCATTGCGGTCTCGCTTGCGGGCGAGCAGTGAGGGGGAGCAGATGCTGACGATCGAACCGGGTCCGGGCGGAGTCGTCGTCGTTGCCGGGAGACTCGATGCAGCGCAGGCACCCGCGGCGCAGGCGTTCCTCGATACCGTCGAGGGAGCGGCGACGCTCGACTGCGCGCGGCTCGAATACATTTCGAGCGCTGGCCTCGGCGTCCTGCTCAAGACGCAGAAGCGCCTCCTCGGCAGCGGAGGCAAGCTGCGCCTGACGGGCCTCAGTCCCCACCTCAGGGACATTTTCGTCTACTCGGGATTCGACCAGCTCTTCGAAATCGATCCGGCGGCATGAGACCGCCCGACCAACTTTCGGGCGCACGCCGTGTAATTGTCGATGACGAGGCTGATCGGGCGCTGATCGAGCGCTACCGGAAGGGTGACCGGGAAGCGTTCACCGAGCTGGTGGTCCGCTACCAGCGTCCGATCTACAACGCCGCGTTCTGGATCCTGCGCCGTGCCGAAGATGCAAGCGACATTGCGCAGGTCGTGTTCCTGAGGGTTGCCGAGCGTGCCGATGACTACGATCCGCAGTACCGCTTCTTCAGTTGGATCTACCGGATCGCCGTCAACGAATCGCTCAATTTGCTGCGGCGCAACGGCAACGAGGATCCCCTCGAGGAAGACAGCGATATCCCGGAGCCGGACTCCAAGGACCCGGAAGCCCGGCTCAATGAGGCCGAGCGCGCCGCAAGGGTCCGGCAGGCATTGATGACCATGTCGACGACCGACCGCACGGTGCTGACGCTTCGCCACTTCTCCGAGTGCAGCTATCAGGAGATCGCCGACATCCTGGAAGTGGATGAGGCGACCGTCAAATCGCGGCTCTACGAGGCACGCCAGCGGCTGCGCCGCCTGCTCGACGATCTCAAATAGGACGCCCATGAACGCAACCGACGCCAGCGCCCTGATGCACACGGTCCTCGACGGCGAGGCGACCCCCTCCGAGGCGGCCGATCTTCAACGCGAGCTCGCCGGGCGGCCGGAACTGCGCGAGGAGTACGCCGCGCTGCAGGGCCTGTTCAGCGACCTTCAGCGGTTGCCGATGGGCTATCCGCCCGAGGGGCTCGTCGCCGCCGTGATGGCGAATATTCCGCAGGATCGGCCCGATCCGGCCGATCGCGACCAACTTTTCGCTGGCCCCGGCGTACTTGGGGCAAGTTCGCAAGGTACCCGGGGCCGTCGCCGGGAAGGATTCAAGGCAGGCCGCATCGAAGTTCAACCGTGGCTGAGAGGGAAGGAAGAGAACATGAGCGAGCAGAACCGGACGTTCCCAGGCAAGCGGAAGTGGTGGATCGGCGGAGGTATCGCCGCCGCGGTCGTCGTGGTCGGATTGGCGTCGGGTCTGATTCCCCCGGGAGGCAAGGACACGGCCGGAACGATCGTACCGGCGCAGCGCTACCAGGCGCCGCAGAGTGCGGTCCAGGATGTGCAGGGCGGTGGCCTTGCCGGCAATGAAGGCCAGGCATCGGGCACGCCGACGCCGGGTACCGACAACGCCGCGAACGCCTCAGCGGGTCGTGCAGCCGACGCGTCGGCGGGTCGCGCGGTCAATGCGGCCGCGGGTCACGCCGTCGACGCCTCGACGGGTCGTGCGGTGAACGCCGCCGCGGGTCACGCGGTCGACGCCTCGACGGGTCGTGCGGTGAACGCCGCCGCGGGTCACGCCGTCGACGCCTCGACGGGTCGTG
>JAFEDF010000108.1 GCA_018241785.1 Pseudomonadota bacterium | reverse complement strand
CTCGACGCGACGGCGTACCCGGGCAACAGCGGCAGTCCGATCTACGACCCCGCCACCGGCGAAGTGCTGGGCATCGTCAACATGGTGTTCGTCAAGGGCACCAAGGAAGCGGCGCTGACCGAGCCGAGCGGCATCACCTACGCGATCCCGGTCACCCATCTCGAAGCGCTGCTGAAGAGCGCCGCGAAGACGAATTGACACTGCGCTGCAGCGGGCTCGCCGGTGGGCAGACCATTGCGGCGCCTGGATTGCATGTTATCTATCAAGTGTGTACAAAGAAATCGCATTCACGTGATGTCTTTGATAGGTGATCGACAGATGCTGAGCATGACGCTGGAGCAGCTTCGCGCAACGGCGAGCGCTGGCGGCATCCTCGGCGCGACGCTGAGGGCGCGCGGCGGCGAGTTCGTCGTCGAGGTCGAAACGGCGAGCGGGCGCAATGCGGTTCTTGCGAAGGCTCGCAGCAGCGAACCTCGCCAGTTCGGCAATCCCGCGTCCGCCATCGGTGTCCTGCGCGGCTTGGGAATCGTTGTGATGAAGCTCGATGCAACCGATTGGAATCCCGAGAGCAAGCGCACGACACGCGGCAGGCCGGCGCGTGCCGGGGCGTTCGGGTCGGAACTGAAGCAGAAGACGCTGGTTCTGGCCGATCAACCAGGGCTGGGTCGCACGGGACGCCCGGGTATGCCGACCGGCGTGCGCGAGCTCGTCGTGCACCCAAACTACATCATCATCCATCGCGTGCGTGAGGCTGAGCGAACCGTCGAGATCCTGCGCGTCAAGCACGCTTCGCGACAGGTGCCCTGAGACCGCGTCGGTTACGCGCGATCCCCATCCGCGTCGTTGGCCGGCGGCGCTTCCTCCTCGCGCCGCAGCGCCTTCACCGTGAGGTGCCAGGCGAGTAGATGCGGCGGCATCTTCAGCCAGTGCCCGCGGATGTAGAGCGCGCGGCGAGCCCAGCGCGTCGAGGCGCGGCCGCGCGTCGGCCGCAGTGCGGGTCCGAGGAGTGCGTTCATCGCCTGACGGATCGGAAAGGGCGCCGCGTCGCGGCGCGCGTCGCGCAGGACTTCAGGCGGCACCGGAGTGCGGTGCACACGGGACGACCAATGGATGGCGTAGGAGAGCGGGCGTGCGAGCTGCAGCGTTCGCGCACGCGGGATAAGCGTCGTCCAGAACCCAGGCTCGGTCGCGGCGAAGTGGCGTGCGAGCGCGTCGAAGTCGACGAGGTCGCGCGTCGCGTGGCTGAAGTCCTCGTCGCAGAAGAGGTGCGTCGCGCAGTGGATCGCCATGTCGGTTGGCGACAGCACGGCGAAGCGGATGGGAACATCGGGCTGCCCGGCGGCGAGGTCCTGCCTGCTCTCGACGGGAAGCGCAGCCGCATCGGCAATCAGAAGGTTTGAATCAGGGCGCATCCGCGACGTCTCCGGAACGAGCGCGTGATGGACGTCGAGCGCGGTCTGGCGCTGGAGGTGCTGCATCGGCGGCAACTCGTGCATCCATTGGCGGTAGTAGCGCTGGTCGTACGGATGAGGATGGCTCGTCACGTAGCCCGACAGCATCAGAGCCGCCTCGACTTCGGCAAGTCGCGCCTTCGGAACCAGAATGTCGACATCCGAGAAAACCCGCCCTCTTGCCACCGGCAAGCCGGCACAAAGGTAGGCCGCGCCCTTCAGCAGGATCACCGGGGTCTCGACGTCGGCGAGCGCGCGCGCGATCGCACGGAGTTCGCGCATCGTCGCTTTCGCTTGCGCGTGCGCTCGTACTCGCGCGGCGACGAGGTGGGCGCGTGGCGCCGGGGGGACGGCATCGAGAAGCGATCGCGCGGCGAAGCGCTCGGCCAGCACGCCGAGCAGGTTGCTTGCGCGGGCGCGCTGCACCAGAACCTCCCAATGCGGATCATCGAACTGGGCGGTCGAGGAAGGATCGGAGAGCGCCTCGACCAGAACCTCGGATTCCGCTGCGCTCATCGCCGGGCGATTGCCATTGTTCGGGGCGGCGGCATCAGCCTTCGCTGGTGAGGGTTTCGAGTGCCTTCACCGCGGCATCGAGGTCACCACCATAGCGGAAGTCGCAACATGCGGCGCCCTCGACGACGGCGGCGAGCGTCTCGAAGCCGCGTCGGCCGTGGACCGTGTAGTTGAATGCACTGTCGACGAGGCGCATCAGCGCGGTACCTCGCGTGATCGTCGACAGCGTCGTCGGCGCTCCTTCCGCGTACTTCGGCAACACGATCCAGCGCGCGCGTACGCTCTCGCGCTGGCGCTCGACGCTCGACGCAGGCGGGCGCACGTGTGCAACGGAGCCCTTGAGGGTGCCCCGAACGACCGGACCGATGGCTGCCTCCGGCCAGAACGTGCGGATCACGTCGATGGCCGCATTCTTGAGGCTGATCGGCCGCGGGATCGGCGTCACGACGAGCTGGTCGATGTCGATCAGCGCGAGCTCGTCGGACAGAAGCCGCCAGCCCCGCGCGACGAGCGCTGCGCAAAGCGTGCTTTTCCCGGAGCCGGGAGGGGCAGGGAGAAGGAGCGCGCAACCGTTTCGCTCGACGACCGCCGAGTGGAGGATGAGGTATTGGTCACAGTGCGCGGCAATGCACCAGTTCATTCCCCATTCGAGCAGGGGGAAACCCTGGTTCGCCGGCAAGGGTTCGAAGGCGGTCGTTTCGTCCACGCGGAACGTCGCAGTCGGCCGGATGAACCGCCGCACACCCGGCGGCCATCCGATCTGCACATGGAAATCGGCGAACGCATCCGCGTCCGGCGTCTCGTGGGCTGCGTAGTGAAAGCCGATACCGTCGATCACTGCCGGCATCGGCGAGCGAATCGACGTAACGATCGGGCCCATGCGAAGCCGCAAGCCTCGGCTGCCAAGCCGGTGGCCAAGCTCGGTGCGCGTCAGTTCGGAAACGATCAAGCGCCGACGGGTGCGATGAGGCCAAGCTTGCCGAGCTCGTCGAGCGCTTCTTCGACAGCAGGTGCGAGGACCGGCGCGTCGTCGATGGCGAGCAGTTCGCCGACGCGTTCAATCAGCGTCGTGCCGCTCAATCCGTCCGCGTGTTCGAGCAGCGCCAGAAGCACCTTGCCCCCGAGCGGCGCCAGATGATGGGTGTGGCCGTCGAGGTCATTGTAGACGACGAGCTCGTCGTTCCACTCGCGCTCGGTCAGAGCGCTGGGCGCGACAACGCGCCAGATCGGATCTTGAACCTGGCTCACGGATCGGATCGTACACGCGGGATGCAGCCGTTCCCGCGGAAGCTACGCCATCGTCGTCCTGAGGTAGGCGATGATCTGATTCGTCGTCCACCGGACTCCGGGTGTCACCTCGTAATATCCGAGGGTCAGGTCGTCGTTCCACATCTTCTGGACGCTTGCCTGACTGAGGAATGGAGTCTTGCCGGCCGCGGCATTGAGCAGAGCGGCGGCGATGTACTTCCCCAAGGTCTTGTACGTGCCACCTCGTGCGTTGCCCTGCAGCACGTCGAGGAGCGTGTGGGTGCCGAACACGGTTCCGGTGAGACCGGTCGTGGACGAGTGATACGGCGTTCCCTGGCTGATTCCACCCGTCGAGCTTTGACCGAAGGGCGAGACTTGTGCGAAGCCCTGAGTCGCGCCTGATCCCGAGCCCCCGCAGACGTAGGGTGCCGGCCACGACGTCGTCGCGGCCCAGTAGCCTGGCAAGCGTCCCCGCACGAGCGGCTGGGTGCACGCTACGCTTCCACCCAACGTACCTTGTGTCGACGCGGTGCAAACCTTGCCGAACACCGGCCGGCTCGCAATCGTCAGGATGACGGGCCCCGCGGCAAGCCCGCCGCGAAGCAGCCGGCGTCGAGCGTTGGAGCCGACTGGCGCGGCGCGCTCACCTGTCTCGGCAGGCGGCGGCAATTGTTCGGCCGGAGTGGATTCGTCAGGGCGCGACATACGGACTCAGCCAAGCAAGCTGCATTCCAATCGGAGACCGCAGGTCCGGCCCCATGTAAATCAGTACCTTACGACACAACTTCGGATTCGCTCGAAGCGCGCAGTGCCGCGATGTAAAGCCTTCCGACAGGTTGCGAGGGTTCGGGTTCGCGGCCACGGGACCGCGCGTTCGCGCAATCGAACCCCCGCATTCGGCCTTGGGGCATGATACCGCCGCCATTTGCACCATCGTCCTGAAGGGTTCGAGTGTCCATCGTCTGGCTCAAGGAACTGGTGAAAGTTGCAGTGCTGCCGCCCGCCGGTCCGCTGATCGTCGCGCTCGCAGGGGTCGCGCTCGCCGGTCGCTGGCCGCGGCGGGGACGCACACTCGCAGCGGCGGGGATTCTCGCGCTCGCGCTGCTCTCGCTTCCTGCGGTCGCGGCATTTCTCGTCCGCTGCATCGACACGACGCCTGCGTTCGATCCCGCGCACACCGGCGGCGCGCAGGCGATCGTGATCCTCGGCGGCGGTGCGCGCGACTACGCGCCCGAGTATGGCGGCGTGACGCTGTCGACGCTTTCCCTCGAGCGCGTTCGCTACGGCGCGAAGCTCGCGCGCGAGACGCACCTCCCGGTGCTGGTGTCGGGTGGCCGCGTGAATGCGAAGGCGCCGGTCGAGGCCTCGCTGATGCGCGACGTGCTGACGCGCGAATACGGCGTTCCGG
>JAFEDF010000107.1 GCA_018241785.1 Pseudomonadota bacterium | reverse complement strand
GGGTCAGACCCCGGTCACCATGTAGAACGATCCACGCGCGGCGCGCTTGCGCATCGCGATCAGCGGTGCGTACTCGGGTGAGCGGTACCAGCCCTTCGCGGTGTCCACGTCGGGGAACTCGAGCACGACCACGCGCTTCGGCATGAACTCGCCCTCGAGCACCTCGACCGCGCCGCCGCGCACGAGGAAGCGTCCACCGTGGGCCGCGATCGTCGCCGGCACCGCCTTGCTGTATTCGGCGTACGCCGTCGGGTCGAGGACTTCGAGATGCACGATCATGTAGGCTGCCACGGTCGTCTCCTATCGATGGATGTCGGCGCCACGGTTGGCGAGTGCGTCGGCGCGGTCGTTGCCGGGGGTCCCCGCGTGTCCCTTCACCCAGTGCCAGCGGACGCGATGCCGCGCCGCCTGCACGTCGAGCTCGCGCCAGAGGTCGGCGTTCTTGACCGGCTTGCGGTCGCTCGTGCGCCAGCCGTTCTTCTTCCAGGTGCGGATCCAGCTCTCCATCCCGTTCTTGACGTACTGCGAGTCGGTGTGGAGCTCGACCTCGGTCGCCGGCGGGAGGGCCTCGAGTGCGCGGATGACCGCGGTGAGCTCCATCCGGTTGTTCGTCGTCGCGCGCTCGCCGCCGAAGAGCTCCTCCTCGTCGCCGTCGCGGATGACGATCGCGCCCCATCCTCCCGGCCCCGGGTTCCCCTTGCACGCGCCATCGGTGTAGACGATCGTCGCGCTCACTTGCCGTTGCGCGTCGTGAGACTCTCGCGCGCTCCATGCGCCGGGGCGAGCGCCTTCTTGCGCTTCTCGCGGCCCTCCCACGCGGGGGTGAGGAGCCGCATGCCGGCGACCCGCTTGCACGCGCGCAGGTAATAGACTCCGCCGGTGATCGGCCACCAGCGGTCGCCCGCACGCTCGAAGAAGCCGAAGCGCCCGAGCCACTTCTGCTGCGAGAACGGCGGCACGTAGCAGTCGAGCCTGCCGCCGATCACCTCGAAGCCGAGCAGCGACAGCCAGTCCTTCAGCCGGTAGAGCGCGATGAAGTTGCCGTTCCACGGCGGCGTCGCGCCGTGGCCGAAGTAGCGCCGCGCACCGAACAGCGAGAACGGATTGAACCCGGCGATGACGATCTGCCCCTCGGGACGAAGCACGCGCCAGGCTTCGCGCAGCATCAGGTGGGGATCGGCGGCGAACTCGAGCGCGTGCGGCATCAGCAGGAGGTCGATCGTGCTTTCGGCGAACGGCAACTCGTGCGGGTCGGCGACGAGATCGGCCGGACGCTCGATATCGAGGGTCCATTTCGATACGATGCGGCATTGCGCGAGCAGCGGGCAGCACGCAAGCCCGATCTGCAGCGCGTGGTAGCCGAAGATGTCGGCGACGGTGCGGTCGAAATAGTCCTGCTCGCGTACGCAGAGGTAGGCGCCGAGCGGTGACTTGAACCATTCGGCGAGCGACGTCGGCGCGACCCCGACCGGAGGGCAGGGCTCATCCATGCCAACGATTATCCCCATCCCAGCATTCACCGACAACTACATCTGGATGATCCGCGAAGGGCCGCGTGCGGCCGTTGTCGACCCCGGCGATGCGGCGCCCGTCGAGGCGCGGCTCGCCGCGGACGGCGTCGAGCTGACGGCGATCATCGCGACCCACCACCACGGCGATCACGTGGGCGGCATCCCCGCGCTCCTGCGCGGGCGCGACATCCCGGTGTTCGCGCCGGCCGGCGAACGCGTCGCCGGAGCGATGCGCCGTGTCGCCGAGGGCGATCGGTTTGAACTCCCCGGTATCGGCGTCGGGCTTCGCGTGCTCGACATTCCCGGGCACACGGCAGGACACGTCGCTTATGTCGCCGACGGCCCCCGCTGGCTCTTCTGCGGCGACACGCTGTTCGCCGCGGGGTGCGGACGCCTCTTCGAGGGCACTCCCGAGCAAATGTGGTCGTCGCTCTCGAAGCTCGCCGCGCTACCCGCTGCGACCGAGGTCTACTGCGGCCACGAGTACACGCTCGCGAACCTGCGCTTTGCCGCCGCAGTCGAGCCCGACAACGCGGAGATCGCTTCGCGCTCTGCGCGCGAGCGCGCGAAGCGCGAGCGCGGCGAGCCGACCCTGCCGACGACGATCGGCGACGAACTCGCGACCAATCCGTTCCTGCGCGCGCATCTCGCCGCACTCGCGGCGTCGGCCTCCGCGCACGCGGGGCACACGCTGCGGCAGCCGGTGGAGGTCTTCGCCGAGCTTCGACGCTGGAAGGACGGCTTCTGACGGGGTCACTGACGGGGTCAGGTCTTGCCTTTTGCCTGGCTCTACCAGGCAAAAGGCAAGACCTGACCCCGTCAGTGACCCCGTCAATCGGTTGACGCGACTGCCTTGCGCGGCCTACCATCGCCGCATTTTTGAACGGACTGCGGCGCCGACCGCGGCTTTTGCATTGGATCCCCCGAATTGCAATTTCGACGCTATCTGATCCTGCCGGCGATCCTCGCGTTGTCCGCCTGCGCGAGCATGACCGCCACACCGCCAGTCACGCAGCCCTCGTCCGACGCGGCATTCGGCGAAGTCCACTTCCCCCCCGCACCTCGGCAAATCGCGCTCGTCAATCCGTTCACCGGGGTGTCCGCGGGCCTCGAGCCCCTGCCGACGCCGACGCATGACCTGTGGGACCGGATCGTGCGCGGCTACGCGATTCCCGACGTCGACGGTCCCCTCGTCGACCAGTGGGAGCAATGGTACGAGGATCGGCCCGATTACGTCGCACGGATGATCGAGCGCAGTCGCCGCTATCTCTATCACATCGTCAACGAGGTGCAGCGCCGGCATATGCCGCTCGACCTCGCGTTGCTGCCGATGGTCGAGAGCGCCTTCAATCCAACGGCGCTGTCGTCGGCGCGCGCCTCCGGGATCTGGCAGTTCATGCCGGCGACCGCGAGAACGTGGGGGCTGCAGCAGAACTGGTGGGTCGATTCGCGTCTCGACATCATCGCGGCGACCAACTCGGCGCTCGACTATCTGCAGCAGCTCTATACCGACCTCGGTGACTGGCAGCTGGCGCTCGCCGCGTACAACTGGGGCGAAGGCAACGTCCAGCGCGCCGTCGCGCGCAACCGCGCGCGAGGGCTTCCGACCGATTTCGCGAGTCTTCGCGGCGTGCCCGACGAGACGCGCAACTACCTTCCCAAGCTGCAGGCGATCAAGAACATCGTCGCCGATCCCGAGCGTTTCCACCTGGCGCTCGCCGACATTCCCGACGCACCGTACTTCACGATCGTGCGCACCACCGTGCACATGGACGTGAAGCGCGCCGCCGAGCTCGCCGAGATGCCGCTCGACGAATTCCTGGCGCTCAACCCGCAGCACAAGCGGCCGGTCATCTTCGGCGCCGACGATTACGCCATCCTGCTGCCGATCGACAAGGCCGAGATCTTCGCGGCCAAGCTCGACCTCATCAACCAGCCGCTGGTCTCGTGGGAGGCGCATCGGATGGTGCGCGGAGAGTCGCTCTCGCAGGTCGCGCTGCGCTACGGGATGTCGCTCGAGACGCTGAAGTCGGTCAACGGCATCGGCCCGCATTCGACCGTCCCACCCGGCTACTGCCTGCTGGTGCCGACCCAGCGCCCGTCGGAAGCCAACGCCGAGTCGCTCGAGAACGCGGTGTTCACGACCGTGCCGGTCGGCCGCACGTTCTATTACCGCGTGCAACGCGGGGATACGCTGAACCGGCTCGCCGCCCGCTACGGGGTCTCGACGCAGGACATCCGGCACTGGAACCGTCTCGCGAGCAACAGCGTCCGCGTCGGACAACGGCTGCGGATCACCAGCGACGCCGTTCGCACCCCGGTGCGCGAAGCGCGAGGTGGACACGCGCGGATCGCCCACGCGGCGCCGGCGGCCCGGCACGGACGCGTCGCGACTCGCGGCAAGGTGGAACCGCGCGCTGTCCACGTGGCGGCACGCAAGCCGGCGCACGGCCGCGCCGCCAGCCATCGCGGCACCGTCGCCCACGTCGTGGCGTCTCATCCGCCGCCAGGGCACGCCCCTGCGGCCAAGCGCCGGACGAGCGGCACCACCGAGCTCGCCGAGTCGTCGGTGCGCGCGACCAGCGCGCGCTGACCCGCCAAACAAAACGGGCGACGCATCGCGCCGCCCGTTTTCGTCCGACGCAGATCTGCGACGGACCCTCGGTCGAAGAAGTTACTTCTTCGCAGCCTTGCGCTTGGTGGCTTTGCGCTTGGTCGCCTTCTTCTTCGGGGCGGCCTTGCGCTTCGTCGCCTTGCGCTTGGTGGCCTTGCGCTTGGTCGCCTTCTTCTTCGGGGCGGCCTTGCGCTTCGTCGCCTTGCGCTTGGTGGCCTTCTTCTTGGTCGCCTTCTTGGCGGCCTTCTTCTTGGTGGCCTTGCGCTTGGTGGCCTTCTTCTTGGTCGCCTTCTTGGCGGCCTTGCGCTTCGGGGCCGCCTTCTTCGTCGCCTTCTTCGGCGCAGCCTTGCGCTTCTTCGCCTTCTTCTTCGGCGCCGCGGCGGGGGCCGCCGGGGTCATCATCGACATCATGTCAGCCATCATCGTTGCATCTCCTGTCTGAGTTCATATACCTGTTATGGACTTCCTTGGCAGGTGTTGCTGGAGTCGCAGAGCTGTCGGGCCGATGCAGCTTTTTTTCCGACCGCCCCTTGACAAAACCCCTGGCACCTGCTGCCTGCATTGTAGCCACGTTTAGCGCTTTTGCAAGATTTGTACCGCGATTGCGCCGCGCGTCGCGACGACTGTTGCGTATTCGCACACGCGTCACGTGCCGTTTTTCGTCACGTCGAAGCGCGCTTCAGCGATGCGCTGCGCATGCGCTCATCGCGGCAGGCGCTGCTCGTGCGCAAAGAGCTCGGCGATGGTCTCGCGCCGGCGGATCTCGATCGTGTCGCTGCCGTCGACCATGACTTCGCAGGCGCGCGGGCGGCTGTTGTAGTTCGAGCTCATCGACATCGCGTACGCGCCGGCGCCGCCAATGGCGAGCAGGTCGCCTTCGGCGAGCGCCAGCTCGCGGTCGAGGCCGAGGAAGTCAGCGCTCTCGCAGATGGGGCCGACGATGTCGTAGCGGCGCGGCTCGTCCCGCCGTGGCCGCACGGCGTCGATCGGGTGCCATGCGTCGTAGAGCGACGGCCGCAGGAGGTCGTTCATCGCCGCATCGACGATGGCGAAGGCGCGGGGCGTTCCCGGCTTCAGATAGCGCACCCGGGTGAGCAGCACGCCGGCGTCACCGACGAGGCGGCGACCCGGCTCGACGACGAGCGTTTCGCGGCGGCCGCGGAAGAGCTCCTGCAGCATGCGCGCGTAGTCCGCCGGCGACGGGGGTGCCTCGTCGCGGTACCGGATGCCGACGCCGCCGCCGACGTCGATGTGGCTGAGGCGGATGCCTTCGGCGGCGAGCGCATCGGCCAGTCCGAGCACCCGCGTCACCGCCTCGCGGATCGGCGCGAGGTCCGTCAGCTGGGACCCGATGTGCATGTCGATCCCGCGGATCTCGATCGAAGGCAGCCCGGCCGCACGCCGATAGAGCGCCGCGGCGTCGGCGAACGCGACGCCGAATTTGCTCTCGCGCAATCCGGTCGAGATGTACGGGTGCGTGCCCGGATCGACATCCGGATTGACGCGGACGCTGACCGGTGCGCGCAGGCCGAGACGTGCGGCGACGGCGGCGAGGTGCTCGAGCTCGCTCGCCGATTCGACGTTGATGCACAGCACGCCGGCGGCGAGGGCGGCCTCCATCTCAGCGTCGCTCTTGCCGACGCCGGAGAACACGACGCTCCGCGGGTCGCCTCCCGCAGCGACGACACGCGCGAGCTCGCCGCCGGAGACGATGTCGAACCCGCTGCCGAGCCGTGCGAACAGGTCGACGATGGCGAGCGACGAGTTCGCCTTGAGCGCGTAGCAGACGAGCGACGGCAGCCCCGCGAGCGCGCTCGCGCAGGCGCGATAGTTGGCAGTCAGCGCCTCGCGCGAGTAGACGTAGCACGGCGTACCGTGCCGCTCGGCGACAGCCGAAAGCGCAACGCCTTCGGCGTGAAGCTCGCTGCCGGCGTAGCGGAAAGCGCTCACGAAGCGGGCGTCGCCGGCGCAGCGGCGGGCGCGGTTGGAGATGATGTCGCGGGCGGTGTCGCGGGCGCCGTCGCGGGCGCCTTCACGGGAACCTTTCGCTTCGCTTCGGGGGCGGGGCGCAGCGGACCCTTGACGCCGCACCCGCCGAGCACCATCGCACCGGCGAGCGCCGCGGCGAGCGTTGCCGCGAGCAGCGCGCGGGCAGGCGGGTAGCGACTCATCGCCGCCGATGCTAGCACGCGCGAGAGCGGAAACGCAGGGCCGTCATCGCGATCGCAGTGCCGTCATCGCGATCGCAGTGCCGTCACGCCGCCAGGAGCGCGGTCCAGTCGTCGAGCTCGCGCCGCCGCACCGCGTAGTCGGGCAGCATCGCTCCGACGACCGTCCAGAAGCGCCGCGAGTGATTGAGCTCGACGATGTGCGCGACCTCGTGCGCGACGACGTACTCGGCGAGTTGCGGCGGCAACTGGACGAGCCGCCAGTTGAGGCGGATCTCGCCGCGCGCATTGCAGCTTCCCCATTCGCCGCGTGCGTTGGAGAGCCGCAGCCCCGCGGGTGTCCGGTCGATGCGCGCTGCGTAGGCGGCCACGCGCGTCGCGACGAGCGCCCATGCCTGCTCGCGGAACCAGCGCCTGACGCCGTCGGCGACCTCCTTCTCGTCGTCGGCGCGCGGGTGCCGCACGACGAGGTGGAAGAGATCGGCTGCGATGGCAAGCGAGCGCGCAGCGTGCAGTTCGAGCGTGAGCGCCTCGCCGCGGTAGACGATCGGCGCGCCCGATTCCCACCGGCGCGGCATCACCTCGCGGCGCCGCCCACGCCACTCCCCGAGGGTGCGGACGATCCACGCGGCGCGCTCGGCGAGCGCCCCGTCGATCTCGCGCACGCCGACCCAGCGCGGCGCGCGCACCGTCAGCCCGTCGAGGTCGACCTCCATGCCGATCGAGCGGCGCCGCGCGCGGACGAGCCGGTATTCGACCGCCTGCCCGCAGAGGGTGACGCGGCGTGTCGAGCAGGGCGCCGCGTGCGTCACTGCGGTCTCCCGAGCCGCGCAACCTCGCCCTCGATCCAGTCCTCGATTTCGGCGGTGAGCACGCCTGCATCCTTGCCGGCGGATTCGATCGGCGCGCCGATCGACATCGTGATCGTCCCCGGCCGTTTGCCGCCCCGCCCCTTCGGCCACAGCCACCCGGCGTTGTGCGCGATCGGAAGCACCGGTACGCCCAGCGCGATGGCGAGCCGCGCGGCGCCGGTCTTGTAGTGCGCCCGCGTACCGGCGGGGATGCGCGTTCCCTCCGGATAGACGGCGATCCAGAAGCCCTGCGCGAAGCGCACGCGTCCCTGTTCGGCGATCTGCGCCATCGCGTCGTGACCCGCGCTGCGGTCGATCGTGATCGGGGAGGCGAGCGCGAACGCCCAGCCGAAGAACGGCAGCGCCAGGAGCTCCTTCTTGGCGACGTAGGTGAGCGGCGGCAAGAGCCTCGACATGAACAGCGTCTCCCAGGTCGAACTGTGCTTGCAGGCGACGACGCAAGGTGTGGATGGGATGTTCCCGGCGCCGATCACCCGGCCCGCGATTCCGCAGATCCGCCGCGCTCCCCACAGGTTGAGCGCGCACCATCCGGTGATGAAGCGGTAGCGCGGCACCCGCGGCAGCCAGAACAGCACGACGACGACGATCGCGTAGAGCGCCGTGACGACCCCCTGGAACAGCGTGAACAGCAGGGATCGAAGCGAGGTCCCCACGCCGGCCGTGCGCGTCAGTCGGTCGCGAGGAGCGCCGCCGCCGCGAACGCGAGATCGGGGAAGATCAGCGTGTGCGACGGGAAGCCGCCCTCGCGCAGCGTCCGCTCGCCCTTGCCGGTCAGCACCAGCACCGGCAGCGCGCTGACTGCCTCGGCCGCCTGCAGGTCGCGCAGGCCGTCACCGATCACCGGCACGCCGGTCAGGTCGACTTCGAAGCGTCGCCCGATCTCGACCAGCATCCCGGGCTTCGGCTTGCGGCACTCGCAGCGCGAATCGGCGGTGTGCGGGCAGAAGAACACCGCGTCGATGCGTCCGCCGGCCTGCGCGAGCATGCGATGCATCCGCTCGTGGATGGCGGTCAGCGCCGCGAAATCGAGCAGGCCGCGGCCGACCCCAGACTGGTTGGTCGCGACGACGACGCGAAAGCCCGCGTGGTTGAGCCGGGCGATCGCTTCGAGGCTTCCCGGAATCGGCCGCCATTCGTCGGGCGACTTGATGTACTGGTCGCTGTCGTGATTGATGACCCCGTCGCGGTCGAGGACGATGACGCGAGCGGCGCGCGTGGCGACGACGTTGTCGGTTGCGAACTGGACCATGTGGATCGCCTGCCCGGTCCCTCAGGCGGCAAGGCGCGAGATGTCGGCGACGCGATTCATCGTCGCGGCGACCCCGCGCAGGAGGGCGAGCCGATTGGCGCGGACGGCCGGATCGTCGGCCATCACCAGCACGTCGTCGAAGAAGCGATCGACGGCAGGCTTCACCGAAGCGAGCGCGCGCAGCGCACCGGTGTAGTCGCCATCCTGGCAGTGGCGCTCGACGACCGGAGCGAGCCGCTCGAAGGCGAGCCACAGGTCGTGCTCGGCGCCGGGCGCGAGCCGCCCGCGGTCGATCGCCGGCGCCGCCTCGGCGTCGGCCTTGCGCAGGATGTTGACGATGCGCTTGTTGGCGGCGGCCAGCGCCTGCGCCTCGGGCAGCGCCTCGAAGCTGCGGACGGCCGCGAGTTGCGCGGGCACCACGTCGATGCGCGCGGGCTCGAGCGACAGCACGGCGTCGACCTGGTTCGCCGTGTATCCCTGGTCGCGCAGATAGACGCGCAGCCGCTCGACCATGAACGCGGCGAGCCCCGCGGGATCCGGTTTAACCGCCGCGACGCCGGCGAACGCGGCGAATGCCTCGGCGACCAGTGCGGGGAGCGGCAGCGCAAGACCCTGCTCGACGACGATGCGCAGCACTCCGATCGCCGCGCGGCGCAGGCCGAACGGGTCCTTGTCGCCGGTCGGCAGCGCGCCGATGCCGAACATGCCGGCGAGAAGCTCCATGCGGTCGGCGAGCGCGACCGCCTGCGCGACAGGACCGGCGGGAAGCGCATCGCCCGCGTGCCGCGGCAGGTAGTGATCGGCGATCGCGCCGGCGACATCGGCCGCTTCGCCGTCGAAGCGCGCGTAGTGGCGCCCCATCGTTCCCTGCAGCTCGGGGAACTCGCCGACCATCCCCGTGGTGAGGTCGGCCTTGGCGAGGAGCGCCGCACGGTCGACGTGCGCGGGGTCGGCGCCGAGGACGGGCGCGACCGCACGGGCGATCGCGCGCACGCGCCCGACGCGGTCGAGCTGGCTGCCGAGGCGGTTGTGATAGACGATGCCGGCGAGCAGGTCGACGCGCGACGCGAGCTTGCGCCTGCGATCCTGATCGAAGAAGAACTTGGCGTCGGCGAGCCGCGCGCGCAGCACGCGCTCGTTGCCGCGGACGATCGCCGACATGTCGGCGGCGGCGTTGTTGCTGACGAGCAGGAAATGGTGCAGCAACTCGCCGTCGCTGCCGGTCAGCGCGAAGTAGCGCTGGTTCTGCTGCATCGTGAGGATCAGGCACTCGTGCGGCACGTCGAGGAATTCGCGGTCGAAGCTGCCCATCGCGACGGTCGGCCACTCGACGAGCGAAGTGACCTCGTCGACGAGGTCATCGGGCATGATCACCCGGTTGCCGTCGGCCATGTGCAGGAGCTGGCGGACGATCTCGGCGCGCCTCGCATTGAAGCCCGGCAGCACCTTGCCCTCGGCCTCGAGCGCCGGCGCCCACGCGTCGGCGCTCGCCACCTCGATTGCGCGCCGCCCCATGAAGCGGTGGCCGTCGGTCGTGCGGCAGGCACGCAGGCCGAGCGCCTCGATCGGCACGACGTCGGTGCCGTGCAGCGCAACGAGCCGGTGCGCGGGGCGCACGAAGCGAACGTCGTTGTAGTACCCGCCGGGGCGCGCGTAGCTCATCGTCTTCGGGATCGGCAGCGCGGCGACCGCGCGCTCGAGCGCTTGCGCGAGGCCGTGTGCGAGGGGCTGCCCCTTCGCGACGCTCGCGAGGTAGACGTAATCGGCCTTGCCGTCGCTTTCGACGTAGAGGCGGTCGGCGGCTGGCGGGCTCGCCGATCCCGACGGGTCCGGCGCGGACGATGCCGCGAGCGTCGCCGCCGATGCACCGTCGATGAGCTCGCCCCGGCCGAGTGCGGCGAGCTTCTTCGCGAGCGCGGCGCTCGGAGCGCCTGCGGCGTCGAAGGCGACCTTCGCCGGCATCAGCTTCTGCGTCGTCGCGACGTCGGGCGCGACGGCGCGTACCTGGCTGATGACGGCCGCGAGCCTGCGCGGAGTCGCGTACGGCGCCGTCGCGGAGCTGCCCTCGAGATACCCGTGCTCGCCAAGATGCCCGGCGATCCCCGCCGCGAACGCTGCCGAGAGCGCCTTCAGCGCGCGCGGCGGCAGCTCCTCGGTGACGATCTCGACGACGAGCGTGCGGGAGGCCGGCGAGTCGCTCATCGCGCTTGCCCGTGAGACGCCGACGGCGGACGCAGGTGGCGTGGCGGCAGCAGCGGAAAGCCCTGCGCCTCGCGCGACTCGACCCAGGCCTGCGCAACGAGCCTCGACAGCGTGCGGATGCGGCCGATGTAGCCGGCGCGCTCGGTGACCGAGATCGCTCCGCGCGCGTCGAGCAGGTTGAACGTATGCGCCGCCTTGAGGATCATCTCGTAGCCCGGCAGCGGCAGCTTCGCCTCGACGAGGCGCTTCGCCTCGGACTCGCAGAACGCGAAGAGCTCGACGAGCCGCGGGGCGTTGGACTGCTCGAAATTGTAGGTCGACTGCTCGACCTCGTTTTGCCGGTAGACGTCGCCGTAGCGAAGCACCCGCTCTTCGGCGTCGTCGCGCACCGCCGTCCAGGCGAGGTCGAAGACGTTGTCGCAACCCTGCAGGTACATCGCGAGGCGCTCGAGGCCGTAGGTGATCTCGCCGGTGATCGGGTCGCAGTCGAGCCCCCCGACCTGCTGGAAGTAGGTGAACTGCGTCACCTCCATGCCGTTCAGCCAGACCTCCCAGCCGAGGCCCCAAGCGCCGAGCGTCGGGTTCTCCCAGTCGTCCTCGACGAAGCGTACGTCGTTCTTCGCGAGGTCGAGACCGAGCGCTTCGAGCGACCCGAGGTAGAGATCGAGGATCTCGGCGGGCGCGGGCTTCAGCACCACCTGATACTGGTAGTAATGCTGCAGGCGGTTCGGGTTGTCGCCGTAACGCCCGTCTTTCGGGCGCCGCGACGGCTGCACGTAGGCGGCGCGCCAGGGTTCGGGACCGAGCGCGCGCAGGAAGGTCGCCGTGTGCGAGGTCCCGGCGCCGACTTCCATGTCGAAGGGCTGCAGGAGCGCGCAACCCTGCGCGCTCCAGTAGTTCTGCAGCGCGAGGATGATCTGCTGGAAGGTGGGCGTGGACGCGGCGGAAGGGGGCACGGCTGATCGCAAGGTCGCAGGCTGCGCGATTCTACCGTGCGGACGCTCGCGATTCGCGCCCGATTCTCCCTGCCGCCGCACCCGCGACCAGCACGAGCGCCAGCACGAGCGCAAGCGAGTCGCCGATCTTCAGGTAGGGCGTGTCGCCGGCGTAGCCGCGCACGCTGACTTCGAGCACGCCGGTGGTGAACCACGGCAGCTCGGCGATCACCCGCCCGTCGGTGCCGATCGCCGACGTGATGCCGGTGTTGGTCGCGCGCAGCATCGGCCGGCCCGACTCGAGCGCGCGCGCTGCGGCGATCTGGTTGTGCTGCCGAGCGGCGATCGAATGGCCGTACCACGCGTCGTTGGTGACGTTGACGAGGAGATCGGCGCGGCGCGCGCTCGCGATCATCTCGCCGCCGAAGGCGTCCTCGTAGCAGATGTCGACGGCGACGTGGTGGCCGGCGACGAAGAGCGGCGGCTGCGACGCGCTTCCCCGCGCCTGCCCGGCGAGCGGGATGGCGAGCACGCTGTCCATCAGCGGGCGCACGATCGATTCGAACGGGATCGCCTCGCCGAACGGCACGAGGTGGTGCTTGCGGTAGAACTGGAGGTCGCTCGCGCCGAGCGCGACGACGGTGTTGTAGACGCGCGGCTCGCGCTGTCCGGCTCGCGGCGGCAGCGCGGTGAACATGCCGGCGAGCACGTCGCCGTCGCGCGCGATCGCCGTGCGGATGAGCGAGAGCAGCACGTCGTCGGGAATCTCGTCCGAGAACATCGGAAACGACGATTCGGGGAGCACGACGAGCCGGCCGCGGCTCGCGGCGACGAGCTTCAGGTAGCGATCGAACGTCGCCTGGCGAAAGCCCGGATCGAACTTGTCGTCCTCGGCGACGTTGCCCTGGACGAGCGACACGGCGAGCGGCGCGCCGGCCGGGTGGGTCCACGCGACGGCGCGAAGCGCGCTCCCCGCGACGAAGAGCGCCGCCGCGGCGAGGGCCAGCAGCGCGAGCTCGCGCTGGGCCGCGCGCCCGATCGCTCCGAACGCCTCGCTGACGAGCGCAGCGACGAGTGCGACGGCGAGCGAGACGAGGAAGATGCCGCCGACCGGCGCGAACGCGGCCAGCGCGCCGCCGGGAACCTGCGCGTAGCCGGTCGCGAGCCACGGAAAACCGGTGAACACGGTCCCGCGCAGCCATTCGGCGAGGGTGAACGCGCCGGCGGCGGCAAGCACGCGTGCAAACGACCCCGGTGCGGCGACGCGTGCGGCGAGCCAGCCGGCGGCCGCCGGCCACAGCGCGAGGTAGGCGACGAGGCAGCCAATCGCGAGCGCGGCGAGCGGCGCCGGCATGCCGCCGAACGTGCGGATTGCGACATAGAGCCACGACACGCCCGCGCCGAAGAGCCCGATGCCGAAGGCGAACCCGAGCCACGCGGCGGCCCTCGCCGTAGGAGCGTACTGCCACAGCCAGAAGAGCACGGCGAGCGTCGCGAACGGAAGGACGCCGAGATCGAACGGCGCGAACGCGAACACCGTCGCCGCCCCGGCGGCGAGTGCAGCGAGAGGCGGCAGCACTCGCCCGGCGGTCATCCGCTGCGGTCGTCGTCCTGCGCAGGCGGCGCGACGCGCTCGACGTGCAGCGTGTAGAGCCTGCGGCTGTCGGCACGAAGCACGCGGAAGCGGAAGCCCTCGAGCGCCGTCACCTCGCCGCGCTTGGGCAGGTGTCCGAACGACTTCAGCAGGAGCCCGCCGATCGTGTCGAAGTCGTCATCCTCGAAATGGGTGCCGAACTGTGCGTTGAAATCGCCGATCTCGGTTTGCGCCTTCACCCGGAAATGCCCGTTGGCCTCGGGGATGATGTTGTCCTCGCTCTCGTCGAAGTCGTATTCGTCCTCGATGTCGCCGACGATCTGCTCGAGGACGTCCTCGATCGTGACGAGTCCCGAGACGCCGCCGTACTCGTCGACGACGATCGCGATGTGGTTGCGGTTCGCGCGGAATTCGCGCAAGAGCACGTTGAGGCGCTTCGACTCGGGAACGAACACCGCGGGGCGCAGGATCTCGCGCAGGTTGAACGCCTCCGGATTCGCGTAGTAGTTGAGGAGCTCCTTCGCGAGCAGGATGCCGACGACATCGTCCTTCGATTCGCCGATGACCGGGAAGCGCGAGTGTCGGGTGTCGAGGATGAGCTCCATGAACTCAGGCGGCTCGTCGTCGATCGACACGCAGTCCATCTGCGCGCGCGGGATCATGATGTCGCGCACCGTCGCTTCCGACACGGCGAGCACGCCCTCGATCATCGACAGCGCGTCGGCGTCGATCAGCCTGCGCTCGAACGCGCCTCGCAGGACCTCGAGCAGATCTTCGCGGTCCTCGGGCTCGCGCGTGAGGAGCCCCGACAGGCGCTCGAGCAGCGTCGGTTTCTCGTCGGGGTCGGCGTGAGACGGCATCGGCGAGGGTCAGCTCGCGCCGCGCCAGGGGTCGGGGTGGCCGAGGCGCACGAGGAGTTCGGACTCGCGCGCCTCCATCCGCGCGGCGTCGGCTGCGCGCTGGTGGTCGTAACCCTGGAGATGGAGCATGCCGTGGATCACCAGATGCGCGTAGTGCGCGACGAGGCGCTTGCCCTGTTCCCGGGCTTCCCTGCGCACGACCGGCGCGCACAAGACGATGTCGCCGGAAAGCGACACGTGCTCATCGTACACGAATGTCAGCACGTTGGTCGCGCAATCGCGGCCCCGGTAGGCGCGGTTGAGGGAGCGCCCCTCGCCGGCGCCGACGAAGCGCAGCGTGATCGCGGCCGGGCGCTCGAGGGCCGCGAGGATCCACCGGCGCAGCGTGCGCCGGCGCGGCAGCGGCGAGCCGTCGACCTGCCACTGGATCGCGAGCTCGAGCGAAGGAGCTCGCACCGAGCGGTTTGGAACGTGCCGCGAAACCGGGACGGACCCCATCTCAGCGATCGGCCGCGCCGGCTGGTGGCGATGGGGGTGCTGCGCCGCGCGAGTTCAGCCGTGGAGGCCGAGGGAGCGGAGCACCGCGACGCGCTCTACACCGGCCGCGCTTCGCGGCCGAACTCGCGCGTCGCGGTGCCCCTCCTCCCTGCCTCCACGGCCGGTGTAGAGCGCGTCGCAGCACCCCCATCGCCACCAGCCGGCGCGGCCGATCGCTGAGATGGGGTCCGTCCCGGTTTCGCGGCACGTTCCTAATCCGCGGCGTCGCGGTCATAGGCGTCGATGATCTTCTGCACCAGCGGGTGGCGCACGACGTCGGCGCTCGTGAAGTGGACGAACGCGAGCCCGCGCACGTCGCCAAGGATGCGCTCGGCTTCGATGAGGCCGCTCTTCTGCCCGCGTGCGAGGTCGGTCTGGGTGACGTCGCCGGTGATCACCGCGCGCGTGCCGAAGCCGATACGGGTGAGGAACATCTTCATCTGCTCGGGAGTCGTGTTCTGCGCCTCGTCGAGGATGATGAACGAGTGGTTGAGCGTGCGCCCGCGCATGTAGGCGAGCGGAGCGAGCTCGATCGTCTGCCGCTCGAAGAGCTTCGCCGCCTTGTCGAAGCCCATCAGGTCGTAGAGCGCATCGTAGAGGGGCCGCAGGTACGGGTCGACCTTCTGGGCGAGGTCGCCGGGGAGGAAGCCGAGCCGCTCGCCCGCCTCGACTGCTGGACGCACGAGCACGATGCGCTTCACGGCGTCGCGCTCGAGCGCGTCGACCGCGCAGGCGACGGCGAGGTAGGTCTTGCCGGTGCCTGCAGGCCCGATGCCGAAGCAGAGGTCGTGCGAGCGGATCGCGTCGAGATAGGCAACCTGGTTCGGCGTGCGGCCGTGCAGGTCCGCGCGGCGCGTTCGCAGTGCCGCCGGCCCCGTTCTGGCCCCGAGTGCGCCGACCTCGACCAGGCCGAGCTGGATGTCGTCGACCGACAGCGGCTTCTCGGCCGCGGCGTAGAAGCGGCGCAGCGCGAGGGCGCCGTCGCGCACTGCGCCCGACGGACCGGAGACCGTGAAGCGCGCGCCGCGGCGCTCGATCGCGACGTCCAGCGCGGCCTCGATCTGGCGCAGATTCGCGTCGACCGGCCCGCACAGGTTGGCGAGCGCGCGGTTGTCGATCGGCGCGAGCGCGATCGTCTCGACCGCGCGTGCGTCGCCGTCCCGCGCGACGGGTGGCGCGGGGGGCGGCGGCGCGGTCGTGCCCGCCCTGCGGCGCCGGCCCGCGGTCACACGCCGTCGCGCACGATCGGCGCCTTCAGCGCCTCGTCGAGCGTCGCCTTCATTTCGGACAGATGCGCGCGAGCTTCAGCCGAGCGCCCGCGCGAGGGTGCGGCCGCGAGCTCGCCGCGAAGCGCCTTCGCCTCGACGCGAAGGAGGGCGCGCGCGTCGGCGGGCAGGTCGGACGAGGGCTTGATCAGCGCGTTTGCGACGAGCCGAACGTATTCGCGCTGCAGGTTGCGTCGCGCGAGCGGGATGTCGACGCCGCGGGCGAGCTCGCTCCACACTGCGTTGTGCACGGTCCGGTAGAGATCGGGCAGGCGCAGTGCGAGGCCCCTCTCGTCGACCTTCGACTCGTTGTTGAGCAGGCGCTGCGCGGTGAGCGGGCTCATCAGCCGGTCGAGCACCGCCTTCTGCAGCGCCAGCACCTGCTCGTCGATGGGAACGTCGATGGGCGGTGCGGTCCCGCCGAGCTCGGCGGCATCCCGCATGTCGGTCACCGACGCGGTCAGCCGGCGCAGGAACGCCGGCGGAAAATCGAAGCTCGCCGCCGACAGCACGTCATTCGCGAGCATCGCGAGCGCTTGGCGCTGCTTCGCCGGATCGACCGGCGTCAACGGCGCCCGGCCGCTGCCCGCGTGGTCGCGCAACGTCGCGAGTCCGCCGATGTACTTGACCGCATAGAGCGCAGCCTGCGCCGCCTGGTTGAACCCGCGGGTGAAATTGCGCATCAGCACCGAGTAGCTCTCGCCGTGAGCGAGCTTCAGCGTCTCGGTGCGCTGCCACATCTCGTGCACCAGCCCGAGGCGCTTCTTCGCGTAGGCGAGCGGATCGTCGCCGAGGTCGAGAACGTTGACGTCGGGGTCGAGGCCGAACACGAACACGTCCTCGTCGGATGCGAACGCGAGGTCGCGCTCGTTCGACCGCCCGGCGATCGCCGCCAGCGTCGCCGCTTCGGCGGCGGCAGGAACTTCACGATAGCCGTACTCGATCGCCCAGTAGTCGTAGGGCCCGAGGGTCGTCATGTCGTAGTCGCCCTGCCTCTCGCCGTGCGCCGCGATGTTCCACGGGTTGTACTCCATCACCGAGCCCGAGATGCCGTGTGCGCGGGTGAACGCGGGGTCGGAGAGCTCGGCTTCCGTGTAGATCGTCGATGCGCGGAAGTTGTGGCGCAGTCCCAGCGTGTGCCCGACCTCGTGCATCACCACCGCCTTCAGATAGGCGTCGACGAAGCGGTCGACGCCGGGGCTTCCCGGCGCGATCTCGCCGCGAAGCTCGAGAAGCGAGAGCCCGAACGCAGCTTCCTCGGCCGCGGCGTCGGCGTACGTGCAAGTCGGAGCGTGCCGCGCGGCGTCGAGCGCCGGCGACGACGCCGGCCCGCCGGCTTCGGACAGCATCCCGGGCTGCGTCCACAGCGGTCCGGCGAGCGCGTGCCACGCATCGCCGGGAGGAGGAACGTATTCGCGGCGCAGGTTCCGCACGGCGCGGATGTTGTTCGCGTCGATGCCGATGTCAGCGTCGAGGATCTCGCCGCTGCGCGGGTCGACCACGCGCGGGCCGATTGCGCCGTACGCACTCTGCGCGACGGTCTGCCAGCGCACCGACGCGTGGCGGATGTCGGAGGTGTCGAAGTCGGCGTCGGCGGGCTGCACTTCGACCCGGATCGCGTCCTTGAAGCCGATCTTCTCGAACGCCTTGTTCCATTCGAGGATGCCTTCGCGGATCGGCTCGCGGTACTTGACCGGGATGTCGCGGTCGAGCCAGAAGACGATCGGCTGCTTCGGCTCGGAGAGCGGCGCCGACGGGTCCTTCTTCTCGAGGCGCCAGCGGTCGATGTAGTGCTCGATCGGCAGCCGCGGCAGGTCGGAGGTGAAATCGAAGCGATCGGTGGTGAAGTAGCCGATGCGGTCGTCGGCGATGCGCGTGGGCATCGGCTCGGCCGGCAGCGTGGCGAACGTGTAGTAATAGCCGAGAAACAGGCTGCGGATGTCCGGCAGCGTCGACGGCGGCCGCGGCAGCGTCGACTTCGCGGGCGGGGGCGGGGGCAGCGCGATGCGCGCGAGCGAATAATGCGCCGAGACCTCGAGTGCGACGTTGTCGGGGCTCGTCCACAGCCTTCCGAACGACGAATTGCGCGCGTCGAACGAGTACGACTGCCGGTAGGTGCGCTCGAGCACCGTCGACGCCGCCGGTATGTCGGTGAACAGGAGCGCATTGGCGTCGACGAGGATCGAGTCCGTTGCGGGCCGCGGCTGCGAGGCGATCGGTGCCGTCGCAAGCAAGCTGTCGGAGAACCCGGCGGCCACCGCGAACGCCTCGGGCGTGCCCGGAGCGGCGGTGTATCGCACGTTCTTCGCGATCAGCTGGATCGACTTCCCGTGCTTGTGGAACACGACCACCTGCGCGATGCCGATCGGCGAGGTCATCGCGCCGCCGAAGATGCGCTTCTCGCCGATACCCTGGTTCAGCGCCGACTTGAAGAAGTACGGATGGTCGAGCTGGCCGGGAGCGAGCTCGATCCACACCTTGTCGTCTTTACGCCACAGGTTGAAGAGACCCTTGTGCTCGGTGGCGTCCCGGGTAAGCTCGGCGAAGGTCTTCTCGGCCTGTGCCGCCGGACTCGCGTCGGCTGCGGCCGGCGCGGCGATTCCGGATCCCTTCGCGCCGGATGCCGGGAGGCTCGCGCAGCCGCCGAGCGCGAGTGCTCCCGCGGCGAGAACGGCAGCGACGAGAGCCCTGCCGCGTGCGGATCCCGCGAGGGCAGGCCGCATCGACGGCGGCGGCGCGAGCGGGCTTCTCTGCGGGGTGTGCATCGGCGGGCGTCCCGGCGAAGCGTGCATGAGCGGGTGTCCCGGCGAGGCGCTTCAGCGGTTCTGCGACGCGAGCTCGCCGCGCAGCGAATGCGGTTCGGCTCCGGTGACGACGACGTCGACCCAGCGATCGACGAGTGTGGCGTCGCCGCGGAAGTTGACGACGCGGTTGTTGTCGGTGCGCGCGGCGAGCTCGCACGGATCCTTCGCCGATGGCCCGGTGACGAGCACGCGCTCGCGATGGCCGACCATCGCGGCGCTCTTCGCGCGGTACTGGCCGTCGAGTGCCGCCTGCAGCCGCGCGAGCCTGCCCCTCGCGACGTCGGCGGGGACCTGTCCGGGAAGGTCGGCTGCGGGCGTTCCCGGCCGGCGGCTGTAGGCGAAGCTGAACGCCCCGTCGAACCCGACGTCGTCGATCAGCCGCAGCGTCGCCTCGAAGTCGGCGTCGCTCTCGCCGGGGAAGCCGACGATGAAGTCCGACGTGAGCGAGAGATCCGGCCGCTCGGCGCGAAGCCTCTTCACGACCGACCGGTATTCGAGCGCCGTGTAGCCGCGCTTCATCGCCGCCAGCACGCGGTCCGAACCCGACTGCACCGGCAGGTGCAGGTGCGATGCGAGCTTCGGGAGGCGTCCGTGCGCTGCGACGAGCCGCGCGGTCATCTCGCGAGGGTGCGACGTCGTGTAGCGCAGCCGCTCGATTCCCGGAACCTCCGCCGAATACTCGAGCAGCAGCGCGAGGTCGGCGACGCCGTTCTCGCCGTCGGGCGACGGCGCCCGCCAGGCGTTCACGTTCTGGCCGAGGAACGTGATCTCGGACACGCCCTGGAGTGCGAGGTCGGCGACCTCGGTCAGCACGTCTTCGAACGGACGCGAGACCTCCTCGCCGCGCGTGTAGGGGACGATGCAGAACGAGCAGTACTTGCTGCATCCCTCCATGATCGACACGAAGGCGCTTGCTCCCTCGACGCGCGGCGGCGGCAGGTGATCGAACTTCTCGATCTCGGGAAACGAGACGTCGACCTGTGGCCGGCCGGTCGCGCGCCGCGCGCGGATCAGGTCGGGAAGCCGGTGCAGCGTCTGCGGCCCGAACACGACGTCGACCCATGGCGCCCGCGCGACGATCGCAGCGCCTTCCTGCGAAGCGACGCAGCCGCCGACGCCGATGATGACCTCGGGGCGCGCGTCCTTCAGCGCACGCACGCGGCCGAGGTCGTGGAACACGCGCTCCTGCGCCTTCTCGCGCACCGAGCACGTGTTGAACAGGATCACGTCGGCGTCGTCGGGATGCGCGGTCGGCGCGAGACCGTCGGAGGCTGCGAGCACATCGGCCATGCGGGCCGAGTCGTACTCGTTCATCTGGCATCCGAACGTCCGGATGTAGAGCTTGCTCGTCACTGCATTCGCGCGCCGTGGAGCCGCTGGTGACGCGGTGGCGGTGCGCCGGCTTGCCGGAGGGGCGCGCATTATAGCAGCGCCCCGCGCGCGGCCCGCCCCACGATCGGGTACACTGGCAGCGCAGGTGTCCGCCGGGCGTGCTTCGTCCGGCGGGTGAAACGGGAACGCGGTGCGGCGCAACGAGGCTTGTGCGCCAATGCCGCGGCTGCCCCCGCAACGGTAAGACGGTGTGGATCGTCCAGCACTCGCCACTGGCCGCAGTACGCGGACGGGAAGGCGGGACGATCAAGACCGGCGAGCCCGGAGACCGGCCTGCGAAGCGCGCGAAGGCGAGAGCCCGTGCGCATGAAGCTGCAGCGCGGGGATCCGTTGCCACACGCGCGGTCGCATGGCCGTGCGCGTTGTCCCGAACCTCGCGTTGCCCCGATCGACGTCCGTGCGGGGTACCCACGGCAAGGCGCGAGGTCCTATGCAACGCAATCCATCTGCTTCCAGCCGCGGGGCGCTCGTCCTTGCGGCGGTGTTGGTCGTTCCCCCGTTCGCTCTCCCTGCGCTCGCGCAGGCGCAGGCCGGCGCGCAGTTCGCTGGCGCGCAGGCGCTCGAGCCGCTGTTCGTCACCGCCGCACGCGACGCGGAGCCCATCGACGGACTGGTCGCCGACGTGACCGTCATCGACCGCGACGCGATCGCGGCTGCCGGTGTGGACAGCCTGACTGCGCTCCTGCAGGGCGAGCCCGGGGTCGAGGTCGTGCAGAACGGCGGTCCCGGAGCGACGTCGGGCGTGTTCCTGCGCGGAGCGAACGCGGCGCAGACGCTGGTCCTGGTCGACGGCATGCGCCTGTCGTCGGCGTCGAGCGGGGCCACGGCGCTCGAGGCGATCCCGCTCGACCAGATCGAGAGGATCGAGATCCTGCGCGGGCCGGCGTCGAGCCTCTACGGCGCCGACGCGATCGGCGGCGTGATCCAGATCTTCACCCGCGGCGGCGGCGCCGGACGGCACGCCGACGCGTCGATCGGCTACGGAACCTACGGGACGATCTCCGCAGCCGCGGGCGCATCGGGAGGCTCGGCGCTCATGCACGGATCGGTCGACCTGTCGCAGCGCCACAGCGACGGCTTCAATGCGATCGTGAATCCGGCCAACCCGTTCTACGACCCCGACCGCGACGGTTACCGCAATTCGAGCGTGAACGCGCGCGGGGTGCTGATGCCGGCGTCCGGCCAGTCGCTGTCGCTGCAGTATTTTCGCAGCCGGCTCGACAACCAGTTCGACGGCGGTGATGCCTACAACGACCGCACGGCGACGACTGAATCGCTGTGGCAGGCGAGATGGGCGAGCGACTTCGCATCGTGGTGGCGCTCGCGGCTCTCCGCCGGCGAGGGTGGCGATGACTCGGTGTCGCTGACGGGCTATGGCAGTTTCCCCTTCCATACGCGCCAGCGCCAGTACACCTGGCAGAGCGATTTCACGCTCTCGCCGGACGGCTCGACCGACCCCGGCTCGGGCGCCGGCTCCGGGGCGCGAGGCTCGCTCGGTACGCTGACACTGGCGCTCGAACGGCGCGAGGAGCATGTCGACACCGAGCCCGCCTTCACCGTCGACGAGCGCGACACCGACTCGGCGACCGCGATCTACCGCGTCGTCGCGGGAGCGACTGCCGTCCAGGCCAACCTTCGCTACGATCACTCGAACCAGTTCGGCGGCAGGACGACCGGGGCGTTCGAGTGGGGCTACCGGCTCTCACCGACGTGGCGAGTGACGGCGAGCGCGGGCACGGCGTTTCGGCCGCCGACCTTCAACGATCTCTACTACCCCGGGTTCTCGAATCCGTCGCTCGCACCCGAGAGCGCGCGCAACGTCGAGGCCGGCCTTCGTGCGCAGGGGCGGTCGGGGCCGGTCGCCTGGCACGCGCAGGCCGTCGCCTACGAGAACCGTGTGCGCGACCTCATCGTGTTCCAGTGCGACGCGAACTTCAACTGCCAGCCCAACAACGTCGCCAATGCGACGCTGCGCGGGGTGACGCTGACCGGTGACCTGGGCTGGAAGGATGCGACGCTTCGCGCGTCGCTCGATCTGCAGTCCCCGACCGACGACGCGAGCGGCAACCTCCTGCCGCGGCGTGCGCGGCGGCACGCCACGGTCGCATACTCGCAGCCCTTCGGCGCACTGCGCGTCGTCGCGCAGTGGATCGGGTCGTCGGCGCGCTTCGACGACGCCGCCAATCTGCGCCGCATGGGCGGATACGGCATCGTCAACCTCACGGCGGAGTTGCCGGTCGGACACGGCGTCACGCTGTTCGCGCGCGCCGACAATCTCTTCGACAAGAACTACGAGCTCGCCGCCGATTTCGCGACCGGAGGCGCGCGCTTCTTCGCCGGGCTGCGGTGGCGGCTATGAGACCGTGATGCCGCTCCGGACCCGCACTGCCGCACCGACAGGTCGCGCCGCGCCTCGCTGCCGCAATCGCGGGCGGCGCGCCCATCGACGGTCGCGCCGGCTGGCCGCGGTCGCACTGCTCGCAGCAGCGCTCGTGTGGCCGGCGCTCGCGCAGGCCGCCGGGGGGGCGGCCGTTGCCGCGCAATCGGCGCGGGCGGTCGTCGACGACTCCGGGCGCCGCGTCGCGCTCGCGCATCGCGCGACGCGGATCATCACTCTCGCCCCGAGCGCCACCGAACTCGTCTTCGCCGCGGGTGCCGGCGGGGCCGTCGTCGGCGTCATCAAGGGCTCCGACTATCCGCCTGCGGCGACTCGCCTGCCCGTCATCGGCGACGTGACTGCGCTCAATCTCGAGCGAATCGTCGCGCTCGCGCCGGATCTCGTCGTCACCTGGCCGTGGACGACGCCGGGGGAGGTCGCGTGGTTGCGCGGACACGGCGTCGCCGTCTTCGAGGCCAATCCTTCGCGCATCTCGGGCATTGCCGACGACATCGAGCGAATCGGCGTGCTCGCCGGCACGCTCACCACCGCGGCGCACGCCGCGAACCGGTTCAGGGACGAGCTCACGGCGCTCGGGCGTGCGGCGCCTGCCGGCCCTCCGCTCGCCGTCTTCTACCAGGTCTCCTCGTCGCCGATCTTCACGCTCGGCGGCTCGCAGCTCGTCAGCGAAGCGATCGCGCGCTGCGGCGGGCGCAACGTGTTCGCGTCGCTCCCCTTCGCGGCGGCGCAGGTCGGCGTGGAGGCGGTGCTCGCCGCGAAGCCGCAGGTGATCATCGCGGGAACCGACGACGCCGTGCGCCCGCCGTGGCTCGACGACTGGCGCCGCTGGCCCGAGCTTCCCGCCGTCCGTGACGGCAACCTGTTCGTCGTCGACGCGAACCTGCTGCACCGGCCAGGTCCGCGCTTCGTCGACGGGATGGCGAGCCTTTGCCGCGCGCTCGCAGTCGCGCGATCGGCGACCGGTCGCGGTACGCACGCCGCCGCGCCCCCGAACCTATAATCGATGGATGAGCAAGGCCTTCACGAGCGAATCCGACGCGGGCGACGAGCGCGACGACGCCCCGGAGGACGCGCCTTCGCTTCCTGCCGGGACGCGCAACTACATGACTCCGGGCGGATTCGCCCGGATGAGGCGCGAGCTCGACCGGCTCGTCACGCGCGAGCGGCCTGAACTCGTTGCGACGGTCGCGTGGGCGGCAGGCAACGGCGACC
The DNA here is from genome assembly GCA_018241785.1 of Pseudomonadota bacterium. Classification (GTDB taxonomy): domain Bacteria; phylum Pseudomonadota; class Gammaproteobacteria; order Burkholderiales; family Casimicrobiaceae; genus VBCG01. The sequence goes on along the minus strand of JAFEDF010000107.1, from coordinate 16,791 downwards.
GCTCCGAGAATGGCGATTACCTCTACGGCAAGAAGCGCCTGCGCGAGATCGACCGGCGCATCCGCTTCCTCGTTCGCCGGCTCGACCTCGCGGAGGTCGTCGATCCCGGCGCTCGCCGCGATCCCGCGTCGGCGGACCAGGTCTACTTCGGTGCGACGGTGACGATCGCCGACGCGCGAGGTGCCGAGCGAACCGTCAGCATCGTCGGCATCGACGAAGTCGATCCGGCGCACGGCTACATCAGCTGGGTATCGCCGATGGCGCGAGCGCTCATCAAGGCGCGCGAGGGCGATACCGTCGCGCTCGCCGCACCGGGCGGGCTCGAGCAGATCGACGTGCTGTCTGTCCGCTACGTCGCGCTCGACACCGATGGCGGCCCAGGTTGACGCGCGGCGAAAGCGCCGCCTATAGTCTCGGCACTTCATGGATGCCGACCTCTCCACGCTGGAACAGCGCGTCGAGGCGCTGATCGCGCATGCGGCAGCGCTTCGCGAGGCCAACGAGAAGCTCGGGCGCGATCTCGCCGCGGCGCAGGACCGCAATCGCGATCTCGCGGCGAGGCTCGCGCAGGCGGGATCGCGCCTCGACACGCTGATCGCCCGGGTTGCCGCGTCATGACCACGCGCAACCCCGCCGCGGTGACGCTCGACGTCAGCATCCTCGGGCGCGACTACAAGGTGGCCTGCCGCGAGGACGAGCGCGAAGCGCTGACCGAGGCGGTGACCTTCCTCGACCAGCGGATGCGCGAGATTCGCGAATCCGGGCGCGTCACCGGCGGCGAGCGCATCGCCGTCATGGCGGCCCTCAATCTCGCGAGCGAGCTCCTGCGCGAGCGGCGCGCGGCCAAGGACGGCGCAGCACGCGCCGCACCGGGGCTCGCCGTTGCGGGGGGCGCGATTGACGAGGATGCGGCGCGGCGTAGAATCCGCGCGATGCAGGAGGCGATCGACCGCGCGCTCGCCGGGCAGGAGAAGCTCTTCTGAGAGCTTCCGGCTGACCGGCGCGGGATTCGGGGTCGATGTCGCCGAGGAGGATTTCCATCCCCTGCGGTGTTCGAGCCGGCCATACGTTCTTTGAACCAATGCTCTCGTAGCGAGGTTGCCGAGCCTTTGGCGGACCGGTGTGCGTTCCCATGCGGAAGCGCCTGATGGTCCCGGCAGGCGACCAATCTTGAACCCCGGTTCAGGATGACGGCCGGAACGGCACAGGCGGGGGGCCTCTCGCGGGAGCGGCGACCGGAAACGGCGCCGCTCCCTTCGTCGATGCTCGAGGTCGCGATCTGGCGCGGCGGCGCCGAGGGCCGGCTCGAGCACTACAGCGTGCCGCGTGCGCCGAGCCAGACGGTGCTCGACGTCGTCACCTGGATCCAGCGCCACCTCGACCCGACGCTCGCCTATCGCTTCGCGTGCCGCGTCGGAATGTGCGGATCGTGCGCGATGACGGTCAACGGGGTCGCGCGCTGGACCTGCCGCACCCACGTCGATCGCGTCGCGCCGGGCAGTCGCCTCGAGTTGCGGCCGCTCGCGAATCTTCCGGTGATCCGCGACCTCGTCTGCGACATGCGCGAGTTCTTCGACAAGTGGATCGCGGCGAAGGGCGCGTTCGCGCCCACCGCGACGCGCCTTGACGCTCCGGCACGCGTGCTGCCGGCGAGCCGCGAACGCCGCGATGCCGACGCGGCCGTCGAGTGCATCGGCTGCGGCGTGTGCTATGCGTCGTGCGACATCGTCGCGTGGCGGCCCGCGTACCTGGGGCCGGCCGCGTTGAACCGCGCGTGGACGCTCGTCAACGACGTGCGCGACGGTGCGCGCGCCGGGCGCCTCGCCGCCGTGGCGGGAGACGCAGGCTGCCACGCCTGCCACAGCCAGACGAGCTGCACCGAGCGCTGCCCGAAGCACCTCTCGCCGACGGCGTCGATCGCCGGCCTGAAGCGGATGGCGTCGCGCTCGCTCCTTGGAGGCGACCGGTGAGGCGCACGCTGCAGGGTGACCGGGTACAGCACGACGATCGCGCGCAGCACGGCGATCGCGTGGCGGTGACCGGTTCCCGCTGGCGCTTCGACGCGTGGCTGTGGCTGCTGCAGCGCGCAAGCGCCATGGTGCTCGCCGTCTGCGTCGTCGTTCACCTCGCGACGATCTTCTACGCGGTCCACGCCGGGCTCACCGCACAGGCGATCCTCGCGCGCATGCACGGCTCGATTGCCTGGCCTGCGTTCTACGTCGTGTTCGTTGTCGCCGCGGCGGTTCACGCCCCGATCGGCTTGCGCGCGGTCGCCGCCGAATGGCTGGGCGTGACCGGGCGCCGCGCCGACGTCGCGACCGCGACGATCGGCCTCGCGCTCCTCGCGCTCGGCCTGCGGGCGGTGTGGGGGCTCGCGCGATGAGGCGTGACGCTGGCGAGGCGGTGACGCGCCAATCGGCGCTGGCGCGCATCGCCTCGCAGCACGATCGTCACGCGGGCTGGTGGGCGTTCATCGTGCACCGGGTGTCGGGGGTGGCGCTCGCGATCTTTCTCCCGGTGCATTTCTGGGCGCTCGGCGAGGCGCTTCGGGGGGAGGCGCGGCTCGACGCCTTCCTTCGCTGGGCCGATGCGCCCGGCGTGCGCGCGTCCGAATGGGCGATCGTCGTGCTCCTCGGCCTCCATCTGACCGGCGGGCTGCGCGTGCTCGCGCTCGAGTGGCTGCCGTGGCGCGGCTGGCAGAAGACCCTGGCGGGCGCCGTGGCCGGGGCGTCGCTCTTGATCGCGCTGGCCTTTCTCGCCGATCTCCTCTGATCGCGCGATAATCGAGGCTGCGGCGCGAAGCCGCACGGAGGGCGCGAGGCATGGACGTCGATACGCGGCAGGTCGAGGACGTTGCGCGCGAGCTCTACATCCGCGCGCTCAAGGTCCTTCCCGACGACATCAAGGCGGGCTTCGCGCGTCTCGACCGCGACGAGACCGACGCCGGGGGCAAGCGCGTCCTCGGCACGATGATCCGCAACATCGAGGTCGCCGAGTCGACCGACAACCTGCTCTGCCAGGATACCGGCATCCCGATCTACAACGTGACGCTGGGGCGCAATGTCCACGTCGACGGCGTCGATCTCGAGGCGGCGATCGTGCGCGGCTGCGAGCGTGCGACGCGCGAGCATCCGCTGCGCTCGTCGATCGTGCACCCGATCACGCGCGAGAACCGCCATACGTCGAGCGGCACGCGCGTGCCAGTTATCCACGTCGCGTTCTCGGAGCGCACGGACGAGCTCGCAATCGAGATGATCCCCAAGGGCAGCGGCTCCGAGAACAACTCGTGGCTGAGGATGGCGGTGCCCGCCGACGGGGTGGCGGCGATCGAGCGCTTCGTCATCGACTGCGTGCTCGACGCCGGCGGGCGCACGTGCCCGCCGACGATCGTCGGCGTCGGCGTCGGAGGCAGTGCCGACCTCTGCGTGCATCTCGCCAAGGTCGCGGCGACGCGCGCACTGGGAAGCGTCTGCGACGATCCGGAAGGCGCCAAGCTCGAGCGCGCGCTCTCGGCGGTGGTGAACGAGCTCGGCATCGGCCCACAGGGGCTCGGCGGCGACGCTACCTCGTTCGCCGTCCACGTCGAGCTCGCCGCCACGCACATCACGATGAACCCCGTCGCCGTCAACATGCAGTGCCACTCGGCGCGCCGTGCCCGCGCGGTGCTGACCCCGGCCGCGGTGACCTATGGATTCTGATCTGGGCGCGTCACAGCGCGTGCGGACGCTGACGACACCGGTCAGCGAGGCCGACGTGCGTGCCCTTCGCGTCGGCGACATGGTGACGCTCGAGGGGACGCTCTTCGGCATCCGCGACGCGACGCTGATCCACCTCTTCGACCGCGGGCGCACGACGCGCTTCGACCTCGCCGGGCACGCCGTGCTGCATACGGCACCGAACGTGCGCAAGGTCGAGCGGTCGCCGCAGTTTCCCACCGGCTACGCGCCGGTGTGCATCGGCACGACGACGTCGATCAGGATGGAGCGCTTCACGCGGCCGCTGATGGAGCGCTGCGGCGTACGCATCGTCGTCGGCAAGGGCGGCATGGGCGAAGATTCGCTCGCGGCCTTTCGCGAGCTGGGCGGGGTCTACCTCGCGGTGATCGGCGGCGTCGCCGCACTCGAGACGACGTGGATCGAGTCGATCGACGACGTCGATCTCGACGACCTCAATCCCGAGAGCCTGTGGAAGTTCCGGATTCGCGGCTTCGGGCCGCTGCAGGTCGCGATGGACAGCGCCGGCGGCAGCGTCTACGCGCAGGTCGACGCCAAGGCGCGGTCGCGTCGCGCCGCGGTGCTCGCGAAGCTCGGCATCCGGTGATCGAACGCAGCACCGACGTCCTCATCCTCGGTAGCGGCGGAGCGGGCCTGTTCGCGGCCCTGCACGCGTTCGACGCCGATCCGTCGCTCGCGATCACCGTCGCGGTGAAAGGGCTGCTCGGCAAGTGTGGCTGCACGCGGATGGTGCAGGGCGGCTACAACGTCGCACTCGCCGAAGGCGATTCGGTCGAGCGTCACTTCATGGACACGATCGAAGGCGGAAAGTGGCTCCCGAACCAGGAGCTCGCATGGCGCCTCGTCACCGGGGCGGTCGAGCGCATTCGCGAACTCGAGAACGAGCTCGGCTGCTTCTTCGACCGCAACCCCGACGGCACGCTGCACCAGAAGGCCTTCGCCGGCCAGACCTTCGATCGCACCGTGCACAAGGGCGACCTCACCGGTATCGAGATCATCAACCGGCTCGCCGAGCAGGTGTGGACACGCCCGATCGAGCGCCTCGAGGAGCATCGCGCGGTCGCGCTCGTTCCGTCGCGCGACGGAACGCGCATTGCCGGAGCGCTCCTGATCGACATCCGCTCGGGCGAGTTCGTGTTCGTCCGCGCGCGTGCGGTCGTGCTCGCGACCGGCGGCGGTCCGACGATGTACCGCTATCACACGCCCTCGGGTGACAAGTCGTGCGACGGGCTCGCGATGGCGCTTCGCGCCGGGCTGCCGCTGCGCGACATGGAGATGGTTCAGTTCCATCCGACGGGCCTCCTCGCGGGCGCCGAGACGCGGATGACCGGCACGGTGCTCGAAGAGGGCCTGCGCGGCGCGGGCGGCTACCTGCTGAACGGCGCCGGCGAACGTTTCATGCTGGAGGTCGATCCGCGCGGCGAGCGCGCGACGCGCGACATCGTTTCGCGCGGGATCTTCGCCGAGATGCGCGCGGGGAGAACGTCGCCGAACGGCGGCGTGTGGCTCGCGATGAGCCACCTCGGCCCCGACGCGGTGCGCAGGCAGTTCAAGGGGATGGTCGAGCGCTGCGCCGACTGCGGCTTCGACCTCGCCGGAGGCCGCGTCGAAGTCGTTCCGACCGCGCACTACATGATGGGCGGGATCGAGTTCGGCCTCGATTGCCGCACCGCGCTCGCAGGCCTGTTCGCGGCGGGCGAGGACACCGGGGGCGTGCACGGCGCGAACCGCCTCGGTGGCAACGGCGTGGCGAACTCGACCGTCTTCGGCGGCGTCGCGGGCGACGAAGTGGCGGCGTGGCTCAGGACGGCGGGTGCGGCGCCCGCCGCCGACGGGGGCGCGATCACCGCGGCCATCGCGCGCTGCGAGGTGCCGCTCGCGCGCGATGGCGGGGACCTCAACGCGCTGCGCGACTCGCTGCAGTCGCTGATGTGGGACGACGTCGGCATCGCGCGCTCGCGCGCGTCGCTGACGCGCGCGATCGGCAGGCTCGACGAGCTCGCAGCCGATCTCGCGACGACGGGTGTTCCCGGCGGCACGCGTGCGTTCAACCTTTCCTGGCACGAGTGGCTGAACCTCGACAGCCTCATCGCGGTGAGCCGCGTGATCGCGCGCGCGGCGCTCGCGCGCGAGGATTCGCGCGGTGCGCACTACCGCGAGGATTTTCCCGAGACCGGCGACCTTTCGCGCTCGGCCTACACGCGCGCGGTGTCGTCCTGCGGCGAGCTGCGGATCGAGTTCGTCCCGGTCGAGTTCTCGCGCGTCCGGCCGGGCGGGACGCTCCTTTGACGGGGTCGACGGGAGCAGGATGCGGGCGCGTGGGCCGTCGTGCCGCAGCGGCGCATCCCCGGCGACGCGTCGATTCGCGCTCTCGATGAACGAACAGGGGGCGTCATGAAACTGCCCGGATTCGTGTACGGCGTGGTCAGCTACATCGTGTTCCTGGCGAGCTTCCTCTACGCAATCGGGTTCGTCGGCAACCTGCTCGTGCCGAAGTCGATCGATCTCGGCGGTTCCGGGCCGCTCGGCGAGGCGCTTCTCGTCGACGTCGTGCTGCTCGGCCTCTTCGCGATCCAGCACAGCGTGATGGCGCGGCAGGGGTTCAAGAAGTGGTGGACGCGGTTCGTCCCGAGCCCGGTCGAGCGGAGCACCTACGTGCTGCTGTCGAGCCTGCTGCTCGCGCTGCTCCTCTGGCAGTGGCAGCCGATCGCCGGCGAGATCTGGAGCGTCGACAGTCCCGTCGGCAGCGCGGTGCTGTGGGCGCTCTTCTGGCTCGGGTGGCTGATGGTCCTCGTGTCGACGTTCATGATCAACCATTTCGATCTGCTCGGCCTTCGCCAGGTGTGGCTGCGGTTGCGGGGCGCCGACTACACGCACCTGCCGTTCCAGACCAAGGCGCTCTACAACTTCGTGCGCCATCCGATCATGCTCGGCTTCCTGATCGCATTCTGGGCGACGCCGCACATGACGACGGGGCACCTGCTGTTCGCGCTCGCGACGACCGGCTACATCTTCATCGGGCTCCTTTTCGAGGAGCGCGACCTCGTCCGCTACCACGGCAAAGCCTACGAGCTGTACCGGAGCGAAGTCCCGATGATCGTTCCGGTTCCCGGCCGCCGGGCGACGGAGAGCGCCGTCAGCGCGCGCGAGGCTTCGCAGCACTGAGACGCCGATCGACCGCGACGGGTCCGTTGCCGCCGGAAGGCCGGCGGAGGACGGCCCGCCGGCCCGGATTCGCCGTGTCCCAGTACGGCTCGGGGCCGAAGCGCTCGACGAGAAAGTCGATGAAGCTTCGCACCTTCGGAGCGAGGAATCTGCGGTTCGGGTAGACCGCGAACACCCAGAGCGCCTCGGACGTCCACTCGGGCAGCAGCCGCAGCAGCTTTTTCTCGCGCAGTGCATCGTAGACGAGGAACGTGGGCTCGAAGACGATGCCGAGGCCGTCGATTGCGGCGCTCACCAGCGCCTCGCCGTTGTTGGCGCGCAGCGTCCCGCACACCGCGATCCTGCGCACCTCGCCGCCGCGGATGAAGTGCCACCCTCCCTGGTGGACCGGATGCGGGTAGACGAGGCAATTGTGCAAGGCGAGATCTTCGGGCGACTCCGGCTTGCCGTGCTTCGCGAGGTACGCGGGCGACGCGCAGGCGACGACGCTCACCGGCGCGACGCGCCGCGCGACCAATCCGGGGTCGATCTTTGCGCCGACGCGGATCGCGAGGTCGAAGCCTTCGTCGACGAGATCCACCACGCGCTCGTTCAGCGACAAATCCACCTGCACCTGCGGGTGACGCTCGAGGTAGGCGCCGATCGCCGCGCCGAGATGGCGCATGCCGAAGATCACCGATGAGGTGACGCGCAGCGTGCCGCGCGGCACCGATGCGTTCTGCGCGGCCGACGTCTCGGCCTCGTCGATCATCGCGAGCACCTGGGTCGCGCGCTGGTAGTAGTCGATCCCGGCCTCGGTGAGCGACAGCCTGCGCGTCGTGCGATTGAGCAGCCTCACGCCGAGGTGCGCCTCGAGCTGGGCGACGTAGCGCGTCGCCATGCCGCGCGAGAGCTCCAGCCTGTCGGCGGCGCCGGCGAAGCTCTCCGCTTCCACCACGGCGGTGAAGACGCGCATGCCGGCGGCGATGTCGATCGTCATGACTGTTTACTTTTAGTGCACAGTGTGTCGGCATTTTGGATGTTTATTTCCCGTGCGGCAACGGTTGCAATGGCAGCGCAGCCCAGCCCAATGGAGGAACGAGATGAGCGCGAAGGCTTTCGTCGTCGGCCCCATGAATCGTCCGCAGGAATGGAACGTGGTCGGCGAGCACATCACCGTGCTCGTCTCAGGCGATGCGACCGGCGGCTACGAGATCTTTCTTCAGGACGGACCGCAAGAAAGCGGCCCGCCGCCGCACAGCCACCCGTGGGACGAATCGTTCTACGTCGTCAAGGGAAAGATCGAATTCGGCATCGGCGAGGACCGGCTGGTCGCGGTGCCGGGGACGCTGGTGCACCTGCCTGCCGGAGTCACGCACTGGTTCCGCTTCGGCGAGGGCGGCGGCCAGATGGTCACGGTGACCTCGCGTATCGGCGCCTCGCGGATGTTCGCCGACATCGACCGCGAGATCTCGCCTGCACGGCCGGACCTGGAGAGGCTCGTCGCCATCGGCGCGCGCCACGGCCTCACGGTTGCGCGCTGATCTAGAATCTGCCCACCATGGAGGACGTTCGATGAAGCTCTACATGCATCCGGTTTCGACCGCGACCCGCCCCGTGCGACTCTTTCTCGCCGAGAACGGCATCGCGTGTGAGGAGGTGCTGGTCGACATCATGAAGGGCGACCAGTACCGGGAAAGCTACGCGTCGCTCAACCCGAGCAGCCTCGTGCCGATGCTCGAGGACGGCGATCTGCGCCTCACCGAGGGCTCGACGATCCTGAAGTACCTCGCCGACAAGTACGACCTGCCGTCGTACCCGAAGGATCTCAGGCAGCGCGCGCGGGTCAACGAGGTCATGGACTGGCTGAACACCCAGTTCTACCGGGACTTCGGGTACGGCCTCGTCTACCCGCAGATCCTTCCGAACCACAAGCGGCGCAGCGACGAGGCGCATGCAGGCGCGATCGCCTGGGGACAGCAGGGCGCGAGGCGCTGGCTGCCGGTGCTGAACGACCACTGGCTCGGGCCGAAGAGCGCCTGCCTGTGCGGCGGCGAGATCACCATCGCCGACTATTTCGGCGCGAGCCTGGTCTCGCTCGGCGAGATCGTCGGAATCGACTACGCCGTTTACCCCAATATCGAGCGCTGGCTCGGCAACATGAAGAAGCTGAAGACCTGGGGCAAGGTCAACGAGGTCTTCGATGGCTTCGTCGCCGCCAACAAGGGAAGGCCGTTCGTGCGGCTGTAGCGGCGCGAGTCGCTGCGACGACTTGACTGCTGCCCGCGAAGGACGGATGGAGCGATTGACATGAATGCAACATCGGCAGCCACGAGGCAAAAGGCAAGACCTGACCCCATGCGGTACTGGCTGATGAAGTCGGAGCCCGACGAGTTCTCGATCGACGACCTCGTGAAGGCGCCGAAGCGCACGACGCCGTGGTTCGGCGTGCGCAACTACCAGGCGCGCAACTTCATGCGCGACGACATGCGCGTGGGCGAGCTCGCGTTCTTCTACCACTCGAGCTGCCCGGAGCCGGGGATCGCGGGCATCGTCCGCGTGTCGCGGCGCGCGTATCCCGATGCGACGCAGTTCGACCGCGCGAGCCCCTACTACGACGCGAAGGCGACCCCCGCGAACCCGCGCTGGATGAACGTCGACGTGGCGCTCGTCCGGAGGACGAGGCTCGTGCGCCTCGCCGAACTGCGCGCGACGCCCGGGCTCGAGACGATGGTCGTCCTGCAGCGCGGCAGCCGGCTGTCGATCACGCCTGTGACGCCGGCCGAGTGGAGGATCGTCCTGCGTCTCGTGGACGCGGCGGGCTAATCCGCCGCTGCCGCGACGGCCGTCGCGCCTGCGCTCCGCGCGTACCCGCGCGTCGCTTCGGGCGTGCCGCCTGCCGTCACCTTCACCGCGCAGTACTTGGCCTCCGGGATCTTGCCGAATGGATCGAGCGCCGAATTGGTGACCAGGTTGGCCGCAGCCTCCCAGTAGCAGAACGGAATGAACACGACGCCGTGAGGCGTCCCGTCGTCCGCGCGCGCGTAGAGCGAGACGGTCCCGCGGCGCGAAGCCACCGTGATCACTCCCCCGGGCGCTACGCCGAGCTCTGCGAGGTCGCCGGGATTCACCGAAACGACCGGGAACGCCTCGATCGCGTCGAGCGCATCGCTTCGGCGCGTCATCGCGCCGGTGTGCCAATGCTCGAGCTGCCGCCCGGTGATCAGCACGAACGGGTAAGTGTCGTCGGGCAGCTCGGCGGGAGGAACGATCCCGGCGGGAACGAGCTTGGCGCGCCCGTCGCCGGTCGGGAAGCGATCGATGAACACCACCGGCTCGCCCGGGTCGCCGACCTTCTCGCACGGGTAGGTGACTCCGTGCTCGCGCTCGAGGCGGTCCCAGGTGATGCCGGCGATCGAAGGCATCGCGAGGCGCATCTCCTCGAACACTTCGCGCGGATGGCCGTAGCGCCAGTCGAGGCCGATCTCCTTCGCCATCGCGACGATGATGTCGAGGTCCTGACGAACCTCGCCCGGGACGTCGAGCGCCTTCCTCGCGAGCTGGACCGCGCGGTCGGTGTTGGTGAAGGTCCCCGTCTTTTCCGGAAACGCGGATGCGGGCAGCACGACGTCGGCGTTGTAGCAGGTCTCGGTAAGGAAGATGTCCTGCACGACGAGCATCTCGAGCTTCGCGAGCGCTTCGCGGACATGCCCGGCGTTGGGATCGGACATCGCGGGGTTCTCGCCCATGATGTACATGCCGCGGATCTTCTCCGCGTGCGCGGCGTCCATGATCTCGACCGCGGTGAGTCCCGGATTGGGGTCGAGCGGCGTCTTCCACAGCGCCTCGAACTTCGCGCGCACGGCAGGGTCGCCGACCGCCTGGTAATCGGGATAGACCATCGGGATCAGCCCGACGTCGGACGCGCCCTGCACGTTGTTCTGGCCGCGCAGCGGATGCAACCCGGTGCCCGGCCGGCCGATCTGCCCGGTCATCATCGACAGCGCGATCAGGCAGCGCGCGTTGTCGGTGCCGTGGACGTGCTGCGACACGCCCATGCCCCACAGGATCATCGACGCGCGCGACCTCGCGAAGAGCCTCGCGACCTCGCGCAGGGTATCGGCGTCGATCCCGCACACCGCCGCCATCGCCTCGGGCGGGAAGCGCAGTACGTTGTCGCGCAACGCCGCGTAGCCGCTCGTGCGGTCGTCGATGAAGCTCTTCGCGACGAGCCCTTCGCTGACGATCGTGTGCATCATCGCGTTCAGCATCGAGACGTCGCTGCCCGGCTTGAACTGCAGGTAGTGCGTCGCATGACGTGCGAGCTCGGAGCGGCGCGGGTCGGCGAGGATCAGCTTCGTTCCGCGCTTGGCGGCGTTCTTGATCCAGGTCGCCGCCACCGGGTGGTTCGACACCGGGTTGGCCCCGATCAGGAACACGACTTCGGCGGCGAGCACGTCCATCACCGGGTTCGACACCGCGCCCGAGCCGATGCCCTCGAGGAGCGCCGCGACCGACGACGCGTGGCAGAAACGCGTGCAGTGATCGACGTTGTTCGTGTGAAAGCCGGTGCGGACGAGCTTCTGGAACAGATACGCCTCCTCGTTGCTGCCCTTCGCCGACCCGAAGCCCGCCAGGGCACCCGGTCCCTGCCGGTCGCGGATGCGCCGCAGCGCGCCGCCGCCGAGTGCGAGCGCCTCCTCCCAGCTCGCCTCGCGGAACGTCGCGAGCGGGTTGGAAGGATCGGCCCTGAACGTCGCCGATTTCGGCACGCCGGCGCGGCGGATCAGCGGCTTCGTCAATCGCTGCGGGTGCGACACGTAATCGAAGCCGAAGCGACCCTTGACGCACAGCCGCTCGTGGTTCGCCGGACCGTTGCGGCCTTCGACGTGGACGATCCGGTTGTCCTTCAGGTGATAGGTGATCTGGCAGCCGACGCCGCAGTACGGGCACAGCGACTCGACCTTGCGGTCGACCGGCTGCGTGTACGCGTCGTGGGCCGGAGCGAGCGCCCCGGTCGGGCACGCCTGCACGCATTCGCCGCAGCCGACGCACGACGATGCGCCCATCGGGTCGTCGAGGTCGAACACGATCTTCGAATGCGCGCCGCGGAACGCGTAGCCGATGACGTCGTTGACCTGCTCCTCGCGGCAGGCGCGCACGCAGCGCGTGCACTGGATGCACGCGTCGAGGTTGACCGACATCGCCGGATGCGAGGGGTCGGGGGCCGGCTGGGCACGCGGCGCGAAGCGCGGCTTGCCGATTTTCAGCGCGTGCTGCCAGAAGGCGAGCTCGGAGTCGGTCCTGCGAAGCTTCTCCGGGACGTCGGAGGCGAGCATCTCGACGACCATCTTCTGCGAGTGGACCGCGCGCGCGCTGTCGCTCGTCACCTCCATGCCGGCAGTCGGCGCACGGCAGCACGACGGCGCCAGCACGCGCTCGCCCTTGATCTCGACCATGCACGCGCGGCAGTTGCCGTCGGCGCGGTAGCCCGGCTTGTAGCACAGGCGCGGGATCGACACGCCGACGCGGTCGGCCGCCTGCAGGATGGTTTCGCCCGGAAGCGCCTCGACCGCGGCGCCGTTCAGGCGGAAGGGGACGGATTGCTGCGCGGTGAGCGCATCGTGCGGCGCATTCATGACTTCGCCTCGGTCGTTGCAGGGGTGAGCTCCTGCGGAAAATAGCGGAACACGCTGACGAGCGGATTGGGCGCGGCCTGTCCCAGCCCGCAGATCGACGCATCGAACATCGCCTGCGAGAGGTCGTCGAGAAGCGCCTTGTTCCAGGCCGCCTTCTCCATCAGCGCGGCGGCCTTGACGGTGCCGACACGGCACGGCGTGCACTGGCCGCAGGATTCGTCGGCGAAGAAGCGCATCAGGTTGAGCGCGGCGTCCTTCGCGCGGTCGTGCTGCGACAGCACGATGATCGCGGCGGAGCCGATGAAGCATCCATGCGGCTGCAGCGTGTCGAAGTCGAGCGGGACGTCGGCGAGCGACGCCGGCAGGATGCCTCCCGACGCGCCGCCGGGCAGGTAGCCGTAGAGCTCGTGACCCGGCAGCATGCCGCCGCAGTACTCGTCGACGAGCTCGTTCAGCGTGATGCCGGCGGGAGCGACGTGCACGCCGGGCTTCGCCACGCGGCCCGACACCGAGAACGAGCGCAGCCCCTTGCGGCCGTGGCGCCCCTGTCCGGCGAACCATTCGGCTCCGCGCTCGAGGATGTCGCGCACCCAGTAGAGCGTTTCGAGGTTGTGCTCGAGGGTCGGCCGCCCGAACAGGCCCACCTGGGCGACGTACGGCGGGCGCAGGCGCGGCATGCCGCGCTTGCCCTCGATCGACTCGATCATCGCCGATTCCTCGCCGCAGATGTAGGCGCCTGCGCCGCGCCGCAGGTGCAGGCGCGGCAGCGGACACGGCGGGTCGCGCTCGAGTGCGGCGAGCTCGCGCGTCAGCAGCGCACGGCACGCGGCGTACTCGTCACGAAGATAGAAGTACACCTCGTCGATGCCGACCGCCCACGCTGCGATGAGCGCACCCTCGATGAAGCGATGCGGGTCGCTCTCGAGGTAGTGCCGGTCCTTGAAGGTCCCCGGCTCGCCCTCGTCGATGTTGACGGCGAGCATGCGCGGCGCCGGCTCGGCGCGGACGATCTTCCACTTGCGGCCGGCGGGGAAGCCCGCGCCGCCGAGTCCGCGCAGCGCCGAGTTCTCGAGCTCGCTGATCACCGAGTCCGCGCTGCGCGTGCCGGCGACGCACGCGGCGAGCGTGCGGTAGCCGCCCTGCGCGCGGTATTGGGCGAGGTCGACGTATCGGGGCACGTCGGGCTCGAGCTTCTTCTCGGCGGCGGCCTGCAGGACGAGATCGGCCGTCGCGTGATCGATCGGTCTCCTCCCGACGACGGCGACCGGCGCGTGCTCGCAGCGTCCGACGCACGGTGCGTCGATCACGCGCACGTCGCGCCCGGCCCGCGAGGCGAGCGCGGCTCGCAGCGCCTGGGCTCCCGCCATCCGGCACGAGAGCGTCTCGCAGACGCGGATGGTGACCGGCGGCGGAGGCGTCTCGCCGTCGGCGAGCACGTCGAAGTGGTGATAGAACGTCGCCACCTCGTAGACCTCGGTCGTGGCGAGCTTCATCTCGTCGGCGAGTGCGACGATGTGCGCCGGAGAGAGGCAGCGGTAACGGTCCTGGATCCGGTGCAGGTGCTCGATCAACAGCGTCCGTTCGCGCGGCGCGTCGCCGAGGAGCGCGCGCACTTCGGCCAATGCCGTTGCATCGACTGCGCGGCCTTTCGGACGCGCCTTGACGCCGCGTGCTCCGTTTGCGCCGCGGGTCGCTTCATTCGAGGAAATCACAGTATTTCTCCACGTGGGCTGCGAGGTCGAGCGAGTGCTGGCGAACCAGCCGCTCGGCGAGCTCGGTGTCGCGGCGCTCGAGCGCCTCGATGATTCGCATGTGGTCGACGATCGAGCGTTCCGCGCGGTCGCTCTGCGAGATCGTGAGCCTGCGGATCGCGCGGATGTGCACGAACAGGTTCTCGATCGTCTTGCCCATCAGGTGCGAGCCCGAGAGCCCGATGATCGCCTGGTGGAACCTGATGTTGGCGTCCGAATACTCGTGAATGTGCTCGGCCGGGGTGCCCGTGCGGAACTCGTCGAACAGCGTTCGCAGCGAGCCGATCTCGGCGTCGGTCGCGTTCACCGTTGCGAGGCGGGCGGCCATGCTCTCGATCGCCGCCCACATTTCGATCATCTCGATGATCTGCTTCTTGGTCTTGCGGACGATGAAGATGCCGCGCCGCGGAACGGTGCGCAGGAAGCCTTCCTGCTCGAGCAGGGTCATCGCCTCGCGGACGGGCGTTCGGGAGACGCCGAGCGAGCGCGACAGCTGGCGCTCGTCGAGCCTCAGCTCGCGCGTGTGCGTATAGATCTCCGCGTCCATGATCGCCTGCTTCAGCGCAGCGTACGCCTGGTCGCGGAAGCTGACGTTGTTGGCAAGCGGCGTCAGCGGCAGCGGCGCGACGAGCGCATCCGCTTCTTCTTTTGGCGTAGACACGTCGCGGCCTCCAATGGTGCTGCCGGAAGTCGCATGACTGTCCCGCCCCCGGCCTCATGGCATGCAATATACCAAAAGCCACATTGGAGACGAACGTAGGCATCGCCGCGGTCATCGGAGGGCCGTGCGAGCCTGCCCGGCGCGGAATGCCTGCAGATTCTGCGCGCAGGTGCAGGCGGATCAGGGCGTTTTGCCGGCTGTCGGCGCGCGATGGCGCTGCTTGGCGGCAAGGACGGCGTCGCAGAGGAACGCGACGTCGTAGACGGTCAGGAGGTGCGGCCGATGGTCGCGCAGCCACGCGCCGAGCGTCTCGCGATCGTCACCGCGGTGCGGCAGGTGGCGATACAGGTCGCGATCCCAGTGCCAGTCGAGGTCGAGCGAGCGGAATGCCGCGTTGAACGCGGCGAGATCGGCATCCTCGCGGCCGGCCGCCAGCGCATCGGCCGGCGCCGCCGTTTCGAGCGTGGTCGTCGACATCGGCGATCTCCTCCGGTTGGACGCGATCGAGCATAGGCCGGACGTCTTATAAGGGGTAGCGCAATTTTCTTCCAGTCAACATAATCTGAACCTTATATTCGGATGCGGATCGATGAAGCACGCGACGCTGCGCCAGCTGAAGGTCTTCCGTGCGGTCGCCCGCAACATGAGCTTCTCGCGCGCCGCTGCCGAGCTCAGTCTCAGCCAGCCCGCGGTGTCGGCGCAGATCAAGGTGCTCGAGTCGCACGTCGGGCTGCCGCTCTTCGAGCGCGTCGGCAAGAAGCTCTACCTGACGGCCGCCGGGGGTGAGCTCCTCCACTACAGCGGTGCGATCGCCGAGCAGTTCCGCGAAGCCGAGGAGGCGATGGCGCAGCTTCGCGGGGGCGCCTCGGGCAAGCTCAATGTCGCGGTGATCAGCGCCGGCGACTACTTCTTTCCGTGGCTGCTCGCGGCGTTCGCGGCCCAGCACCCGGGGGTGATCCTCAACCTCGCCGTCCACAACCGCGAAGAGGTGCTGCGCCAGATCGCGGAGAACGCGACCGACCTCGCGATCATGGTGCGTCCCCCTGATGACCGCGAGATCGTGCGCGAGGCATTCGCGCCGCACGCCTACGTGATCGTCGCGCCGCCGTGGCACCCGCTGGCGCGTCGCCGGGCGATCAGCCGCGAGCGCGTGCTGCGCGAGCCCTTCATCGTCCGCGAGCGGGGCTCCGACACCTGGAAGTCAATGCAGGATGCTTTTGGCGGGCAGGCCCAGGCGATCCGCGCCTCGATGGAGATTCACAGCAACGAGACGGTCAAGCAGGCGGTGATCGCCGGCATGGGAGTGAGCTTCCTGTCGTCGCACGCGGTCGCGCTCGATGTGCGCGTCGGCAACCTCGTCGTCCTCGACGTCAAGGGATTCCCGGTGGTGCGGGACTGGTACGTCGTGCATCGCGCGGCGAAACGCCTGCCGCCCGTCGCGGTCGCTTTCAAGTCATTCCTGCTGGCCGAGGGCGCGCGGCTGATCCGCGATGGCCCGCCGCGCCCACGAGGGCGGAAAATGCGGTCAACCGATTGACGTTCCAATTCATATATCACATACTTAATACCAAAGGTAGCGACCAGAGCAACGGAGGAGGAGTATCAGAGGAAGCGGTTGGCGCGCCGTCGAGGCGGCGCGCCGCGATGGCAATTGCCGGCGCTGGATCTCTTTCGGGAGTCGGGTGCCGGCCATCCTCGCGACGCCGCGCAACGGTTCAGATGGCCGCCGGCGCGCGATGCGCGGCGCGGCGGCCGTCGCCAGTCACGAAGTGTTCAATCCGCGGGGAAGACCATGAGCAAGGCGCTGGACGGAGTTCGCATCCTCGATTTCACGCATGTGCAGTCGGGCCCGACGTGCACGC
>JAFEDF010000106.1 GCA_018241785.1 Pseudomonadota bacterium | reverse complement strand
GACGGCTTCACCTTCGCGATGATGCCGGGGATGTCGTACGACGCAGGCGGCGGAGGCGCTGCCGCAGGCTGCGCTGCGGCCGGCGCCGCGACGATCACCGCGAGCGCGAGCGCAGCCCACGCGTGCGCCGCCGACGCGTGCACCGCCCGTGCGGCGCTCCTCGCCGTCCCGCTCCAACCCGTGTCGCTCGGGGATCTCGTCTCCCGCCTCCCGGACCCGGCGGCGCCACCGCCGACGGCGTGACGATGCTCGAGTCGTACGGATGATAGTCGCTCGGAAAGAGGCGCATCACCCGCGCGACGTAGTCCTGCGTCTCGCGATACGGCGGCACGCCCCCATAGCGGTCGACGGCCTTCTCACCGGCGTTGTAGGCGGCGGCCGCGAGCTCGACGTCGCCTCGATAGTAGGCGAGGAGCCAGCGCAGGTAGGCGAGCCCGCCGCGCACGTTGTCGCGCGCGTCGAACGCGTCGTGCACGCGAAAGCGCGCCGCAGTCTTCGGCAGGAGCTGCATCAGCCCGCGCGCGTCCTTGATCGAGATCGCGCGCGGATCGAAGTTCGATTCGACGGCGATGACGGCGAGTGCAAGCCTCGGCTCGATCCCGTAGCCCGGCGCGAGGCGGTCGACGAGGTCGGCGATGCGCTGCTTCCACGCCGGGAGATCGTCGAAGGGGTCGGGTCCGTCGCCGAGGTCGACCGTATTCGCGGATGGAAGCTCGGGCGCCACCGGCCGCATGCAATCGGGCAGGAAACCCATCGCGCCGCCCATCTGCGCGAGCGACTTCGACGCGAAGGTGTCGCCCCCGTCGGCGGCGAGCCTGAAGAGCGCTGCGGCGGTGCCGTCGTCGCGCACGACGCCGCGGCCGTAGGCATACATCCAGCCGAGCCTGAACGCCGCTTCGCTGCTGCCGCCGACCGCGGCCTGGCAGTAGAGCGCCGCGGCGAGCGGCTGGTCGCGCGGGACGCCTTCGCCGTACTCGTAGGCCTGTGCGCGCGCAAGCGTCTCGGCGAGTGTGGGTGCAGGCGGCGCCGCCACACGCGGCTCCGCCGCCGCGACCGTGCCAGGACCCGCCAGCGCCGGCATCGCGACGAGCGCCGGGACCGCCGCAAGCGTGAGCGCCGTCAGTGCGCCGGCGCCAACGTCTCGGAGTGGCATTCGTACCACGGCAGCGCCGCCGCGAGACCGCGGCGCGCGTCCCATTGCGGCCGGTAGCCGAGCAGCCGCTTCGCCTTGCCGATGTCGGCCTCCGAATGGCGGACGTCGCCCGCACGGAAGTCGCCGTGGTGCGGCTCGGCGATCGCAAGCTCCGGATGCCGGGCAATGATCAGTGCGCGCAGCGTTGCGTGCAGCTCGTTCAGCGACATCCTCGCGCCGACCGCGACGTTGTACACCTCGCCGACCGCCGCGGGATCGTCGACGGTGGCCGCGAGGAGGTTCGCCTGCACGACGTTGTCGATGTAGCAGAAGTCGCGCGTCGTCTCGCCGTCGCCGTTGATGGTGATCGGCAAGCCGGCGAGCATCGCCGCGGCGAAGCGCGGGATCACCGCGGCATAGGCTCCGTCGGGGTCCTGACGCGCACCGAACACGTTGAAGTAGCGCAGCCCGATCGCCTCGACGCCGTAGCAGCGTCCGAACACGTCGGCGTAGAGCTCGTTCAGGTATTTCGTCACCGCGTAGGGCGAGAGCGGCGCTCCGATCACATCTTCGACCTTGGGCAGTGCCGGATGGTCGCCGTAGGTCGAGCTCGACGCCGCATAGACGAAGCGCGCAACCCCCGCGTCGCGCGCGGCGACGAGCAGGTTGAGAAAGCCCGTCGCATTCGCGGCATGGGTGCGAAGCGGATCCTCGATCGAGCGCGGCACCGAGCCCAGCGCCGCCTCGTGCAGCACGACGTCGATATCGCGGCACGCGGTGCAGCACGCCGCAGGATCGGTGATGTCGGCCTCGACGAATTCGTGATTCAACCAGCGCTTCGAGCCGACCGCCGCCTCGACCTCGTCGAGGTTGCGCCGGAATCCGGTCGCGAAATTGTCGAGGCCGACGACGCGCTGGTCGAGCCGGAGCAGCGCCTCGACCAGGTGCGAGCCGATGAAGCCCGCGCTGCCGGTGACGAGCCAGCGCAGCGGACGCTCGCGAAGCGTTGCCGCGGTGCCCGCCAGCGGGTCGGCCGCGAGCGTCACAGCCGCCACACGGCGAGCCCGCGCGCACGCAGCGCGTCGGCGTCGGCGCGGCACTTGACGTCGACGAAGACCCCGTCGCGTTCGAGCTTCGAGACGTGATCGTCGACGCTCCATTCGGCGAACGCGCGGTGCGCGACCGCCAGCACCACCGCGTGCGCGCGCGGCAGCCTCTCGCGCGAAGTGAGCTCGATGCCGTACTCGTGCACCGCCTCGGCCGGATCGGCGACCGGATCGTGCACGGCGACGTCGGCGCCGTAGCTCTTCAACTCCTGGATCACGTCGATCACGCGCGAATTGCGAAGGTCGGGGCAGTTCTCCTTGAAGGTGAGCCCGAGCACGTTGACCTTGGCGCCCTTCACCGGATGGCCGCGCCGGATCATCTCCTTCACCGTCTGCTCGGCGACGTACTTGCCCATGCCGTCGTTGATGCGCCGCCCGGCGAGGATCACCTGCGAGTGATAGCCGAGCTTGTCTGCCTTGTGCGTGAGGTAGTAGGGATCGACGCCGATGCAGTGCCCGCCGACGAGGCCCGGCCGGAACGGCAGGAAGTTCCACTTGGTTCCCGCCGCTTCGAGCACGTCGGTCGTGTCGATGCCGATGCGGTGGAAGATCAGCGCAAGCTCGTTCATCAGCGCGATGTTGAGGTCGCGCTGGGTGTTCTCGATCACCTTCGCCGCCTCGGCAACCTTGATCGACGCGGCGCGGTGCACGCCCGCCTCGACCACGCTGCCGTACACCGTCGCCACGCGTTCGAGCGTCTCCGGCGAGTCGCCCGAGACGACCTTGGTGATTCGCGTCAGCGTGTGCTCGCGATCGCCCGGATTGATCCGCTCGGGCGAGTAGCCGACGAAGAAGTCCTTCCTCCACGCCATGCCCGAATGGCGCTCGATCACCGGCACGCAGATCTCCTCGGTCGCACCGGGGTAGACGGTCGACTCGAACACCACGGTGGCGCCGCGCTTCAGGTTCCTGCCGACCGCCTCGCTCGCGCCGAGAAGCGGCGTGAAATCGGGCTGGTGCGCTTCGTCGACCGGTGTCGGCACGGCAACGACGATGAAGTCCGCGCGCGCGAGCTCCTTCGCGTCGCTGGTGACCTCGAGCCCCTTCGCGGCGGCGAGCTCGTCGCGGCTCACTTCGCCGGTCGGGTCGAATCCGCGCCGGTAGGCGTCGATCTTCGATTTCGAAAGATCGAAGCCGATCGTCGGATAGCGGCGGCCGAAGGCGACGGCGAGCGGCAGGCCGACGTAGCCGAGGCCGACGACGGCGAGGGTCGAGGGGGAAAGGGCGACAGAGGAGGCAGGCTTGTCGGACATCACGAGTAGGAATCGATCATGAGACGGCGAAGGCTGGAGGGCAGGCGAGGCGCGGTGTGGCCTCAGAGCGTGGACAGGAGCTTCTCGGCCTCGGCGCGCACCGGCGACTTCGCATCGAGCTTGGTCAATTCGGTCGCCTCCTTGCGCGCGCCCGACTTGTCGCCCGACTGCGCCAGGGCCTGCGCGTAGTGGAGGCGGATCTCGACCTCGTTGGGCGCGAGGCGCGTCGCCATCTGCAGGAGCGGCACCGCGCGCTTCGCGTCGCCCGTGCGCGCGAGCGCGAGCCCGTAGGTGTCGAGGACGTTGGGGCTGAAGGGTGCCAACTGGTGCGCGCGCTCGGCGAATTCGAGCGCCTTCGGATCCTTCTCCTCGCTCAGCATCCACGCGAGGTTGTTCAGCGCGACGACGTTGTTGGAGTCGATCGCGAGCACCTTCTGGTAGCCGGCCTTGGCATCGGCGACCTTCTTCTCGCCCTGCGCCTGCTCGGCGAGGAGAAGCGGCATCGCCGGGTCGTCCGGATGCGCCTTCATCCACTTGCCGGCCATCGCGGCGGCGTCCCCGGCCTTCCCGGCGTTGGTGAGCGCCAGGTAGTACATCGACGCAAGCTGCGGCACCGGCTGGCGGTCGAGGCCCATCTTGAACGCGAGCGCGGCCTCGTTCCACTTCTTCTGCGCCATCATGATCTCGCCTTCGAGCGCGTAGCCGCCGGCCTTGTCCGGGTGCTCCTTCTGGATGCCGCGCGCGTTCGCCACCGCTTCGTCGGGCTTGCCCGCCAGGAGGTAAGTCTTCGTGAGCGCACCGATCGTCGCGGCAAGGTCGGGCTTCATCGCCAGAGCCTTCTTCTCGGTCTCGATGGCGCCGGCGAGGTCCTTGGTCGCAACCTGCGCCTGGGCGACGCGCAGCAGCACCAGCGGATTCTGCGGCTGCAGTTGCGCGAGCTTGCGGAAGGTGTCGAGCGCCTGGTTGGCGTCACCCGCGGCGAGCTGTGCAGCGCCGAGCGCTTCGGTCAGCTGCGGATTGTTGGGAATGGCCGCGAGCGCCGTCTGAGCCGTGCCGACGGCGCCCTTCGGGTCGCCGTGGCGCGCTTCGAAGGCGATCAGCGCCAGGCGCGGGCCGGGCGACGCCGCGTCGGCCTGGACCGCCTTGTCGAGCGTCGCCTTGACGGCATCGTTGCCGTCGCCGGCAATCGACTGCACCTCGGCGAGCGCGAGGAGCACCGGAGCGTTCTTCGGCTTCTTCGCGAGCATCGCATCGTAGCGCTCGCGCGCCGACTTGACGTCGCCGTTGCGCAGATCGAGGATCGCGAGGTTGCGCGCCGCGGGCAGGTACTCGGGATCGAACTCGAGCGACTTCGAAAAGCTCGCACGCGCGTTCGTGAAGTCGCGCTTCGCGAGGTACACGGTGCCGCGCAGGTTCTCGACCAGTGCCGACTTCGGCTGCTTCTGGGCGAGCGCGTCGACGTCGGCGAGCGCCTTGTCGAACTCGCGCCGCTGCATGTGCGCGGTGTAGAGGGCGAGGTCGGGCTGCTCCGACTTCGCGTCCTTCGCGGCGAGCGCCTCGAGGTCGGAGAAGCCGCGCGCGGTGTCGCCGGCGGCAAGCCGCACCTGCGCGAGGCGCACCTGGCTGCCGACGTTGTTCTTGTCGATCGCGTTGGCGGCCTCGTAGGCTTTCGCTGCCTGCGCGGTGTTTCCGCTGGCGAGCCAGGCTTCGCCCGAAGTGCGCAGAAGGAGCGGATCGTCCGGATGCTTGGCGAGGACCGGCGCGAGGATGTTGATCGCATCCTGCGCGCGGCCGGTGCGAAGATAGGTGAGGGCGAGGAGCCGGCTCGTGCCGGGGTCGCCCGGCACCTGCGTGATCACCTTGCGCAGCATGTCTTCCGCGGCCGCGTAGGCCCCCGTCCGGTAATCGAGAAGGCCGGCGAGAAACAGGCTCGGCAGGTGATCGGGACGCGCGCCGAGGATGCGCTGCACCTCCTGCAGCGCATGATTGTTGTCGCCTTCGGCGGCGGAAAGGACTGCGTCGGCGTAGATCACCCGGAGGTCGTTCGGCGCGATCTCCTTCATCTTCGCGACCTGGGCCTTCGCCGTGTCGGCCTTGCCGCTCCGAAACGCGACCGAGAAGAGCGCCGAGCGCGCGGGCACCGAGTTCGGATGCGCCTCGACCGCCTGCTCGAGAAGCTTCCGGGCTTCGTCGGACTTGCCTTCGGCGAGCGTGAGCTGCGCGTTGGCGAGCTGCACTTCGACGTCGTCGGGCGCCGCCTTCACGGCGCGGTCGACGTAGCCGCGCGCCCCGGCGAGCCCGTCCGGGCCGGCGCTCGCGAGCTGCGCCTCGAGCAGCAGCACGCGCGCGTCGTTCGGAGCCGCGGCAAGCGCCGCATCGGCGAGCGCCTTCGCGCCGGCGAGGTCGCCCTTCCCTGCGTGCGCGGTCGCCAGCACCATGTCGAGCTCGGCCTGCGCCTTCGGGTCGCCGAGCTTCTTCCCGCCGAACTCGCTCAATACGGCAGCGGCCTTGCCCTGCGCGGCGAGCGATTGCGCGAGGAGCGGCACCGTCGAGTCGTCGGCATAGTGGAGCTCGATCGCCTTCCTCGCCTCGGTCTCGGCCCCGGCCGCGTCGCCGGTGGCGAGGAGGCTCTTGCCCAGCAGATAGCGCGCTTCGCCGTTGTCGGGCGCCTTCTGCAGCGCGTTCTTCAACTGGATGATCGCCGCCTTGTAGTCCGCTTTCGCAATGTAGGTCTGCGCCGACGCGATGTACGAGGCGGGATTGTTGCTGGAGCAGCCGGCGGCAACGAGGGCGAGTCCCGCGGCGAGCGCGAGCGGCAGGGTGCGGCGGTGGAAGCGATTCATCGACGTTCCTCGGGAATGGGAGTCGCGCCTACTTGAGGCTGAAGCGGCGCATGAGATCGTACAGGGTGGGGCGGCTCACACCGAGCAGTTCGGCCGCGCGCGAGAGGTTGCCGTCGACGCGCGCGAGCACGCGCACGAGCGCGTTCTTCTCGGCGGCGTCGCGCACCTGGCGCAGGTTGAGCGCCTCCGCATCCTCGTCGGATGTCGCCAGGCCGACGTCGGCTGCGCCGATGCTGCTGCCGTCGGCCATGATCACCGCGCGCTTCACCGCGTTCTCGAGCTCGCGCACGTTGCCAGGCCACGCGTGGGCGGCGATCGCCGCGACGGCGTCGGCTTTCAGCGTCATCGCGCCGCGGCGCTGCTCCGCGGCGTACTTGCGCACGAACGCGTGGGCGAGAAGCGCCGCATCGCCGTTGCGGTTGCGCAGCGGCGGAACGTCGACGACGATCTCGGCCAACCGATAATAGAGGTCTTCGCGGAACTGGCCTTCGGCGATGCGCTCCTTCAGGTTCTGGTGGGTCGCGCAGACGACGCGAACGTCGACCGGAATCTCCTGCCTGCCGCCGACCCGCTCGATCACGCGCTCCTGCAGGAAACGCAGG
>JAFEDF010000105.1 GCA_018241785.1 Pseudomonadota bacterium | reverse complement strand
ACTCGCGAAGGAGCGCGGCGCGAACGACGCTGCGATCGGCATCCTGTTCAGCGTATCCGGGATCGGCGGCATCGTCGGGTCGCTCGTCGGCGGGCAGATCCAGCGGCGCTTCAGCTTCGGCCAGGTGATCATCGGCACCGCGTGGATCAATCTCGCGTTGTTTCCGCTGTTCGCGCTCACCCCGTCCTGGATCTGGCTCGGCGTCGTCGCAGCCCTCATCGCGACCCTCGGGCCCGTCTACAACGTCGTCCAGTTCAGCTACCGCCTGTCGCTGATCCCGGACGAACTGCAGGGCCGCGTCAACAGCACGTTTCGCCTCGTCGCCTTCGGCTTCATGCCGGTCGGCGCCGCGCTTTCGGGCGTGCTGATCGAACGCTTCGGCGCGACCGTCGCCGTGTGGGCGCTCGCTGCGGGCCTCCTCGCACTCACCCTCGTCACCACGTTCAACCGCGACGTGCGTGCGGCACGCCCGATCGGGGGACGGACCGCGCCCGCGTGACCGCGCGTGCCGCGGCGGCGGGAACGTCGAACCCGGCGAGCGCATCGAGGAAGGCACGCGTGCGCGACGGCATCAGGCGGCGGCCGGGAAACACCGCCCACGCGTCGACCGGAGGCGGCTTCCACTCGTCGAGCACGGGTACGAGCTCGCCCCGGGCCACCCACGCCGCGGCGAAACGATCATGCGCAATCGCGATTCCGGCTCCCGCGGCCGCCATCCGCATCAGGAGCTCGGGCGAGTTCGCCGTCGCGCGTGCGGGCGGACGGCCCTCCCAGCTCGCGCTGCCGCGGACGAGCGCCCACGGCATCGGCTCGCCGTTACGCCCGAGCACCGTGACGACGTCGTGCTCCATCAGCGCCTCGGGCTCAGCCGGCGATCCTCGGCGCGCGAGATAGCCGGGCGACGCGAACACGCTGCCGGTCAGCGAGACGACACGGCGCGCCGCAAGCGACGCGTCGTCGGTGAGCGTGCCCATGCGGACCGCGACGTCGTAGTTCTCGCCGACGAGGTCGACGAAGCGCGACGTGAGATCGATCTCGAGCGTGACTCCCGGCTGGTCGCAGGCGAAACGCGCGAGCATCGGTGCCAGCACGAAGACCGCGAAGTCGGCGGGCATCGTCACGCGAAGACGCCCGCTCGGACGCTCCTGCCGGCTCGCCGCGAACTCTTGCGTGGCGTCGATCTCCTCGCCGATCCGCGCGGCGTGCTCGAGCACGCCGCGGCCGAAATCGGTGATCGAAAGCCTGCGCGTCGTGCGCAGCAGCAACCGCTCGCCGAGCGCCGATTCGAGCGCCATCACGCGACGCGACACCGTCGCCTTGGGCTGGTGCAAAGATTCGGCCGCACGCGAGAAGCTCCCATCGGCGACGACGCGCGCGAAGATCAAAAGGTCGGCGGGGTCGAGT
>JAFEDF010000104.1 GCA_018241785.1 Pseudomonadota bacterium | reverse complement strand
GGTGAGTGAGACAAGACCACGACTGCAAGGAGCGAACCTCACCGCGTGGGAGCTCGCGCAGCACGGTATTGCGCATGCGGTGTTCGTCGACAGCGCGGCCGGGCTCCTGATGCGCCGCGGCGACGTCGACCTCGTGCTGGTCGGCGCGGACCGCGTGGCGGCCAACGGCGACGTCTGCAACAAGATCGGCACCTACGACAAGGCGCTCGCCGCAGCCGACAATGGCGTGCCGTTCTACGTGGCACTCCCCTCGCCGACGATCGACTGGTCGCTCGCCTCGGGCGACATGATCGCGATCGAAGCGCGCGCGGCGAGCGAGGTGCTCGAAGTAACCGGACGCGGGTCCGACGACACGACCGCGGGTGCCACCGCGACGGTCGCCATCGCTCCCGCCGGCACGCGCGCCGTCAACTACGCGTTCGACGTGACCCCGGCGCGGCTCGTCACGGGATACATCACCGAGCGCGGGATCGCGAAGGGCGCCGGCGCGCTCGCGGCGCTGTTCGGGCGATCGGGCGGCGAGGAGCGCGGCGAAGCGTCCGGCACGCAGCGCGGCAGAGGGACCTGACGTGACGACAATATCGCTTCGCGCGCAGATCGTCGCAACCGCGAGAAGGATGAACGCCCTCGGCATCAACCGCGGCGCAGCAGGCAACGTGAGCGCGCGCGCGAAGGGCGGCTTCCTGATCACGCCGAGCGCAATGGCCTACGACGTGATGGCGGCGCGCGACGTCGTCGCAGTCGACCTCGGCGGCAGGGTGAGGGGCGTGGGCAAGCCGTCGACCGAGTGGCGCTTCCATCGCGCGATCTACGTGGCGCGCCCGGAAGCCGGCGCGGTCGTCCACACGCATTCGGTGTTCGCCACGGCCCTCGCCTGCCTCGAGCGCGGCATCCCGGCGTTCCACTACATGGTGGCGAAGGCGGGCGGCAACGACATCCGCTGCGCGCCGTACGCTACATTCGGTACGCAGCAACTCGCCGACCATGTGATACGGGCGCTCGACGGACGGAACGCGTGCCTCCTGTCACACCATGGGATGATCGCGATCGGGGCCGATCTCGACGCGGCGCTCGGGCTTGCGGTCGAGGTCGAGTGGCTGGCGGAGGTGTACTTTGCCACCCTGCAGATCGGCAAACCGGCAAATCTTGCCGACCGCGAAATGCGTGAGGTTCTCCAGCGGTTCGCGGAGTATGGTCGCGGTGCAGTGAAGGGAAAAGCACCGCAAACCACATGACCGTGACCGCGCGCCCCCGACGGTCTGCCGCACTGGATGACGGCGCACGCGTCGCCCGACAACAGCGCATCTGTTGGCTCGGATGTTGCTTGATGCTGATGTTGACCTGAGTCTCCATTCATTCTCGAAGGAACGCCCGAAATGCAACGCCGTCTTCTTGCCCTCGTCGCCGCCCTCGTTACCGGCTACTCGTTCAACGCCACCGCACAGACGACCGCAGGCGCGGGAACGGTGATCATGCTGCCGCTCGTCGCGGACATTCCGGCCGCATATACGACAACGGTGTTCGTACAGAACACGCACAGCACCCCGATCACCATCGACATCGCCTATTATTTTTCGATCCAGGCAGGAAATCCCAATTCGGATCCCAACCTGCCAGGTACCGGTCTTCCTGCCTCGGCGCCGTGCACGCAACTCACCATCCCGGGGAACGCGGTCGCCACCTTCGATCCATACACGCAATGCAACTTGGCGAGCGTCGCCGGATCGATCACCAATATCTTCGGGACGATGCTGCTCGTCGATGCGACGGCGACGGTCAAATCCAACACGTTCTACGCATATTCGCGGACGGCGCAGCCGGTTGGCGCCCTGGGACCCAACAACGGCTTCAGCGTCGAGGGCTTCCCCGTCGGGAACTTCACGGGGGGAACGACGGAATCAGCATCGGCGATCGGCCTGCAGGCATCGACCGCGGCGCCGCATTACCGCTCGAACTGTTTCGTCGCGGCTCTGAACGAGCAGGTCGATTGGCAACTCAGGTTATTTGACGCATCGGGGACACCCCTCGGCGCACCCAACAACCCCCTGTCCGGGACGCTCCTGCCCTACCAGAGTACGCGCATCCTCAACGTGTTCGCGGCGGTGTATGGCACTCCGTACACCACGAACTACGACTTCTCCAACATCCGCGCGACGTTCAGCAACAGCGACAATTCGGCGATGATCGCCTACTGCACCGTCGAAACGCAGGACAACGGGAGCGCCGATTTCCGCATCGCGAAGTCCGACGACGCCAACGACGTCAGGCAGTCGCGGCAGGCGTGCTACGGCATGGACAGTTGCGGATCCGGCACCTCCAGCACGACAAACCCCGCCTATCTCAACAGCACGACGAAGAAGAACATCCACTACGCGATCCTCGACCAGCCCGATTACGTGCAGTGCACGCTGGTGAGCGATTCGAAGCAGCATCTGGATGATCTCGAGATCATGCTTCGAGTCCCCGGCGATCCGCAGACGGCGACTCAGTTCAATGTTTCGGCACAGCCCGCGCCATACAACAACACTTCGATCTATTCGTCGGGGGGACCGGCGCAGACGAGCTTCTATATCTACACCGGCGAGAAGAGCACGATCGCGAGTGGTGCAACGACGCGCTGGTATATCGACGTCTCCGGCAATCAGTCGAGCCTGACGCTTCCAACCGATGTCGCAGCGAACGGCGGCAAGGGAATTCCCTACGGCATCACCTGCACGGCGGGCAACGGCATGACAGTGCCGTGGCTCGGGACGACGATCAGCCCCGCGAACCCCTAGCCGCAGGTCGATCGGGATTCAGCCCGCGAGGGCGACGATCTCGACGCTCTCGATCACGAGCGCGTCGTCGTTCGTCACCAGCACCCTGAACTCGAGGTCGGCCGTGTCGGCGCCAAGGTCGAAATCGAGGCGTGCGATCAGGCCCGCCGCCGCGGATCGCACGCCGTCCTGGGGCAGCGCGCAGCGCGCGACGACGCGGGCGCCCGCATCGCAGGCGATCTCGAGCGCGGTGTGCGGTGACGTGCACGGCGATGCGATCGTGCCGAAGAGGCGGACGCGGTAACGCCCGCGGCCCGCGGGCAGGTACGGCCCGTACATCAGCGCTCCCGCGCGGCCGGTTGTTCGGATCGAGTCATCCGACTTCACGCCGCACTGGGTCATCAACGCGGAATCGGCAGCCGCCAACACCAGCGTCGTGCCCGGCTCGGGCGCCCGCATCGCGCTTCGCGGTGCGTCCGGAGCGAAGCCCGTGACCGGCACGAGCGTCATCAGCGAGCGAGCGAGCGTGCGGGCAACGGGATCATCGGGCCGCGGTCGATCGGCACGACACGCTCGTGCCAGGATCTCTCGCGTCCAGACGCCCGGCGACCCTGGGCCAATCACCATCGCTTTATCGTCGCGCAAGCTTCCTCTCGCCCCTTCCGCGACGACGTCGAGTCTTTCGGCGAGATCGCGCCGCCGGTGAACGATCCGCGTGTCGTTGAAGGCGAACACGGCTTCGGCCATCGCGCGCGCTGCCGCGCCGGGATCGCATGTCGACCGCACCCACTCCTGGCCACGCAGGCCGGTCTCCTCGCGGCGCTTCCCGTCGGCCGCGAGTGCTGCGAGGGCGTCAGCAAGCGCGTCGGCGTCGAGCGGGTCATCGACATGAACGCACGCATCGTCGGGAATCTCTGCGAGGCTCCCGTGCCGGCTCGCGATCAGCGGCTTGCCGCGAGCGAGCGCATAGAGTGCGGCCCCCGACGCCTCGCCACGCGTGTCCTTTCGAAGCTGGACGACGAGATCGGCCGCGTCGAGATAGGTAGCGAACGCATCGTCGGCTACGTATCCGGTGACGCGAATGGCGCCCCCGCGCCGCGCCGCCTTGATCTCCCTTGCAAGCGCACGCCCGTACGAGCCCTCGGCCTCTCCGACGAAGACGAGTTCCGCTGCCGCGGGAAGCTGCGCCCGCGTCCACGCAACGACGAGCTCGTGCGAGAGTTTCCGATCGGCGGCGTAGCCAAAACTGCAGACGAGCAACGTCGAGTCCGCAATTCCGAGTACGCGCTTCGCGGCAACCCGATCAACATGCGACATGACGCGGACGGCGCTCTGCAAAGGCACGATGCGGCAGCGCGAACCGTCGATCTGTCGGTTCTCGGCGAGTACGTCACGAGCGTGCTCCGACGTGACCACGACACCCGTCGCATGATCCGCGACCCACGCACACATCGGATGTGTGTCGATGATGCGGGCACGATCGCGCGCGCCTGCGTTCACGTCGGTATTGATGCCATCGCAGTAGGCGAGCATCCGGTCGAAGAAGCCATGCAGACGCGGCGCACCGGTCTCGAGCCAGTCCATCAACCCACTCAGATAGGCGTCGTGCAGGACGACCACGCCCGGGCAGCGGCGAAGCAGTTCAAGCATGTGGGCGTGGAAGGACGAGTTCCCGAACTCGTAGACGACCCCCGCTTCGAAATCGGCCCACATACCCGGCAGGTCGTGCCACGGATGCACCTCGAATCCGCTCGCCTGGTAGCGCCTGGCATCGACTGCCTCCGACACGAAGAGCTCGATCCGGAAGTGGCGCGCGAGGTACGGCAGAAACGTGGTGACGAACTCGGCGACCCCCGAGCGCTCGGGCAACAGCGGACTCACGAGCGCCATCCGCGGCCGCTCCCGCGGCGCGATCACCGCCGACCGGCACTTACGCCCGAGGGCGTCGAACCAGGCGTCGCGCGTGCGCCCGGCGACACGGTCCCAGGTGAACTGCTTCGCGCGCTCGACTCCGTACGCAGCGAGTTCGCGCAGGAACCCGGGGCTCGCGAG
>JAFEDF010000103.1 GCA_018241785.1 Pseudomonadota bacterium | reverse complement strand
GGCGCGGCTCAGTGGTTGACCGGCGAGTTCGGGTCCATCAGGAGCGCCACGACGTCGCGGATCTGCTCGTCGGTCAGGATGTGGCGCTCGCCGAAGCGCGGCATGTTGGTGCACGCCGAGAACGCTTCGGCGTCGTAGACCTTCGCCCATACGTAGCGGCGGTTCTCCTCGGTGTAGCCGCGAGTCTTGCCGAACTTGTAGAGCGACGGGCCCATCGTGCCGTAGGAGAGCTCCTGCGGCGCGAGCTGGTGGCATGCGTAGCAGTTCGCCCCCGCCGGCTTCGACGGATCGTCGGAGAACTGCATCCCGCGTCCTTGCTGGGCGATCTTCTCGCCCTTCTTCCAGTCGCCCATCAGCTTGCCGTCGGCGGGATAGCGGACTTTGGCGAGATTCTCGGCCTCGATCTTCTTCGCCACGGCCGCAGGGGGCGGAGTCGTCGAGTACCGGCTGCAGACGCGCTGCGTGTCGTCCTGGTCGAGCCGGTCGAGGCCGGCCTGACCGTGTGCCTTGAACGACTCCTTCATCATCGCGATCGTGCGCGCTTCGAGCGATGCGGAATCGTCATTGGCCGGCGCGCCGGCGCAGCCGTAGAGGATCGCCGCGGCTGCGGCGACGAGCACCGTCGCGCCGGCGATCCGGGCCCCGGAGGAGATGCGTGGAATCATCGGTGTCGTCCTCCGTCAGCGCTTCATGCCGGGACCGGCGTACGCGGCGCCGTTGGCGCGCGCCGCGAGGTAGGTGGTGAGCGCGATCGATGCATCCGAACCATAGATGAGGTCGGGAAAGCGCTGCTGGCGCAGGCAGTCGTGCAGGCGCCACTGGAACGTGCGCACCTCGCCCTGAGAGACCCGGTACGCTGGCCACGTCGTGTACGCCTTCTGCGCATCGGCCTTCTTCGTCAGGTTGGGAAGGTCCTGCAGGCGGATCCGCTTGCCGTCGGAGCCGTGGCAGGTCGCGCAGGCGAAATCGTGCGTCCCGGCGCGGTAGAAGAACATCTTCTCGCCGACGGCGTACATGTCGCGCACGTGCGGGTCGGCGAGCGAGACGTTCATCTTCACGCCGTCCGACTGCGCGACGACGTACGCGGCGAGCGCCTCGAGGTCCGAGCGCTTGTGGGCGCCCTTGCCGAACGTGATCTTCGTCGCCTCGGCGTGCGTGAAGCCCTGCTGGTTCACCATGCACCAGACGAGCCTCGACTCGAGGTCGAGCACGCGGCCGGCGTCGGGAAAATAGCGCGGGAGCTCGGCGTACGCGCCCTTGACCACTCCTGGTCCGAGACCGAGGTCACACGACTTGAACGAGACGTGCTTCGGGCCGCGCGGCGTGTTCCAGATGTCCTCGCCGCGAGCCTCCCACAGCTCGGCGGGGTTGCCGCCCTGGAGATCCTGGCGGTACTGCTCGATCGCCTTCTCGACGGATTGCTCCGCCGCCGCCGGAGCGGGGATCAGCGACAGCGTGACGGCGAGCGCGCCGAGCGCGAGCGCCGCGGCCGCGCCCGGAATGCTGCGTAGCTTGCGGGGCATCGGGGACCTCCTCCTGTCGATTGCGCGCGTTACCCGACGATCGCCGAGTCGGTGCGCGTCTCGTTGTGGTTGTCGACCCAGGTGATCGTCACCTTGTCGCCCTTGGCGCCGCCCTTGAACCTGAACGACATGAAAGGGTTCTTCGACACCGCGGTGCCCCACTGCGCGTAGAGCACCCGCTTGTCGTTGTGCAGCACGGTCACCGTCTGGATGAACCACGCGGGAATGATCTTGCCGGACGAGTCCTTGGCAAGACCGGTGTCCATCTCGTGGCTCATCAGCACCTTGACCTCGGTCGAATCCCCGACGAGATTCGCGCGGATTTTCATCGGATCTGGCATCGACTCCTCCGGAATGCGGCAATACGCGCGCTCAGCCGCCGCAGCCGCCGAGCGTGACCTTGATTTCCTTCGACGTCATGTAGTAGTTGCCGCCGGCCTTGACGAGCGCGTAGACATCCGACGTCTCGCGCATCTTGACCCGCGTCGTGATCGACGGCTCGGTCCCCGGCGGGAGCTCGAACAGCGCCGCCAGCATGTTGGGGTTCTTCGCGACGAGGATGGCGATCGACTCGGTGCCGGGAACCTTGCTCGTGATGCCGATCGGCACCACGGCGCCGTTCTCGGCGATGTCGGGGGTCGAGAAGAAGACGACGTTCGTGCTCGGCACGGGCTTGCCGTCGCCGAGCGCCTTCAGCGTCGTGTCCATGTCGTGCGTCTGGAACGCGGCCGAGTTCCACGCCTCCGTTGCCGCAGCGGCCGGGTCGATCCAGCCGGCGGCGGCGAGGAGCGCAACAAGCGAGAGGCCCCCGCCCGATTTCAGGGCCTGCCTGCGGTGTCTGTCCATCGATTCCTCCCTCGTGTCCCGATGCACGCGCAGGCACCGGTGAACTCCATCAGGTTATTCGCATATAACGGCGCGGTCAACGCCCGCCCCGTCCGATTTCGCGCGTCGCGGCCCGTTGTGTCGTATCGCGACCCACCTGAGTGGGGTCAGGTCTTGCCTTTTGCCTGGCCGCGGCCAGGCAAAAGGCAAGACCTGACCCCACTCAGGCGAGCAGGTCCCGCACGAAGTTCGGCAGCGCGAGGGCGGCCCGGTAGGTCTCGCCGTTCACGTACTGCAGCGCAGCGATCCCGCGCTCGGCGATGCGGGCGTCGACCGCCGTCGCGGAATGCTCGCGCGGATCGAGGCTCGGCGCCGCGCACGCCATCATCCAGAGGCCGCCGTAGAGCGGGATCGACGCGAGGTACGGCGTCACGCGGGGGAACGCCGCGCGAAGATCGTCGAGCGCCGAGCGGACGCGTGCGCCGTGCGACACCGGGCTGCCGACGTGCATCGAGAGCGCGCCCGACGGCGTCAGGCGCCTCGCGCACGCCTGATAGAAGCGGGGGGTGTAGAGCGCGGTCGACGGACCGCCCGGGTCGGTGAGGTCGAGCACGATGAGGTCGTAGCTGCCGGTGTCGCCGGCGACGAAGCCGAAGCCGTCGCCGATGTGGAGCGTGACGCGCGGGTCGTCGAACGCTCCGCGATGCACGGCGGCAAGATGCCGGCGCGCGACGTCGACGACGGCGGCGTCGATCTCGGCCACCGTCACCGACTTCATCGACGGGTACTTGAGGAGCTCCTCGGTCGAGCCGCCGTCGCCACCGCCGATCACGAGCGCGCGCTCGGGACCCGGGTGCGCGAGGCCGGGAACGTGGACGAGATTCTCGTGGTAGTAGAACTCGTCCGCCTCCGAGGTCATGAAATGTCCGTCGAGGCGGAAGAGCTTCCCGAACGGGACGCTGTCGTGGACCTCGACTTCCTGGTACGGCGAGCGGAAGCGCTCGAGGAGCGCGCGCGAGCGGATGAACGTCCCCCAGTCGCCGGTGACGTACTCGGTCATCACCCCGGGCGCGAGATCGCCGGCCGGCTGCGCGGGAGAATCGCCGGCGGCGCTCTCCGGCGCAGCGCGCCCGCGGTCAGTCATCCTTGCCGCCGCGGTGAATCGCCTGGAAGCGCTTGCGCTTCGGCTTCAGCGCGGCTTCGAGCGCGTTGAACACGCGCTCGGCCTTGCCGGTGTTGTCGGTCGTGTAATTGCAGACGTAGACGTCGACGGTGACGAAGCCCGCCTCGGGCCAGGTGTGGATCGCGACGTGCGACTCGGCGAGGAGGACCGTTCCGGTGACGCCCTGCGGCTCGAACTGGTAGAAGCGATCGCCGACGATCGTGAGACCCGACGCGTTCACCGCGTCGATGCAGACCTCGCGCAAGGCCGCGGCCTGCGTGAGAGCGGGGTTGTCGGCCGGGCAGCCGTACCACTCGCCCAGCAGATGAATCCCGTCCATGGCGTTTCCCTCCAGGAACTGCTCCCCGCGCG
This sequence comes from Pseudomonadota bacterium, assembly GCA_018241785.1. Taxonomy (GTDB): domain Bacteria; phylum Pseudomonadota; class Gammaproteobacteria; order Burkholderiales; family Casimicrobiaceae; genus VBCG01. Next base: position 18,426 of record JAFEDF010000103.1, on the reverse strand, counting down.
GCCCATGCCGGATCCCGGAGCAACCGGTGCTGAGTTCTTCCCCCCGCCGGCACGACGACGCCGGCCCCGCTGCACGGGACGGAAACGTCGTCCGTCCGGCTAAACGGCAAATTATGGCACACTATGTTCGTTTGGCGACAGTTTTCAACCTCTGTCCGTCGCGCCCCGCACCGACGGCCCTGCTCGATGCCTGCGCAATCCTCGACGCCCGACTCGCCCGCGACGTTGCAAAAACCCGCGATCGAAGCGATCGGCGCATCCGACGCCGATCTTGCGAATTCGATCAGGATCCTCGCGATCGACGCCGTCGAGGCGGCGAAGTCGGGTCACCCGGGCATGCCGATGGGCATGGCGGAAATCGCCGTTGCGCTGTGGACGCGGCACCTGCGGCACAACCCCGCCAATCCGCACTGGCCCGATCGCGACCGCTTCGTGCTGTCGAACGGCCACGGGTCGATGCTCCAGTACGCGCTGCTCCACCTCACGGGCTACGACCTGCCGATGTCCGAGTTGCGCGCGTTCAGGCAGCTCCATTCGCGCACGCCCGGGCACCCCGAGACCGGCGTCACGCCGGGAGTCGAGACGACGACCGGCCCGCTCGGGCAGGGCCTCGCCAATGCGGTGGGCATGGCGCTCGCCGAGCGCCTGCTCGCGGCGACGTTCAACCGTCCCGGCCACTCGATCGTCGACCATCGCACCTGGGTGTTCATCGGCGACGGCTGCCTGATGGAGGGCATCTCGCACGAGGCGTGCTCGCTCGCGGGGACGCTCGGCCTTGCGAAGCTCGTCGCGATCTACGACGACAACGGCATCTCGATCGACGGGCCGACCTCGGGCTGGTTCACCGACGACACGCCGCGCCGCTTCGAGGCCTATGGCTGGAACGTGATCGCCGGCGTCGACGGGCACGACGTCGAAGCGGTGAGCCGCGCGATCGCGAGCGCGAAGGACGAGCGCGAGCGCCCGACGATCATCTGCTGCCGCACGACGATCGGACGCGGCTCGCCCGGCAAGGCGGGGAGCGCCGACGTTCACGGGGCCGCGCTCGGCGAGCGCGAGGCTGCGGCAACGCGCAAGGCGCTCGGCTGGGGTGATCCGCCGTTCGAGATCCCGCAGCCGATCTACGACCGCTGGGATGCGCGCGAGCGCGGCGCCGCCGAAGAGCGCGCGTGGACGGCGCGCGTGGCCGCCCATGCGGCCCGCTACCCCGACCTCGCGGCCGAGTTCGCGCGGCGCACGGCAGGCGAGCTCCCCGCAGGCTTCGACCGCGCCGCGCAGGCGTTCGTCGACGCGCAGGCGGCGAAGGGCGAATCGATCGCCACGCGCAAGGCTTCGCAGCAGGCGATCGAGGCGTTCGCGCGCGAGTTGCCCGAAATGCTCGGCGGCGCCGCCGACCTCACCGGCTCGGTCTTCACCAACTGGTCGGGTAGCGTGCCGGTGCGGCGCAGCGCCGACGCCGCGGGTCAGCACGCGCCGGACGGCGGCGGCAGTACCGCCGGCGCCGGCAACTACGTCAACTACGGCGTGCGCGAATTCGGCATGGCCGCGATCGTCAACGGCATCGCGCTCCACGGCGGCTTCATCCCCTATGCGGGAACCTTCCTCACCTTCTCCGATTACATGCGCAACGCGGTCCGCATGGCGGCGATGATGCGCATCCGCTCGATCCTCGTGTTCACCCACGATTCGATCGGGCTCGGCGAGGATGGCCCCACCCACCAGTCGATTGAGCACACGGCGAGCCTGCGGCTCATTCCCGGCCTCGACGTGTGGCGCCCCTGCGACGGCGTCGAGACCGCGGTGGCGTGGCGCGAGGCGCTAGCGCGCCGCCACGGCCCGTCCGCGCTCGTACTGACGCGACAGAACGTCGCCGCGGCGCCGCACGGCGCCGACGCCGGCCCGCAGGTCGCGCGCGGCGGCTACGTCGTCGCGGATTTCGACGGCGGCGGGCGCCGCGCCGTCGTCATCGCCACCGGCTCCGAGGTGCCGCTCGCACTCGCCGCGCGCGCGGCCCTTGCATCGGAAGCGATCGCCGTGCGCGTCGTGTCGATGCCGTGCACGCAGGCCTTCGACCGCCAGGACGCCGCCTACCGGGCGGCTGTGCTTCCCGCCGGCATCGCGCGGGTCGCGGTCGAAGCCGGCGCGAGCGGCGGCTGGCACCGCTACGCCGGTGCCGCCGACAGCGCGACGGCCGCGGTGGTCGGCATCGACCGCTTCGGCGAATCGGCGCCGGCCAGCGTCCTCTTCAGGCATTTCGGATTCACCGCCGAGCACGTGGCCGACGCCGTCCGGCGTGTCGTCGACGCGGGCACGTGACGGTCGCGATCCGCCCCGCATCACCCGGCGACGCCGGCGCCATCGCGCGCGTGCGCGTCGCGAGCTGGCGCGCGACCTACCGCGGCATCGTCCCCGACGCGTACCTCGACGCGATGCAGGAAGCGCCGAGCGCTGCGATGTGGGAGCGCGTGCTCTCGGCGGGAGCCGATGCCGCGACCGTGGTCGTCGCGACCGACGCGGACGAGGTCGTCGGCTTCGCGGCGTCGAACCGGCTTCCGGAGCCGAAGCGCGGCCTCGACAGCGAGCTCACCGCAGCGTACGTGCTTCCGGCGTGGCAGCGCGCCGGGATCGGCAGGCGCCTCGTGCACGACGCCGTGCATGCGCAGCGCGGGCTCGGGGCGAGCGCAATGATCGCGTGGGTCATCGCGAAGAACCGCGGCGCGCGCGCATTCCTCGAGCGGCTCTCGGGCGAGCTCGTGGTCGAGCAGCCTTTCGAATGGGACGGGATCGAACTCGTCGAGGCCGGCTATGCGTTCCGCGACCTCGACGCGGTCGTCGCGCGGTGCAACGACTGGCCGGCCGCCGCGCCCGGCACGCTACACTGATATCGGAGTCATCATGCCGTTCAAAGTCGCCATCAATGGTTACGGCCGCATCGGCCGCAACATCCTGCGGGCCCACTACGAGGACGGGAAGAAGCACGATCTCGAATTCGTCGCGATCAACGACCTCGGCAGCCCCGCGATCAATGCGCACCTCACCCGCCACGACACCGCCCACGGCAGGTTTCCCGGCACCGTCGGCGTCGACGGCGACGCGATGGTCGTCGACGGCGACCGCATCCGCGTGTTCGCCGAGCGCGATCCGTCGCGGCTGCCGTGGGGCACGCTCGGCGTCGACGTGGTGCTCGAGTGCACGGGCCTCTTCGCGAGCAAGGAGAAGGCGTCGGCGCACCTCAAGGGAGGCGCGAGGAAGGTCATCATCTCGGCGCCGGGGGGCAAGGACGTCGACGCGACGATCGTCTACGGCGTCAACCACCAGCTCCTGAAATCGGCGCACACGGTGATCTCCAACGCGTCGTGCACGACCAACTGCCTCGCGCCGCTGGTGAAGCCGCTGCACGATCGCATCGGCATCGTCAACGGCCTGATGACGACCGTCCACGCCTACACCAACGACCAGGTGCTGACCGACGTCTATCACGAGGACCTGCGCCGGGCGCGCTCGGCGACGATGAGCATGATCCCGACGAAGACCGGAGCCGCGTCGGCGCTCGGCCTCGTGCTCCCCGAGATGACCGGCAGGCTCGACGGCTACGCGATCCGCGTGCCGACGATCAACGTCTCGCTCGTCGACCTGTCGTTCGTCGCCGCGCGCGATACCAGCGTCGACGAAGTCAACGCGATCATGAAGGCCGCCTCGGAGTCGGGGCCGCTTTCGGGCGGGATCCTGCGCTACAGCACCGAGCCGCTGGTGTCGGTCGACTTCAACCACGACCCCGCTTCGTCGACCTTCGACGCGACCCTCACCAAGGTTTCGGGGCGCCTCGTCAAGGTCGCGAGCTGGTACGACAACGAATGGGGCTTCTCGAACCGCATGCTCGACGCCGCGGTCGCGCTGCTGACGGCGCGGTGAGCGCGCCGTGCGCCGCCCTCGTCCGGTGACGCCGGCGTGACGGAAGACACTGCCCCGGTGATGGATGCAGACGTCTATGCGCTGTCGTATCCGAAGGCCGGGCGCACCTGGCTTCGCGCGCTGATCGGCAAGCTGCTCGCCGACCGGTTGGGGATTCCGGAACGCTGGATCCTCCAGACCGAGTTCCTGACGCGACGCGCGGGAACGCCGGCAGTTCGCTTCGATCACGACGGCAGCCAGATGATCGCCGGAATCCGCTGGACGCAGATGCCGCGCGATCGCAGCCGCTACACGGGCAAGCGCGTGCTGCTGCTCGGCCGCGACCCCCGCGACAACCTGGTGTCGGCCTATTTCCAGGCGACGCGGCGAATCAACGTCTGGACCGGCGCGATCTCGCCGTTCCTTCGCGACGAGCGCTACGGCGTCGAGAAGCTCCTTGCGTTCTACCGCATCTGGTCGGAGAGCCGCGGCGTGCCCGCGGCGTTCATGTTCGTCCGCTACGAGGAGCTGCACGCCGACACGTCCGGCCTGCTCGCGCGCGTGTTGTCGTTCCTCGGCATCGACGCCAGCCCCGAGGCGATCGCGGCGGCCGTCGAGTATTGCAGCTTCGAGAACCTGCGCCAGGGCGAGGCTGAATTGCGCTTCTCCGACACGGCGCTCGCTCCCGCTGCCCACACCGACCCCGAGTCGTTCAAGGTGCGCCGCGGCAAGGTCGGCGGTTACCGCGACTACCTGTCGCCGACGGACATCGAGTTCATCGACGCTGCGGTGGCCTCGCGCGGATGCGAGTTCACGCGGGCAGGCGCTGCGCACTGACTGCCGGGGCAGCACGCCATGACGACGAGCCACGATCCGCAGGCTTCCCGCGCTTCACGCACGGAGGGCGCCGACGGTGTCTCCGCAGCCGCGGTGCGCCGCTTCCTGCGCCTTGCCGACGTCGACGTCGGCGGCCGTCGCGTGTTCATCCGCGCCGACTTCAACGTTCCGCTGGACGCCTGCGGCGCGATCACCGACGACACGCGCATCCGCGCGTCGCTCGCCGGGATCCGCGACGCGCTCGCGCGCGGGGCCGCAGTGATGGTCACGTCGCACCTCGGCCGCCCGGTCGAGGGCAAACCCACCGCCGCCGACACGCTCGCGCCGGTGGCGAAGCGGCTTTCGGAACTCGTCGGCCGCGATGTTCCGCTCATCCGCGACTGGGTCGACGGCGGAGCGTGGCACGACGCGCTCGCGCCCGGCGCCCTCGTGCTCCTCGAGAACTGCCGCCTCAGCGTCGGCGAGAAGGCCGACAGTGCCGGGCTCGCGCAGAGGATGGCCAAGCTCCTCGACGTCTACTGCAACGACGCGTTCGGCGCGGCGCACCGCGCCGAGGCGACGACGCACGCGCTCGCGCGCGCCGCTCCGGTCGCCTGCGCAGGGCCGCTCGTCGCCGCCGAACTCGATGCGCTCACCCGCGCGCTCTACGAGCCGAAGCGCCCGCTGGTGGCGATCGTCGGCGGCGCGAAGGTGTCGACCAAGCTCACGCTGCTGCGCGCACTGGCGGCGAAGGTCGACTCGCTGATCGTCGGCGGCGGCATCGCCAATACGTTCGTCCTCGCCGCCGGCGGGCGCATCGGCAAGTCGCTTGCCGAGCCGGCCCTCGCCGGCGAAGCGAAGGCCATCCTCGCCGAGTGGCCGGGCAAGGTGCCGCTGCCCGTCGACGTCGTCTGCGCGAAGCGCGTCGCGGCCGACGCGGCATGCGAAACGAAGCCGGTCGCCGGCGTCGCCGACGACGATTTCATTCTGGATCTCGGCCCGGCGAGCGTCGCGGCGCTCGGCGCGATCGTCGCGCGTGCGGGGACCGTCGTGTGGAACGGGCCGGTCGGCGTGTTCGAGCTCGAGCCGTTCTCCGCCGGCACGCGCGCGCTCGCGAACGCCATCGCCGACTCGCCGGCGTGGTCGATCGCGGGAGGCGGCGACACCATCGCCGCGATCAACCGCTTCGGCGTCGGAGCGCGCATCGACTACATCTCGACCGCGGGCGGAGCGTTCCTCGAGTTCCTCGAAGGACGCACGCTGCCGGCGATCGCCGTACTCGAGGAGCGCGCGCAGGCGTAACATCGGGGTGCAGGTCATGAGCGAGCGGATCGACGTCAAGGTTGCCTCGCCCGGCGTCTACGCGGCGATGCTCGGGCTCGAGCGGCACGTCCGCCAAAGCGGGCTCGAGCACGCGCTGCTCGAGCTCGTGCGAACGCGCGTGTCGCAGATCAACGGCTGCGCGTTCTGCCTCGACATGCACACGCAGGATGCGCGCGCGGCAGGCGAGAGCGAGCAGCGCCTCTACGCCCTCTCCGCGTGGCGCGACACCCCTTTCTTCACGCCGCGCGAGCGTGCGGCACTCGCCTGGGCCGAGGCCGTGACCAACGTTGCAGAAGGCGGCGTGACCGACTCCGATTTCGCCGCGGCCCACGAACACTTCGGCGACGAGGAGCTCGCGGACCTCACGCTCGCGATCGTCGCCATCAACGGCTGGAACCGGCTCTCGATCGCCTTTGCGAAGCCGGCCGGCACGTATCGGCCGAAGCGCGAGCACGCGCCCGGCCATTGACCCTGGAGAAATGCGATGGACCACCCGATGTATCCGCAGTCGTCACATGAATTGCATGCATTGCGGCGCGAGCTCGCCCCCGAACCCCTTGCCGCCTTCCGCGCGTTCAGCCAGGCGGTGTTCGCCGACGGCGCGCTGCCGGCGAAGACGAAGCAGCTGATCGCCGTCGCCGTTGCGCACACGACGCAGTGCCCGTACTGCATCCGCGGGCACACCGAGGCCGCGATGAAGAGCGGCGCGACCGAGAAGGAAATCATGGAGGCGATCTGGGTCGCGGCCGAGATGCGCGCCGGAGCCGCGTACGCGCACTCGAACCTCGCGCTCGACACGATGCGCAGCGTCGCCGCCGCCAAGGCTGAGGGGCGCGCCGCGGGATAGCGCCGGACCGCGCGGGATAGCGCCGGACCGCGCGGGATAACGCCGGACCGCGCGGAAGCGCGCCGGGTAGAATCGGGGCTCGTTCACCCGACCCCCGACGGAGGCGACGATGCCCCTCGTTTCGATGCGCCAGCTCCTCGACCACGCGGCCGAGCACGACTACGGCCTGCCGGCGTTCAACGTCAACAACCTCGAACAGGTGCAGGCGATCATGGCGGCTGCGGCCGAAACCGACAGCCCGGTGATCATGCAGGCGTCGGCCGGCGCGCGCAAATACGCGGGCGAGACCTTCCTGCGCCACCTGATCGAGGCGGCGGTCGAGAGCTATCCGAAGATCCCGGTCGTCATGCACCAGGACCACGGCCAGTCGCCGGCGGTGTGCGAGTCGGCGATGAAGCTCGGATTCTCGTCGGTGATGATGGACGGCTCGCTCAAGGAGGACGGCAAGACGATCGCGAGCTACGACTACAACGTCGGCGTGACGCGCCAGGTCGTGGACCTCGCGCACGCTCGCGGGGTCACGGTCGAAGGCGAGCTCGGCTGCCTCGGGTCGCTCGAGACGATGAAGGGCGACAAGGAGGACGGGCACGGGGCCGACGGAACGATGACGCGCGAGATGCTCCTGACCGACCCCGGCCAGGCGGCGGATTTCGTCAACGCGACGCAGCTCGACGCACTGGCGATCGCCATCGGCACCTCGCACGGCGCCTACAAGTTCTCGCGCAAGCCGACCGGCGACATCCTCGCGATCGACCGCATCAGGGAAATCCACCGGCGCATCCCGAACACGCACCTCGTCATGCACGGGAGCTCGTCGGTGCCGCAGAACCTGCTCGCCGAGATCCGCCAGTTCGGCGGCGACATGAAGGAGACCTACGGCGTGCCTGTCGACGAGATCCGCGAAGGCATCCGGCACGGCGTGCGCAAGGTGAACATCGACACCGACATCCGCCTCGCGATGACCGCGGCGATCCGCCGCTTCCTCGCCGAGAACCCGTCGAAGTTCGATCCGCGCGAATACCTGAAGCCTGCGATGCTCGCGGCGAAGGCGATCTGCAAGGAGCGCTACGAAGAGTTCGGCTGCGCAGGCATGGCGGCGAAGATCACGCCGGTGCCCCTCGACCGCATGGCGCAGCGCTACCGCTCGGGCGAGCTCGCGCAGCTCGTGCACTGACCCCTGCCCCTTACGCAAAACACCGACGGGTGTGTTACGCTCGCCGGCGCGCCGGTCGGGCGCTCACGACCAGACGGAGGCAATCGTGGGTTTGTTCCACATCATCTCGATGATCATCGTGGGGTTCATCGTCGGTGTCATCGCGCGCTTCGTGTATCCGGGCGCCGTGCACATGGGATTCTGGATGACGGCGATCATCGGAATCATCGGCTCGCTCGTCGGCGGCGTCATCGGCGGGCTCATCTGGCGCTCGCCCGACGGCAAGTACCACCCGGCCGGGTGGTTCCTCTCGATCATCGGCGCGCTGATCGTGCTCTACCTCTACCTCAACTTCGTGCACTGACCCCTGCGCGAAGGGCTCAGACGAGATCGGCGGCGGTGCCGAGGATCTGCTCGCGCAGGTCGCGATAGCGCGGCAGCTGGGGCGGGTAGACGCAGACGTACTTGACCTGCGCGGCGGATAGGCACCGCTGCTTGATCGTCTCGAGCTTCTGGTCGCGCGGATCGGCAACGTGGTCGGGTTCGCGCAGGTCGACGATCGCGATGATCGTCATGTCGCGGTCGCAGACGACGAACCCGACGTGCTGGTTCGCGATCTTGCGGAACGCGCGCAGCCGCTCGAGCCCCTGCGGACCGATCTTCACCTGCAATACGTCGGCGAGGCGCACGCGCGCGAACACCTCGTGCCGCGGGAACGCGGCCTTCAGGAGCAGGAACACCGCAGCTTCCGACTTGGAGAGGAAGCGCGGGCGCAGCAGGTAGAGCCCCGGCACCTCGGCCGACGACAGCAGGCGCGTGGTCTCGCCCTCGGTCCACGGCGCGAGTGCCGTGGGGCCGTCGGCCGCGCTGCGCGACGCACGCTCGGCCTCGCGGCGCCGGCGCAGAAGGCCGGCGACGACCACCACGGCGAGGAGCGCGATCGCCAGCGCAAAGACCACCCCCGACGTCAGCCAGGACGTCATGCGATCGGCTGCACCGCGGCGGCGCGCATGGTTTCCGGGAATGACCAACGCATAAGCGTTGCGATTTTACGGCAGTTCGCAGGAATCGTCGCCAGGTGTTTGAATTTTCTGGAATCAGCCTGCGGGGCCGTTGCGTGCGCGCAAAAGAAAGGGCCGCCCGACCGGGCGGCCCTCGTCCATGAAGTCTGCTGAATACTCAGTGACTTACATGTCCATGTCGCCCATGCCCCCCATGCCGCCGCCCGGCATCGCGGGCTTCTCGTCCTTGGGGAGTTCGGCCACCATCGCATCGGTGGTCAGCATCAGGCTCGCGACCGAGGCGGCGTTTTGCAGCGCATAGCGCGCGACCTTGGTCGGATCGAGCACGCCCATCTCGACCAGGTCACCGTACTCGCCGGTCGAAGCGTTCATGCCGAAGTTGCCCTTGCCCTCGACGACCTTGTTCAGCACGACCGACGGCTCCTCGCCGGCGTTGGCGACGATCTGGCGCAGGGGTTCCTCGACCGCGCGGAGCACGATCTTGACGCCTGCCTCCTGATCGGGGTTCGCGCCCTTCAGGCCCTTCACGTTGGCGCGCGCGCGCAGGTAGGCGACTCCGCCTCCCGGCACGATGCCTTCCTCGACCGCGGCACGCGTGGCGTGCAGCGCATCCTCGACGCGCGCCTTCTTCTCCTTCATCTCGACTTCGGTTGCGGCACCGACCTTGATCACCGCGACGCCGCCGGCGAGCTTCGCCACGCGCTCCTGCAGCTTCTCCTTGTCGTAGTCGGAGGTGGCTTCCTCGATCTGCTTGCGGATGTTCTTCACGCGAGCCTCGATCGCCGCCTTCTCGCCGGCGCCGTCGATGATCGTCGTGTCTTCCTTCGCCGCCTCGACGCGCTTGGCGCGGCCGAGGTCCTTCAGCGACGCGTTCTCGAGCTTCAGGCCGAGCTCTTCAGCGATCACCGTGCCGCCGGTGAGGATCGCGATGTCCTCGAGCATCGCCTTGCGGCGGTCGCCGAAGCCGGGGGCCTTGACCGCGACGGTCTTCAGGATGCCGCGGATGTTGTTGACGACGAGCGTCGCCAGCGCCTCGCCGTCGACGTCCTCGGCGACGATGACGAGCGGCTTGCCCGACTTCGCCACCTGCTCGAGCACCGGCAGCAGGTCGCGGATGTTCGAGACCTTCTTGTCGTGCAGCAGGATGTACGGATCCTCGAGGACCGACACCTGCTTGTCGGGGTTGTTGATGAAGTACGGCGAGATGTAGCCGCGGTCGAACTGCATGCCCTCGACGAGGTCGAGCTCGTTCTCGAGACCCTTGCCGTCCTCGACGGTGATCACGCCTTCCTTGCCGACCTTGTCCATCGCCTCGGCGATCGTCTTGCCGATCGATTCGTCGGCGTTGGCCGAGATCGAGCCGACCTGCGCGATCTCCTTCGACGTCGAGCACGGCTTGCTGATCTTCTTCAGCTCTTCGACGATCGCCACGACGGCCTTGTCGATGCCGCGCTTCAGGTCCATCGGATTCATGCCGGCAGCGACGTACTTCATGCCTTCGATGACGATCGACTGCGCGAGCACGGTCGCGGTGGTGGTGCCGTCACCGGCGACGTCGGAGGTCTTCGATGCGACCTCCTTCACCATCTGCGCGCCCATGTTCTCGAACTTGTCCTTGAGCTCGATTTCCTTGGCGACCGACACGCCGTCCTTGGTGATCGTCGGTGCGCCGAAGCTGCGTTCCAGAACGACGTTGCGGCCCTTGGGGCCGAGCGTCACCTTGACGGCGTTGGCGAGGACGTTCACGCCATTCACCATCTTGTTGCGGACGTTGTCGCCGAAGCGGACGTCTTTGGCTGCCATGTTCGGTTCTCCTGATGCGTGTGCGTTGGGGATGGGTGGTCAGTCGACGATGCCGATGACGTCGTCTTCGCGCATGTGAAGCAGGTCCTGGCCGTCCATCTTGAATTCCTGACCCGAGTACTTGCCGAAGAGAACCTTGTCGCCGGGCTTGACGCCCATGGCGATCAGCTTGCCGTGCTCGTCGGTCTTGCCGGGGCCGCAGTAGACGACCTCGCCCATCGACGGCTTTTCCGCGGCCGTGTCGGGGATGACGATGCCGCCGGCGGATTTGCGCTCTTCTTCGAGCCGCTTGACGATAATCCGGTCATGCAGGGGACGAAGCTTCATGTCAGTGCTCACTCCTGGTTTGAAATCGTCTGGAAACAAAGGGTTGCTACTTGCCGCCCGGCTTCGGGCCGGCGGAAGCGCCCGCAGCGGCCAAGCGCCGCTGGCACTCGATAACCACGAGTGCTAATAGTAGTCGTGCCTGGTGCGGATTTCAATAGGTACGGCTATGATTTTCGTCAAGCGGCCGGTCTTTTGTGCAGTGCATAATCGCCGGCCGCGCACCGACGGGGATCATGGATGGCGACCCAGCTCAACGAGACCTACAACGACCAGATCGTCCGGCTGTTCCTGCTCGCCGCCGCGGTCTGGGGAATCATCGGGATGTCGGTCGGTGTCTACGCGGCGGCCGAGCTCGCCTGGCCGTTCTGGAATTTCGACCTTCCGTTCCTGACTTTCAGCCGCATCCGACCCGACCACACGTTCGGCGTCATCTTCGCCTTCGGCGGCTCGGCGCTGATCGGGACCTGCTACTACGTCGTCCAGCGCACCGGCCACACGCGCCTCGCCTTCACCGCGCTCGCCAACTTCACGTTCTGGGGCTGGCAGCTCGCCTGCGTGCTCGCGATGCTTTCGATGCCGCTCGGCATCACGCAGAGCAAGGAATACGCGGAGCCCGAGTGGCCGATCGACATCCTGGTCGGCGTCGTCTGGGTGAGCTTCGCGGTCGTCTTCTTCGCGACGCTCGCGCGGCGACGCATCCGCCACATCTACGTCGCGAACTGGTACTACGGCGCATTCATCATCGCCGTCGGGCTCCTGCACATCGTCAACAACCTCGCGCTGCCGGTGTCGCTCACCAAGTCGTATCCGATCTACTCGGGCGTCACCGATGCGATGGTGCAGTGGTGGTACGGTCACAACGCCGTGGCCTTCTTCCTCACCGCGGGCTTCCTCGGGATGATGTACTACTTCGTCCCGCGCCAGGCGCAGCAGCCGCTGTGGAGCTACCGCTTCTCCATCGTCAACTTCTGGGCGCTGATCTCGGTGTACATGTGGGCGGGCTCGCACCACCTCATGTATACGGCGCTGCCCGACTGGGTGCAGTCGGTCGGCATGGCGTTCTCGCTCGTGCTCCTGATGCCGAGCTGGGGCTCGGCGGCGAACGGGCTCATGACCTTCAACGGCTCGTGGCACCGGCTGAGAGACGACCCCGCGGCGAAGTTCATGGTCGTGTCGCTCGTGTTCTACGCCGCCGCGACCTTCGAAGGCTCGATGATGGCGATCAAGTCGGTGAATGCGCTGTCGCACTACACCGACTGGACGATCGCCCACGTCCACTCGGGATCGATCGGCTGGGTGGCGATGATCACCATCGGCTCGCTCTACGCGATGGCGCCGCGCGCGCTCGGACAGCCGGCGATGCATTCGCGGCGCGCGATGGAGCTCCACTTCTGGCTGCACACCGGCGGCGTGCTCCTCTACGTGATCGCGATGTGGACGGCGGGCGTCACCGAAGGCCTGATGTGGCGCGCGACCCGCGCCGACGGATCGCTCACCTATCCGTTCATCGACAGCCTGATCGCGATCAAGCCTCTCTATGCGGTGCGCTGGTTCGGCGGGGTGATGGTGCTCTCCGGCATGGTGGTGATGGCGTGGAACCTGTGGCACACCGCCGCCGCCGCGCGCGCGCACCTCATCCGCCCGATCCCGGTGCCGATTCCCGAGCCGGTCGCCGAGCAGGTCCCGGCGCCGCTGCCGGCGTACGCCTGAGGAGCCGCGCATGGCCAAGGGATACCGCTACTTCGAGGCGATCGAGAAGAACGTCGGGCTGCTCGGCTTCCTCACCCTCGTCATGGTCTCGCTCGGCGGGCTCGCCGAGATCACGCCGATCTTCGTGCAGGCGCACACGGTGAAGCCTCCCGCGGGAGTCAAGCCCTATGACCCGCTGCGGCTCGCCGGGCGCGACATCTACGTTCGCGAGGGCTGCTATCTGTGCCACTCGCAGATGATCCGCGCGCTGCGCGCCGAGGTCGACCGCTACGGCCATTTCTCGGTCGCGAGCGAGTCGGTCTACGACCGTCCGTTCCAGTGGGGATCGAAGCGCACCGGGCCCGACCTCGCGCGCGTCGGCGGGAAGTACTCGGACGACTGGCAGCGCCTGCACCTGATGAACCCGCGCGCGGTGGAGCCGCAATCGAACATGCCGGGCTATCCGTGGCTCGCGACGGCTTCGATCGACGGCAACGACATCATGGCGCGCATGCGCGCGCTGCGCACGCTCGGCGATCCCTATACCGACGCCGACATCGCGGGCGCGCCGAAGGCCGTGGCGGGCAAGACCGAGCTCGACGCGCTCGTCGCCTACCTGCAGGGCCTCGGCGTCCTCAACGACGCACCGCAGGCAGGCGCGCGATGAGCCCGTTCTGGGGTACGCTCGCCGGCGTGATCACGTCGATCCTGATGCTCGTGTTCATCGGCATCTGGATATGGGCATGGCTGCCGCAGCACCGGCAGACGTTCGACGCGCTCGCCGCGCTGCCGATGCAGGACGGGGACGAACGATGAGCGCGTTCTGGTCGGCGTGGATCATGGGCCTCGTGGTGCTGAATCTCGGCATCACGTTCTTCCTCTTCCTGTGGGGTCCGCGCGTCGAGATCCCGACGCTCAGGGACGGCACCACCGGCCACGTGTGGGCGCACGGCGTGCTGCGCGAAGGCGTGCGCAGGCTCCCGCTGTGGTGGGTCGTGGTCTCGCTCGCGATGTTCGTCGCCGGATTCGCCTACCTCGCGCTCTATCCGGGCTTCGGCGCATCCAGGGGGATCCTCGGCTGGACGTCGACCGCCGAGCTCACCGCCGATCGCGACGCGAATGCGGCAAACCTGGCGCCGCTGATGGCCCGCATCCACGGCACGCCGGTCGAGAAGCTCGCGGCCGATCGCGAAGTGACGCGTCTCGGCGAGCGCCTCTTCATCGACAACTGCGCCGCGTGTCACGGGCGCGACGCCCACGGCAACCAGGCGCTCGGCGCACCCGACCTCACCGACAGCGACTGGCTCTACGGCGGCAGCGGCGACGTGATCCTCGCGAGCATCCTCGACGGACGCCACGGCGCGATGCCGGCATGGGGAGGCACGCTCTCGGATTCGCAGATCGCCGACGTCGCGAACTACGTGAAGAGCCTGTCGGGAGGGCCGCACGACGACGTGAAGGCGATTGCCGGCAAGCCGGTGTTCGCCACGAACTGCGCTGCCTGCCACGGCCAGGACGGCAAGGGCAACCAGGCGATGGGCGCGCCCAACCTCACCGACACCGTCTGGCTCTACGGCGGCAGCCTCGACACGATCGAGACGACGATCCGCAACGGTCGCGGCGGCACGATGCCTTCATGGCGCGCACGGCTCGGCGAGGACGACGCGCGCGCGGTCGCGGCCTTCGTCTATGCGCAGTCGCATCCCACCGCCGCGGGCACGCGCGACTGAAGCGATGACCGCGCGCACCACGGCGACGTGGTGGCGCCAGCCGGTCGCGTGGCTCGGCGTGGCGATCTTCGCCGCGTCGCTCGCCGGCTGCATCCTGATGATCGTCATCGCCGAGCGCTATGCCGACGAGGCCTTGCCGACCGTCCCCGGCCACGTGCTGAACGTCCCGCTCGCGCGCGCCGCCGGACCCGACGGCAGCGCCCATCCCGACCGCAGCGCATCCGATCGGCGATGAACGTCCGCGCCGAAGGCTCGTGCTGGCATTGCGGCGAGGCGCTGCCTCCCGGCGACGCCGTGCGAGCCGTCGTCGGCGGCGTGAGCCATCCCGTGTGCTGCCCGGGCTGCCGCGCCGCCGCCGAGTGGATCGACGCGCTCGGTCTCGCCGACTACTACCGGCTGCGCAGCGAAGCGGCGATGCGCGCCCCCGATCCGGCGCGCGTTGCCGACGACGCCGCCGCGTGGGCGCGGCCCGAGGCGGCGCGCCAGGCGCTGCGTGAGCTCGACGGCGGACGCTGCGAGGTGCTCGTCGCGGTCGACGGCCTGCGCTGCGCTGCGTGCAGCTGGCTGATCGAGCGCGCGGTCGGAGCGCTCCCGGGCGTCACGAGCGTCGAGGTCAACGCCGCGGCCCGGCGCGCGCGCATCACCGGCGATCGCGACACGCTCGCGCTGCCGGCGATCGTCGACACGCTGGGGCGCGCGGGCTACCGCGCGCTGCCCCTCGACGCGCAGGTGCTCGACGACGCGCGGCGGCGCGAGGCGCGCGTGGCGATGAAGCGCCTCGCCGTCGCCGGCTTCGGCGCGATGCAGGCGATGATGTACGCCGCCGCCCTGTACTTCGGTGCGGTCGAGCGCATGGACGCGGTGACGCGCGACCTCTTTCGCTGGCTCGGACTTCTCGTCGCGACCCCCGTCGTCTTCTACTCGGCGCGGCCGTTCTTCGCCGGAGCGAGGCGCTCGCTCGCCGCGCGCCGGCTCGGCATGGACGTGCCGGTCGCGCTCGCCGTGGCGCTCATCTACGCGGCGAGCGCCGTCGCGGCGATTCGCGGCGGCGCCGACGTGTACTTCGACTCGGTCAGCATGTTCGTCTTCCTGCTCCTCGCCGGGCGCTATCTCGAAATGCGCGCGCGCCACCGCACGGGCGAGCTCGCCGACGCGCTCGCGCGGAGCTCGCCTGCCTTCGCCGATCGCATCGCCGGCGACGGATCGCTCGTCCGCGTCGCGGCGTTCGAGCTTCGGCCCGGCGACCGCGTGCACGTCGCCGAAGGCGCAACCGTCCCGGCCGACGGCGTCGTCGCCGGAGGCGAGTGCACGGTCGACGAGGCGCTCGTCTCCGGCGAGCCCGTCGCGATCCGCAAGCGCGAAGGCGACGTGCTCCTCGCGGGAAGCATCGTCGTCGACGGGCCGGTGCGGCTCGAGGCGAGGCGCACCGGCGCCGAGACGATGCTCTCGGCGATCGTCACGCTCGCCGCGCGTGCCGCGGCGTCGAAGCCGCAGCTCGCGCAGGAAGGCGAGCGCGCCGCCGCGCGCTTCGTCGCGCGCGTGCTGGCGCTCGCCGCGATCACCGCGCTCGGCTGGTCGCTCGTCGACCCCGCGCGGGCGTTCGCCGCGGTGCTCGCCGTCCTCGTCGTCGCCTGCCCGTGCGCTTTCGCGCTCGCGGTTCCGGCCGCGGTGACGCGCGCGCTCGGCGTCCTCGCGCGCAGACGCATCCTCGTCGTCAATCCCGACGCGATCGAGGCCCTCGCGCACGCCACCCACGTGGTGCTCGACAAGACCGGCACGCTGACCGAGTCGCGCATAACCCTCGACGACGTCCACAGCCGTGCCGGCGTCGACCGCGCCGCGGCCCTCGCGCTCGCTGCGGCGCTCGCGCGGGCGAGCTCGCATCCGCTCGCACGTGCCGTCGCCGCGGGCGCGGGCCGCGGGCCGGTGCCGGCCGCCGAGGTTCGCGTCGACGCCGGGGCCGGGATCAGCGGCGTCGTCGGGGGCCGGCGGCTTCGCCTCGGGCACGCGGCGTACGCGATCTCGGGCGAGCTCGATCGGGCGCAGGCCGGCACGATCGACACGGCGCTCGACGGTGCGCTCGTGCTCGCCGACGACGACGGCGTCGTCGCGACGTTTCGCGCCGCCGAAGAGGTGCGTCCCGGAGTACGCGAGGCGGTTGCCGCGCTGGTGCGCTCGGGCGTCGTGGTGTCGATCGCGAGCGGCGATGCTTTGTCGCGCGTGGCGAAGATCGCGCATGAACTCGGCATCGAGCGCTTCGCGGCTGCGCTCACGCCCCAGGCGAAGCTCGCGCGGCTCGAGAGCTTGCGCGCCGGCGGTGCGCGCGTGATCGCCGTGGGCGACGGCATCAACGACGCGCCGCTGCTTGCCGGCGCCGACGTCGGTGTCGCGATCGGCTCGGGAACCGACCTCGCGCGAGCGTCGGGTGACATCGTCCTCGTCGACAGCCGGCTCGACGGGCTCGTCGAGGCGCGCGCGGTTGCGCAGCACACGCTGGCGATCCTCGCTCAGAACCGGCGCTGGGCGCTCGGCTGGAACTTCGCCGCGGTGCCGCTCGCCGCGCTCGGCTTCGTGCCGCCGTGGGCTGCCGCGGCGGGCATGTCGGCGAGCTCGCTCGCGGTCGTGCTGAATGCGCTGCGCATCGGCCGCGCGAACGGCGGGCGCGCCGCGACCGGCCAACTCGCAGCCGGGCGCGGGCCTCCTGGCCTCGCCGCGAAGGCGAGCCCGGCATGAACGCGATCGTCGCGCTGATCCCGGTGTCGATCGCGCTTCTGATCGCGGGCGCCATCGCGTTCTTCTGGGCGGTCGACCACGGCCAGTTCGACGACATGGAAACGCCGGGGCTGCTGCCGCTCGAGGACGACGGGGCGGGCCCCGCGGCGCACAACGCGCCGCCCCGCTGCGCAGGCCGCGAATGAGCGCGACGTCGCTCACTCTCGGCGCAGCGCTCGTCCTCGGCCTCGCGGCGAGCGGGCACTGCCTCGTCATGTGCGGCGGCATCTCGGCGGCGCTCGGGGTTGCGACGAGCAAGGGGACGAATGGGCGGCCGCGGCCGCTGCTCCTCGTCGGTTACCAGGCGGGGCGCACGCTCTCGTATGCGCTCGCCGGGATCATCCTCGGCGGAGCACTCGGCGGGGTCGTCGATCTCGTCGCCACCGATTCGGTTCGAAGCGGACTGCGCGTGGTCTCGGCCTTGGCGCTCGTCCTCGCCGCACTGGTCGCATTCGGCGGCCTGCGCGACCCTGCAGGGCGCATCGGCAGCGTACTGTGGCGGCGGATTGCGCCGCTCGGCCGGCGCCTTTTGCCGGTCGCGACGCTGCCGCGCGCCGTCGGCTTCGGCATGGTGTGGGGATTCATGCCCTGCGGCTTCGTCTACACGGTGCTCGTCATCGCGACGCTGCAGCTCGACGCCTGGCGCAGCGCGGCGACGATGCTCGCATTCGGCCTCGGAACGGCACCGGCGATGCTCGCCACCGCGTTCGGCGCGCAGCGCTACGCTGGCTTCACCGGGCACCCGGCCGCGCGCCGCGTCGCCGGCAGCGTACTCGTCGCGAGCGCCGCGCTGACGCTCGCCGGACCGTGGCTCGCCGCCGACAGCGCGTGGATGCACGCGTGGCTGCCGTTCCTCTGCACGACCCCGGTTCACTGACCGCTGGTGCGTCGAGTCGTTGCGATGGATCCGTTATGGATGCACAATGGATGCAGGCATGCAACAGAAGGTCGCCGATGGCCGTCACGCTCACGATCAAGCAGGTTCCCGACGAGATCGCCGAGTGCCTGCGCCGGCGAGCCAGCGCGAATCATCGTTCGCTTCAACGCGAACTC
>JAFEDF010000102.1 GCA_018241785.1 Pseudomonadota bacterium | reverse complement strand
TGATGCGAAGTGCTTACGCGCGCTTGCCCTTGCTTCCGTTCTTCGTCGCGTTCGCGGCGGCGGCACGGATGTTGGCATCGGCGAGGTCGACGACCTGGCGCGTCGCCTTCTGGAACTGGTCGAACGCAGCCGTCGAAGCGGCGAACGTCGACTTCAGCGCGTTGACGGCGACGTCGGAACCTGCCGGCGCATCCTTCGAGGCCTTCTCGACCCACGAAGCGACGCCCTTCGTGTACGACGCCCACGACTCTTCGGCGAGCGCCGAGAAGCCGGCTTGCGCTTCGGACGACAGTTCGTACAGGGTGCGCGAGTAGCCCGTCGCGTTCTGCACGCCGGCTTCGGTGAACTTCGCGCGCAGCGCGAGGAGTTCCTGCACGTCCCTCACGGCGGCGGCAGCCTTCGCGCCTTCGACGGCTTGCGCGACCGCAGCCTTGGCGGCGTTGATGTTGAGTTGCACGAGCTTCTCGGTGTTGGCGATCGACAGCGACGCGAGCTTGATCGCGTTCGAGACGCCAGCCTGATTCAAAGCAGCGAATTGTTCGGTTGCGTTGTACATGACGAGTCCTTTCAATGGTCGGGAACGCCCCGACGTTGCCTGGTGGCAGGACCCGGTCGATTCGCCGCTTCCCGCCCGATCGGTGCTTCAGCTTTCCTCGGTTCCTTCATCGGATTCCGTTGATTGCTGCACCGCACAAATCGAATTGTAGGGACGGGGAGGCCGCAAGTCAAGGACTTTTTTGTGCGGCGCATCAAAGGCTGGGGAAACTTTCCAAACATCCGATAAATCAGAGGGTTAAAATCCCCCCTCGACTTGGCTGGAGCCCCTGATGCCCTCCGAAGTGCGCACGATCAAGAAATACCCGAACCGGCGGCTCTACGACACCGAGAACAGCGGCTACATCACCGTTGCCGACGTGAAGCAGATGGTGCTGGACGGCGTCGACTTCCGCGTCGTCGACGCGAAGACCAACGAGGACCTGACCCGCTCGATCCTCCTGCAGATCATCCTCGAAGCGGAATCCGGCGGCGTGCCGATGTTCAGCTCCGAGATGCTGATCCAGATGATCCGCTTCTACGGCAGCGCACAACAGACGATCATCGGCCAGTACATCGAGCAGAACGTGCAGGCCTTTCTCGCCATCCAGAAGAAGCTGCAGGAGCAGGCAAAGCAGGTCTACGGCGACAAGATGATGCTGACGCCCGAGCTGTGGAAGCAGTTCATGCAGATGCAGGCGCCGGCGATGCAGGGCATGCTCGGCAATTACCTCGAGCAGAGCGCGCGCCTCTTCATGGACATGCAGCAGCGCATGCACGACCAGACTCGCGGCATGTTCTCGGCGTTCCCGTTCCCGGGCTTCACGCCGCCGGCGTCCACCGACGACAGCTCGCGCTGATGGCGGCACGCGCGTCCCGCCGCGGCGTACCCGCGCCGCGGGTCGGGTTCGTGTCGCTCGGATGCCCGAAGGCGCTCGTCGATTCCGAGCGCATCCTGACCGAGCTGCGCGGCGACGGCTACGCGATCGCGCCGTCCTACGCGGGCGCCGACCTCGTCGTCGTCAACACCTGCGGGTTCATCGACGCCGCGGTCACCGAGTCGCTCGACGCGATCGGCGAAGCGCTCGCCGAGAACGGCAGGGTGATCGTCACCGGCTGCCTCGGCGCGCGCGACGGCGGAGGATTCGTCCGCGACGCGCACCCGAAGGTGCTCGCGGTCACCGGTCCCGACGCGACCGACGAGGTGATGCGCGCTGTGCGCAAGCACCTGCCGATCGCCCACGACCCGTTCGTCGATCTCGTTCCGCGCGCGCCTGGCGTCGGCGTCAAGCTGACTCCCGCGCACTACGCGTATCTCAAGATCAGCGAGGGCTGCAACCATCGCTGCACGTTCTGCATCATTCCGTCGCTGCGCGGAGACCTCGTATCGCGGCCGATCGGAGACGTGCTCGTCGAGGCCGAGCGTCTGTTTCGTGCCGGCGTGCACGAGCTCCTCGTCGTCTCGCAGGATACGAGCGCCTACGGCGTCGACCTGCGCTACCGAACCGGCTTCTGGCAGGGCCGACCGATGAAGACGCGCGCCGCCGAGCTCGCGCGCGAACTCGCGGCCCTCGCGCGCGCCCACGATGCGTGGGTGCGCCTGCACTACGTCTATCCTTACCCGCACGTCGACGAGCTCGTTCCGCTGATGACCGGGACGCCGACCGAGCGCGGGCTCCTCGCCTACCTCGACGTCCCGTTCCAGCACGCGAGCCCGCGCATCCTGCGGCTGATGAAGCGGCCGGCGGCACCCGAGAAGGTGCTCGACCGCATCCGCGCATGGCGCGAGGCGCGGCCGGCAATCGTGCTTCGCAGCACGTTCATCGCAGGTTTCCCGGGCGAGACCGACGCCGAGTTCGACGAGCTCCTCGACTTCCTGCGCGAGGCGGCGCTCGATCGCGTCGGCTGCTTCGCCTACTCGCCCGTCGAAGGCGCCGC
>JAFEDF010000101.1 GCA_018241785.1 Pseudomonadota bacterium | reverse complement strand
GGGCTGGTGTCGCTGCTTGATACGGTGCAGCGCCTTCAGCGTACTTCATGAACCGCCGTATGCGGAACCGCACGTACGGTGGTGTGGGAGGGCGACCGGGGTGACCCGGTCCCCTACCCGATCCCTTCGCTTTCCTCGATGCCGCGACCTCTGCCTGCGCGCGCGCTTGAGTTGCTCGATGCCGGGCGCGACTGGGAAGCGGAACGTCTCCTCGCGCAACTCGAGAGGGCAGGTGTGCGCGATCCCAGGCTCCTACGCACGCTCGGCTGGGCGAAGCTTGGGCTGGGCGACGCAGCGGGCGCCGCGACGTGCGCGCGCGAAGCACTCGCCCGCGCACCGAACTCATGGGAATCCCACTACGCGCTCGGCATGGCGCTTCGCGTCAGCGACGTCGCGGCCGCCGAGCGAGCGCTCGACGACGCGCTCCAACACTCTCGCGCCAACCGGCATTGCCTGCTCGCGCTCTCGGCGTGTGCGCTTGTGCGAGGCGACGCCGGCGCTGCGGAGCGCTTCGCGCGTGAAGCGCTCGAAGCCAGGCCGGAGGATCGCGAGGCGCGCAACGCCCTCGGCGCCGCGCTCCTCACCGCGCGGAAGTTCGAGGGCGCCGCCGAAGCCTTCCCCGATGCCGCGGAGATTCTGGGCGAACCCGAGTCGATCGAGCGCGAGACACTGGGGCGCGGCGTCGCGCTTCGCCTCGCCGGCCGTTTTCGCGAGGCGATCGACTACTACGAGGCGGTGCTGCCAGCGGCTCCGAGCATCGAAGCGCTCGGCCAATACTCGCTGGCGCTCCTCGCCATCGGCGATCTTCCCACAGCCTGGCCGCCTTATTCGTTTCGCTGGTTCGAGCCCGGGCTTCGCGCGCAGCGCGCGAGTTACCCGGTTCCGATGTGGGCCGGCCAGAGCCTCGCAGGACGAACCGTTCTCCTTCGCTGCGAGCAGGGAGTGGGCGACGTGATCCAGTTCATCCGCTACGCGCCGCTCGTGAAGGCCCGCGGCGCGACGGTGCTGCTGGAGCTTCGGCCGGGGCTCGGCGCGCTCGCAAATGCGTTTCCGGGTGTCGACGCCGCCTTCACACCAGGAGAGACTTCGCGTACGTTCGACTATTGGAT
>JAFEDF010000100.1 GCA_018241785.1 Pseudomonadota bacterium | reverse complement strand
GGGACAACATCGGGATGACGGTGACGCTGATTGCGCCGATCGCGATGGAGGAAGGGCTGCGCTTTGCGATCCGCGAGGGCGGCCGCACGGTCGGCGCCGGCGTCGTCTCCAAGGTGATCGAGTAGCGGGTGCGAGGATTCCTGAATAGGCCAGTAGCTCAATTGGCAGAGCGGCGGTCTCCAAAACCGCAGGTTGGGGGTTCGATTCCCTCCTGGCCTGCCCTTGCCAGGGTTCGGGTATCCATCTGAAATGGACAAGCTGAAGATCGTTCTCTCGATCGCCTGCGTCGTGGCCGGGATCTGGGCCTATTACTACTTCGCGAACGCCGTGCCGATCCTGCGCTTCCTGATGGTGGTCGGCGGGCTCGGGCTGGGGCTGCTCGTGGCGTGGACGTCGGCGATCGGCCGCGAATTCTTCGCCTTTGCGCAGGAATCGCGCGCCGAGGCGGGCCGCGTCGCGTGGCCGACGCGCAAGGAGACCGTGCAGACGACGGCGGTGGTGTTCGCCTTCGTCGTGATCATGGCGCTGTTCCTCTTCGCCGTCGATTCGTCGCTGGCGTGGCTGGTCAACTGGCTGACGGGACGACCCGAATGATGGCCGACAAGAAATGGTACGTGGTGCACGCGTACTCGGGGTTCGAGAAGAGCGTGCAGCGCACGCTCGCCGACCGGATCAAGCGCTCCGAACTGCAGGAGCAGTTCGGCAAGATCCTGGTTCCGGTCGAGGAAGTGGTCGAGATGAAGGGCGGCCAGAAGGCGATTTCCGAGCGCAAGTTCTTCCCGGGCTACGTGCTGGTCGAGATGGAGATGACCGACGACACGTGGCACCTCGTGAAGAGCACGCCGAAGGTGACCGGTTTCGTCGGCGGGACGGCGAATCGCCCGACGCCGATCACCCAGAAGGAGGTCGACGCGATCCTGCGTCAGGTGCAGGAGGGCGTCGAGAAGCCGCGGCCGAAGGTGCTGTTCGAGATGGGCGAGGCGGTGCGCATCAAGGAAGGTCCGTTCACCGACTTCCACGGCAACGTCGAGGACGTCAATTACGAGAAGAGCAAGCTGCGTGTGTCGGTGTCGATCTTCGGCCGCTCGACGCCGGTGGAGCTCGATTTCTCGCAGGTCGAGAAAGCGTAGTCCGCCACGATCGAGGTCGGTGGTGTTGGCACGAGGCGTGGCGTGACGGACTACGTGTCCGCGTTTAACGGGGAGGGCATTGCGGTGCCCGCTTGCACCCACCTAGGAGATTGAGATGGCGAAGAAAGTCGTCGGTTACATCAAGCTGCAGGTGCCCGCGGGCAAGGCCAATCCGAGCCCGCCGATCGGGCCCGCACTCGGCCAGCGCGGCCTCAACATCATGGAGTTCTGCAAGGCGTTCAACGCGCAGACGCAGGGCGTCGAGCCGGGGCTGCCGATCCCGGTGATCATCACCGCGTACGCCGACAAGAGCTTCACCTTCGTGATGAAGACGCCGCCGGCGACGGTGCTGATCAAGAAGGCGGCGAAGGTCGAGAAGGGAAGCGGCAAGCCGCATCTCGACAAGGTCGGCAAGCTGACGCGCGCGCAGGCCGAGGAGATCGCGAAGCTGAAGCAGCCCGACCTCACGGCCGCCGGGCTCGATGCGGCCGTGCGCACGATCGCCGGCAGCGCGCGCAGCATGGGCATCACCGTCGAAGGAGTGAAGTGATCATGGCCGAGCAGAAGACCCCGCGCCTGTCGAAGCGCATGAAGTCGGTCCGCGGCAAGGTCGACCGTGCGAAGAGCTACACCGTCGACGCCGCGCTCGCGCTGGTGAAGGAGACGGCCACGGCGAAGTTCGACGAGGCCGTCGACATTGCCGTCAACCTCGGTGTCGACGCCAAGAAGTCGGATCAGACGGTGCGCGGCTCGGTGGTGCTCCCGGCGGGAACCGGCCGGAAGGTTCGCGTCGCCGTGTTCGCGCAGGGCGACAAGGCGAAGGTCGCCGAGGAAGCCGGCGCCGACATCGTCGGCTTCGACGACCTCGCGGCGAGGATCAAGGAAGGCTTCATGGACTTCGACGTCGTGATCGCCTCGCCCGACGCGATGCGCGTGGTCGGGCAACTCGGGCAGATCCTGGGCCCGCGCGGGCTGATGCCGAATCCGAAGGTCGGCACGGTGTCGGCCGACGTCGCGCAGGCGGTGAAGAACGCGAAGGCGGGCCAGGTGCAGTACCGCACCGACAAGGCGGGCATCGTCCAGTGCACGATCGGGCGCGCGTCGTTCACGCCGGAGCAGCTGAAGACCAATCTCACCGCGCTGATCGACGCGCTCAACAAGGCGCGCCCGCAGGGCATCAAGGGCGTCTACCTGCGCAGGATCAGCGTGTCGTCGACGATGGGGGCGGGGGTGCGCATCGACACCGCCGGCTTCAGCCAGGCGCCTGTGAATGCCTGAAGGAATGCCTGAAGAATGGCTTGCTGAAGCGCCGGCTGCGGCCGGCGCTGGAAGGAAACGGTTTTGAGGGATCGCGGGCGGCGCAGGTGCTGCCCGCGGACCGTCAAAGACCGCCGGGGCGAAAGCTCAAACCCAAATCGGGCCCGGCGCAGATGGTGCCCTCGTGCAGGATGGTCCTGGACGTGCGGTCACCGAACCACGCAGCAGAGGTGACGATGAGTCTCAATCTGGAACAGAAGCAGGCGGTCGTAGCGGAAGTGGCCCGGGTAGTTGCCGGAGCGCAGGCGATCGTCATGGCCGAGAACCGGGGCCTCCCGGTGGCGGACATGACGAAGCTTCGCGCGCGGGCACGCGCCTCGGGTATCTACTTCCGTGTGGTCAAGAACACGCTCGTTCGCCGTGCCGTGGCCGACACTCCGTTCGCGCCGCTGTCCGACCGCATGGTCGGGCCGCTCGCCTACGGCATCGGCGCCGACCCGGTGGCCGTGGCGAAGGTCCTGAACGACTTTGCCAAGGGCAACGAGAAGCTCGTTATCGCGGGTGGCGCGATGCCGGGACAGGTGATGACGGCGCAGCAGATCGCGGCGCTCGCATCGCTTCCGTCGCGCGAAGAGCTGCTCGCGAAGCTGGCCGGCACGCTGCAGGCGCCGATTGCCAAGCTGGTCCGCACGATGAACGAGGTGCCCGCGCGGTTCGTGCGCACGGTCGCCGCCGTACGCGACCGGATGCCCGCTTGAAACACCGCCATCCATACCCAACTCAATCTATTACGTCAGGAGTCCACGATGTCCGCAGTCCAAACTGAAATCCTCGACAAGATCTCGTCGATGACCGTGCTCGAGCTCTCCGAGCTCATCAAGGCGATGGAAGACAAGTTCGGCGTGTCGGCGGCAGCCGCCGTCGCCGTGGCGGCACCCGCCGCCGCCGGCGGTGCCGCGGCCGTCGCCGAGGAGCAGACCGAGTTCACCGTCGTCCTTGCCGCGATCGGCGACAACAAGGTGAACGTCATCAAGGCGGTGCGCGAACTCACGGGCCTCGGCCTCAAGGAAGCCAAGGATCTCGTCGACGGCGCGCCGAAGCCAGTCAAGGAAGGCGTGCCCAAGGCTGACGCCGAGGCCGCGAAGAAGAAGCTCGAGGAAGCCGGCGCCAAGGTCGAAGTGAAGTGATTCGCGTCGCATGAGCGGGAGCCGTCGCCGTCGTTGCGGCGGCGGTTCCTCGCCAGAAGCCGAAGCGAAGGGTTCCCGCGCGCAATGGAGCCCTTCGCTTCGTCCTCTGAATCGACTGCAGAGGCGAGGTTTGGTCGGATGTCGCCCGCAATGGTGACGTCGTCCGCCAGCGGCTGGTAGCGGCCAGCCACCAGGCCAGGGGCGCAATGCCCCCGGACAGTCGGGCGGCAGCGGTGCGGCGCGCAAGGCGCGGCCAGCCCGAACGCCGCGGATTTGCGCACGAGCGCCCATCGAACCGGAGACCGGACGACCACCCATGGCGACCACCCACGCGAGCCCCTATTCGTTCACCGAGAAAAAGCGCATTCGCAAGAGCTTCGCGAAGCGCGCGAGCGTCCTCGAGGTGCCCTTCCTCCTCGAGACCCAGCTCGCTTCCTACCGGGCCTTCCTGCAGGCCGACACGCCGCCCCTCGAGCGCAAGAACGAGGGCCTGCAGGCGGCGTTCACGTCGATCTTCCCGATCTCGAGCCATTCGGGCAACGCGAAGCTCGAGTTCGTCAGCTATTCGCTGCTGCCGCCCGCGTTCGACGTCGTCGAGTGCCAGCAGCGCGGGCTTACCTTCTGCTCGGCGCTGCGCGCGCGGGTCAGGCTCGTGCTGATGGATCGCGAGGCGCCGAAGGACACGGTGAAGGAGGTGAAGGAGCAGGAGGTGTACATGGGCGAGATGCCGCTGATGACCGACAACGGGTCGTTCATCATCAACGGCACCGAGCGCGTCATCGTGTCGCAGCTCCATCGCTCGCCGGGCGTGTTCTTCGAGCACGACCGCGGCAAGACCCACTCGTCAGGCAAGCTCCTGTTCTCGGCACGGGTCATCCCGTATCGCGGATCGTGGCTCGACTTCGAGTTCGACCCGAAGGATTTCCTGTTCTTCCGCGTCGACCGCCGCCGCAAGATGCCGGTCACGACGCTCCTGAAGGCGATCGGGCTCTCGAACGAGGACATCCTGCGTGAGTTCTTCGTGTCCGACACCTTCCACCTGTCGGGCAAGGGCGTCGAGCTCGAGTTCGTGCCCGAGCGCCTGAAGGGCGAGATGGCGCGCTTCGACGTCGCGGGCCGCGACGGCAAGCCGGTGATCCAGAAGGACAAGCGGATCACCGTCCGGCACCTGCGCGAGCTCACCGAAGCGGGCGTCAAGCGGATCGCGGTGCCCGCCGACTACGTGGTCGGGCGTGCGCTCGCGCAGAACGTCGTCGACACGTCGACCGGCGAGGTGCTCGCCAAGGCGAACGACGAGCTCACCGACGATCTGCTCGCGAAGCTCACGGCCGCCGGCATCGACGTCATCCGCACGATCTACACGAACGACCTCGACATGGGGCCGTTCATCTCGCAGACGCTGCGCACCGACGACACGCCCGACCAGTACGCGGCCAAGGTCGCGATCTACCGGATGATGCGCCCGGGCGAGCCGCCGACCGAGGACGCGGTCGAGGCGCTCTTCCACGGCCTCTTCTTCGCCGAGGAGCGCTACGACCTGTCGGCCGTGGGCCGGATGAAGTTCAACCGGCGCGTCGGGCGCGACGAGCTGAAGGGTCCCGGCACGCTCACCAACGAAGACATCATCGCCGTCATCAAGATCCTGGTCGAGCTGCGCAACGGGCGCGGCGAAGTCGACGACATCGACCATCTCGGCAACCGGCGCGTGCGGTCGGTCGGCGAGCTCGCCGAGAACCAGTTCCGCTCGGGACTCGTGCGCGTCGAGCGCGCAGTGCGCGAGCGCCTCGGCCAGGCCGAGAGCGAGAACCTGCTGCCGCACGACCTCATCAACGCGAAGCCGATCTCGGCCGCGATCAAGGAGTTCTTCGGCAGCTCGCAGCTCTCGCAGTTCATGGACCAGACCAACCCGCTCTCCGAGATCACGCACAAGCGGCGGGTGTCGGCGCTCGGCCCCGGCGGTCTCACGCGCGAGCGCGCCGGCTTCGAGGTGCGCGACGTGCATCCGACCCACTACGGGCGGGTGTGCCCGATCGAGACGCCTGAAGGCCCGAACATCGGACTCATCAACTCGCTCGCGCTCTACGCGCGGACCAACGAGTACGGCTTCCTCGAGACCCCGTACCGCAAGGTCGTCGGCGGCAAGGTGACCGACGAGATCCACTACCTGTCGGCGATCGAGGAAGGCCATTACGTAATCGCGCAGGCGAATGCGAAGATCGACGCCCACGGCAGGCTCGCCGACGAGCTCGTCTCGTGCCGCAACCGCAACGAGTTCATGCTCTCGTCGCCCGACAAGATCCAGTACATGGACGTGGCGCCGTCGCAGATCGTGTCGGTGGCGGCGTCGCTGATCCCGTTCCTCGAGCACGACGACGCCAACCGCGCGCTGATGGGCTCCAACATGCAGCGCCAGGCGGTGCCGTGCCTGCGCACCGAGAAGCCGCTCGTCGGCACCGGGGTCGAGCGCACTGCGGCGGTCGACAGCGGGACTCCGGTGATGGCGCGCCGCGGGGGCAAGGTCGACTACGTCGACGCCTCGCGCATCGTCGTGCGCGTCAACGACGCCGAGACCGCGGCAGGCGAGGTCGGGGTCGACATCTACAACCTCACCAAGTACAAGCGCAGCAACCAGAACACCAACATCAACCAGCGCCCGCTGGTGGAGATCGGCGACGTGATCGCAAGGGGCGACGTGATCGCCGACGGTGCGTCGACCGACCTCGGCGAGCTGGCGCTCGGGCAGAACATGCTGGTGGCGTTCATGCCGTGGAACGGCTACAACTACGAGGACTCGATCCTGATCAGCGAGCGCGTCGTCGGCGACGACCGCTACACGTCGATTCACATCGAGGAGCTGTCGGTGGTCGCGCGCGACACCAAGCTCGGCGCCGAGGAGATCACGCGCGACATCAGCTCGCTTGGCGAGGCGCAGCTCGGACGCCTCGACGAGGCGGGCATCGTCTACATCGGCGCCGAAGTCGAGGCGGGCGACGTCCTCGTCGGCAAGGTGACGCCAAAGGGCGAGACGCAGCTCACGCCGGAAGAGAAGCTGCTGCGCGCGATCTTCGGCGAGAAGGCGTCCGACGTGAAGGACACCAGCCTGCGCGTGCCTTCGGGCATCTCGGGCTGCGTGATCGACGTGCAGGTGTTCACGCGCGAGGGCATCGAGCGCGACAAGCGCGCGACGCAGATCATCGACGACGAGCTGAAGCGCTACCGCAAGGACCTGAACGACCAGCTGCGCATCGTCGAGAACGATGCCTACGCGCGGATCGAGAAGCTCCTCTCGGGCAAGGTCGCGAACGGAGGCCCGAAGCGCCTCGCCAAGGGTGCGAAGGTCACGAAGGACTATCTCGAGGGTGTCCCGCGGCACGACTGGTTCGACATCCGGCTCGCGGACGAGGATGCCGCCCGGCAGCTCGAGGCGATGAAGGAGTCGCTCGCACAGCTTCGCGTGCAGTTCGACCAGATGTTCGACCAGAAGAAGAAGAAGCTGACCCAGGGCGACGAGCTGCCGCCCGGGGCGCAGAAGATGGTCAAGGTGTACGTGGCGGTGAAGCGCAGGCTGCAGCCCGGCGACAAGATGGCGGGCCGGCACGGCAACAAGGGCGTCGTGTCGAAGATCGTTCCGGTCGAGGACATGCCGTACATGGCCGACGGGACTCCGGTCGACATCGTGCTCAATCCGCTCGGCGTGCCGTCGCGGATGAACGTCGGCCAGATCCTCGAAGTGCACCTCGGCTGGGCCGCCAAGGGCATCGGCAACCGCATCGCGGAGATGCTGAAGCGCGAGGCGAGCGCCGCCGAATTGCGCGGCTTCCTCGCCAAGGTCTACAACGGGACCGGACGGCCCGAGAAGCTCGATTCGCTCGACGACGCCGAGCTCGTCGGCCTCGCCGGGAATCTCACCGAAGGCGTGCCTTTCGCAACCCCCGTGTTCGACGGCGCGACGGAGGAGGAGATCAAGAGCATGCTCGAGCTCGCCGGCCTGCCGACGAGCGGCCAGGTGCGCCTCTTCGACGGCCGCAGCGGAGAGCAGTTCGACCGCGCGGTCACGGTGGGCTACATGCACATGCTGAAGCTCCACCACCTCGTCGACGACAAGATGCACGCGCGCTCGACCGGTCCGTACAGCCTGGTGACGCAGCAGCCGCTCGGCGGGAAGGCGCAGTTCGGCGGCCAGCGCTTCGGCGAGATGGAGGTGTGGGCGCTCGAGGCCTACGGCGCCGCCTACACGCTGCAGGAGATGCTGACCGTCAAGTCCGACGACGTGAACGGCCGCACGAAGGTCTACGAGAACATCGTCAAGGGCGAGCACAGGATCGAGGCCGGCATGCCGGAGTCGTTCAACGTACTGGTGAAGGAAATCCGCTCGCTGGCGATCGACGTGGACATGGATCGGGATTGAGGATCGAGGATCCCCGCCCCTCAACCCCTACGGAGAGAAACGAATGAAGGCATTGCTCGATCTGTTCAAGCAGGTCACACAGGAAGAAGAGTTCGACGCGATCAAGATCGGCCTTGCGTCGCCCGAGAAGATCCGCTCGTGGTCGTACGGCGAGGTTAAGAAGCCCGAGACGATCAACTACCGCACGTTCAAGCCCGAACGCGACGGCCTCTTCTGCGCGAAGATCTTCGGGCCGGTCAAGGACTACGAGTGCCTGTGCGGCAAGTACAAGCGGCTGAAGCACCGCGGAGTCATCTGCGAGAAGTGCGGCGTCGAGGTGACGCT